>JAVEYE010000037.1:0-16957 GCA_034003665.1 Rhodospirillales bacterium | reverse complement strand
CGCAACGGTATTTCGGCTTCCTCGAAGTCCTGTTCCGTACCCAGGAAAACTGGGCGGGCAGCAAGGATCCCCTGAGCGAACTGAAAAAGGTGGCCCGTCTTGGCGGCATGTCGGCCGACGATTTCGATGCGTGCCTAAACAACCAAGCCCTTTTCGTCGCCATCCGTGACCGCGCCACGGCCGATAGCAAGACCTACGACATCGAGGCGACGCCGACCTTCCGGATCGGCGACGACCTACTCGTCGGCGGTCAAGGGTACGAGGTCTTCAGAGAAGCCATCGAAAACGCCCTGAAGACTGCGCAGTAGGAGCGGGACGAACGCCGGTGCGTTTCACCAGACTTCGCCTTTCCGGGTTCAAATCGTTCGTCGACCCGACCGAGTTGATCATCGACCGGGGCCTTACCGGAATCGTCGGCCCCAATGGCTGCGGCAAGTCGAACCTGGTCGAGGCCCTGCGCTGGGTGATGGGCGAAACGTCGGCCAAGCAGATGCGTGGCTCGGAGATGGAGGACGTCATTTTCGGCGGCACGCGGGACCGCCCGCCCCGCAACATCGCCGAAGCGATCCTGACGATCGATAATTCGGACCGCACCGCGCCGGCGCAATTCAACCACGCCGACGAACTGGAAGTCAGCCGCCGAATCGAACGAGGCGCCGGGTCCATCTATCGGGTCAACGGCAAGGAGGCCCGAGCCCGCGACGTCCAGATCCTGTTCGCCGATGCCGCGACCGGACCGCGCTCCACCGCCCTGGTCAGTCAGGGGCGCATCGGCAACCTGATTTCCGGCAAACCGACTGATCGCCGCCTGCTGATCGAGGAAGCGGCGGGCATCACCGGCCTTTATTCCCGCCGCCATGAGGCCGAGATCCGCTTGCGCGGCGCGGAAGGCAACCTGGTGCGCCTCGATGACGTGCTCGGCACCCTGGACGCCCAGCTCAAGACGCTGAAGAAGCAGGCGCGCCAGGCCTCGCGTTACCGCAATCTGAGCGGCGATATCCGGCGTGCCGAGGCCGCCCTTTTCCTGCTGCGCTGGCGCACCGTCGAGCGCGAGCTTGAACTCGGCCACGTACACTTGAAGGAGGCGGAGGCCCGGGTGGTTCATCTGACCGGGACGGCGGCCGAGGCCTCGACCCAGCAGGCTGAATGCGCCGCCACCCTGCCCCCCTTGCGGCAGGCCGAAGCCGAGGCGGCGGCCGAACTGCAACGCCTGACCCTCGCCCGCCAGAGCCTGGACGAGGAGGAGCGGCGAGTAGAGGCGGCCGCACGGGATTGTCAGGCACGCCTGGCCCAGATCGCCGCCGACGTCGCGCGCGAAACGTCGCTGGCCGATGACGCCGACAACGCCGTCAAGACCCTCGACGCCGAGGCAACCACCATCGACGAGGCGCGGCGGGGAGAGGCGGCGGCCCGTCAGGAGGCCGAGGCCCGCCTTGCCGCGGTGCGTGAACAGGTCGAGGCGCTGGATCGCCAGTTGGCCGAGTTGACCGACAAGGTCGCCGGAGACGAGGCGCGACGGGCCAATCTGGCTCGGGCGCTCGACGAGTTGGATCTGCGAAGGAAAAACCTGGAAGCGCGCGCCGCGGAGATCGCCAAGCAACGCGTCGCGTTGGAAGCCCGGGCCGTCGACCCTGCGGGGCTGGCCGCCGCCGAATCGGCCCTTGCCGAGGCCCAGGAGAATGCCGACAGGGCCCGCGAGCGGGCCGCCCAGGCCGCCGAGAATCGGGTGGCTGCGGCCGAAAGGGCGCGCATGGCCATGGCCGAACTGCATGAAGCGAAAGCGGCCTTCGCCCGCCTGGAAGCTGAGGCCATGGCACTGGCTAAGGTCCTGGAAGCCGGAGAATCGCACAAATGGCCCCCGCTCATCGACAAGCTGACGGTGGAACCGGGATACGAGACAGCACTGGGCGCCGCGCTTGGCGAGGACCTGTCGGCGCCGGTCGATGAGCCGGCCCCGGTGCGCTGGCAAACCTTGGATCCCTACGATGCCGCCCTGCCATTGCCCGACGGGGCGGTGCCGTTGGCCAGCCACGTCGATGGCCCCGCCGCCCTGGCCCGGCGATTATCGCAGGTCGGCGTCGTCGATGACGAGGCGGCCGGCACACGTCTTGCCGCGCAGCTTCACCAGGGGCAGCGTTTGGTCAGCCGCGACGGCGGTCTTTGGCGATGGGATGGCTTTGCCGTATCGGCGGGCGCTCCGACCGCAGCGGCGGCACGCCTGCAACAGCGCAACCGCCTGGCGGAAGTGCGAGAACGCCTGGACGGCGCGCGGCGCCAGGCCGAAACGGTCGCCGAGAAAGCCGGTGACGCCGAACGGGCCGCCCAGGCCGCCGGCGACGCTGAAAAATCGGCGCGCACCGCCGCCAACGAAGCCGACGCCGCACATGCGCGGGCGCGCGACCGGGTGGCCGAAATCCGCCAGCGGGCGGCCGAGATCGACAGCCGCCTGGGCGCCTTGGTCGAGACCGTCGAGCGCATCGAGGCCGACCGCGCCGACACGGCGGAACGCATTCGCGAGAACCGCGAAACCCTGGACGGTCTGCCGGATCCCGCCGCCGAGCGCGAGCGCATAACCGCGTTGCGGGCCGAAATGGCCGAACGGCGCACCCATCAGGTGGCCTGTCAAAGCGCGCTGGATTCAGTGTTGCGCGAGGTGCGTGATCGCCAGTCCAGGCGAGACGCCATCGCCCGCGATCTTGCGTCCTGGCGTGGCCGCGGCGAGGCCGCTCGCCGTCATCTGGATGAACTGGCCGCGCGTCGGAAATCGGGCGAGGAGGAGGCCGCGAGGGTGAGCGAGCGGCCGGCCGAAATCGCCGCGCAGCGCCAAACCCTGATCGGCCTGATCGAGGCGGCCGAAGCCAAGCGCAATGCCGCCGCCGACCGCTTGGCCGAGGCGGAAGGTCGCCTGGCCGGCGCCGACCGCAACCTTCGCGAAGCCGAAACGGCGTTGGCCCAGGCCCGCGAGGATCGGATCCGGGCCGAAGGCGCCGTCGAGCAGGGCGGCCTGGCGGTCAAGGCCCTGACCGAGCGCGTGCGTGAACGCCTCGACTGCTTGCCGCAAGCCTTGGCGGAGGTCGCCGAACTGGGTGCGGAGGAGGAGCTTCCCGACCTCGACATCTTGGAGAAGCGTGTCGATCGCTTGTTGCGCGAGCGCGAAACCATGGGGCCAGTGAACCTGAGGGCTGAACAGGAGGCCGTCGAACTCGACGAACAGATGACCACCCTGCAGCAGGAGCGCGGCGACCTCGTCAAGGCGATTGAGAAGTTGCGCCGAGGCATCGCCGATCTCAACCGCGAAGGTCGTCAGCGCCTTCTCGCCTCCTTCGAGGAGGTCGACGGCCATTTTCGCGCACTGTTCACCCGCCTGTTCGGTGGCGGGCGGGCCCATCTGGCGCTGACCGACTCCGAGGCTCCGCTCGACGCGGGGCTGGAGATCATGGCCAGCCCGCCGGGCAAGCGGCTGCAGGTTCTTTCCCTGCTGTCCGGCGGCGAGCAAGCGCTGACCGCGCTTGCCATGATGTTCGCGGTGTTTCTTACCAATCCGGCGCCGGTCTGCGTGCTCGATGAAGTCGACGCACCTCTCGACGATGCAAACGTCGATCGCTTCTGCACCCTGGTCGGCGAACTCGGCCAAGCCGGCCATACCCGATTCCTGGTCATCACCCACCACCGCATGACGATGGCACGGATGGATCGGCTGTTCGGGGTAACCATGGCCGAGCGCGGCATATCGCAGCTTGTCTCGGTGGATCTGCAACAGGCGGTTGCCCTTCGGGAAACCGCCTGACGGCTAGGGACTTCACGACGATTTTCAAGTCTTATCAACGGGTTGTAGAGCAGTCTTTCATTCTTGACAGTCCAGGGGCCGCCCGCTAACGTCCGCCTCCCATGGGTTGCAGCGGACGCGGGTTCGCAGGACCCGATGGGCGGGAATCCGATGGGCGACGATACTCCAGAGGGATCGCTTGAGGATCTGAATGCCCGATTACAGCGCGCGCGTTCGCGGTCGCAGTCGCAGTCGCGCAGTAGGGGCTCGGTCCTGCGGACCCCGATGTCGGGGCTGGGCGTGGCGTTCCGCATCGGCGTCGAGCTGGTTGCGGCTTTGGTTGTCGGCGTTGGAGTCGGGCTTCTGCTTGACAGTTGGCTGGGCTCCACGCCATGGTTTTTGATTGTTTTCTTCTTTCTCGGCGCCGCCGCCGGTGTGTTAAATGTCTATCGGGCGGCCAGCGGGATAGGATTGGCGGAAACGAACGGGACTCCGGCGCCGCCCGGTGAGGAGCGGCAAGACGAAGACGACGGGCCGGCGGAGACGGGGCCGGCGAAGCGATAGGGATCCCAGGGGCGAGGATACAGGTGGCCAACCCACTCCATCAATTCGAAATCCAGGTCGTCGCGCCCATCGAGGTCGGCGGCGTCAACGCATCCCTTACCAATTCCGCCATTTTCATGCTGATCACAGTGGCCGCGGTGACCGCGTTCCTGATGTTTGGCATGCGCAATCGGCGGCTGGTGCCGGGCCGCTGGCAGTCGATGGCCGAACTCAGCTATGAATTCATTGCGGGGATGGTGCGCGACAACGTGGGCAACGAGGGGCGGCGCTATTTCCCGTTCATTTTCTCGCTGTTCATGTTCATCCTGTTCGGCAATCTGGTCGGCCTGGTCCCCTACAGTTTCACCTTCACCAGCCACATCATCGTCACCTTCGCGATGGCGGCCTTCGTGTTTCTCGGCGTTACGATCATCGGCATTGTCCGACACCGGCTGCGGTTCTTCAGCTATTTCCTGCCCAAGGGCGTGCCCCTGATTATGGCGCCGCTGCTTATCCCGATCGAGATCATGTCGTATCTCTCGAGGCCGGTGAGCCTTTCCATCCGGCTGTTCGCCAACATGATGGCCGGCCACACGATGATGAAGGTGTTCGCCGGCTTCGTCGTGCCGCTGGGCATCCTGGGCGGATGGGCGCCGCTTTCCATCGACGTTGCGCTGACCGCCTTCGAGTTCCTGGTGGCCTTCCTGCAAGCCTATGTGTTCACCATTTTGACCTGCATCTATCTGCACGACGCCATCCATTTGCATTGAGAGCCGGCGTTTCCCGCCGAAACCGTCTTCTGGAACCAACAAGGGAATTAGGACCATGGAACTTATTGCCGCGAAAATGATAGGAGCCGGCCTCGCCGTCATCGGCTTGGGCGGCGTGGGCGCCGGCATTGGAAACATTTTCTCCTCGCTCATCGGCTCCATCGCGCGGAATCCGGCCGCACGCTCCCAGGTTTTCGGCTTGGCCATGCTGGGCTTTGCACTGGTCGAGGCGGTCGCCCTTTACGCGTTGCTGGTTTCGTTCCTGATCCTCTTCGGCTGAAGGCGGTGGGCGGTGCCGGCGCGCCGTCCGGGCGGGGCGGCCACCGTCTTCCGGGGGAGGTGAGCATGCGCGGATTGATTCGGCTTGTTGGAAGCGTGGCTTTTGCCGCATTGGCGGGTACAGGCGTGGCATCGGCCGCCAACCTTCCACAACTGAACAGCGAATTCTATCCATCCCAAGTCATATGGCTGGGGATCTCGTTTCTGATCCTCTATGTCCTCATGTGGAGGATTGTGTTGCCGCGCATCAGCCACATTCTCGAGGAGCGCCAGGACCGGATCGAGGGCAATCTCGAGCGTGCCGAGGCCATTCGACGAGAAGCTCAGGCCGCTGCGGAAACTTACGAGAAGTCCGTGTCCCAAGCCCGCGCCGCCGCACAAGCCGTGATCGCCAAGGCCCGCGACAAGATGGCCGCTGACGCGGCGGCCCATCACGCCAAATTGGGGGAGCGCCTAGGCGCCGAGATTGCCGAAGCGGAAAAGCGCATTCTGGCGGCCAAGGATGAAGCCATGGCCAATCTTCGCGACATGGCGGTCGAAGTGGCGTCGACAGCCGCCGAGCGGCTAGCCGGCGAGAGCGTCGACCCACGTGTCGTCGGCAAAATCGTTGATCGTGTGCTAAAGGAGCGCAACTGATGCAGGCTTGGGCCGCCGAAACGGCCGGCACCCCGGCAGACCCGTTCTGGGCGACCCCCGAATTCTGGGTCGCCGTCGCCTTCGTGATTCTGATCGCGCTGGCCGGACGGGCGGTGCTTCGCATGGTTACGACCGGCCTCGACGCGCGCGCGGAAGCCATCAGGGAGCGGGTCAACGAGGCCGAGAAGCTGCGCGAGGAGGCCCAGGAATTGTTGGCCTCCTATCAGCGCAAACAGCGCGATGCCGCCGAGGAGACAAGTCGGTTGCTTGAACAGACCCGCCAGGAAGCCGCCACGCTGAGCGCCAAGGCCGCCCAGGACCTGGAGTTATCGGTCAAGCGGCGGGAGCAGTTGGCGATGGAGCGTATCGCCCAGGCCGAGGCCGCAGCAACCCGGGAAATCCGCGATGCGGCGGTGGATGTTGCCCTTGAGGCGACCCGCCGCGTACTGGCCGAGAAACTGAGCGATACGAAAGCCGACGCGCTGATCGACGAGGCGATCAAGGGCCTTCCCGGCAAACTGCATTAGGCGGCCCCAGCCGCCGGCCGGCCCCGCGACAGGTCGGACAGGCCGTTCATTCGGCAAACGATCGTTTCGACCGAAATCAGCCGATGAGCCTGCACCAGTCGGCTTCGCTGAGCGTGGCGACGCCCAGTGCCTCGGCCTTGCGGGCCTTCGAGCCGGCATCAGCGCCGATCACGACATAGTCGGTGTTTTTCGAAACCGAACCCGCCACTTTGGCCCCCAGCGCCTCGGCGCGTGCCTTTGCCTCGCTTCGCGTCATGGTTTCCAAGGTGCCCGTGAAGACGACGGTCTTGCCTGCAACCGGCGAGGACTGGGTGACCGGCGCGCGAAAGGGATCCACCGTCAACTCGCCTGTCAGATCGTCGAGTGCCGCGAGGTTATGGGGTTCCGCGAAGAATGCGAGGATGTCGCCGGCCACCGCCGGGCCGATCCCGTCGATATTGACGAGGTCCTTGTAGGTTTCAGAATCCGTCTCGCGGGCCGCCGTCATCGCCGACCGCCAACCGTCGAGCGTCCCATAATGGCGGGCCAGCAGCCGGGCCGTCGCCCGTCCCACCTGCGGGATGCCAAGGGCAAAAATCAGGCGTTCCAATGGGATCGTCCGCTTCTCGTCAATAGCCCGAACAAGGTTCTGCAGTGACTGCGGTCCCCAGCCCTCGCGCCTGGCGATCTCGTCGCCCCGCTCGGTCAGGCGAAAGATGTCGGCGGGTGTCTTGATCAGGCCGTCCTTCCAGAACGCCTCGATGTGCCGGCCGCCCAAGCCCTCGATGTCAAAGGCATCGCGCGACACGAAATGCTTGAGCCGCTCCACCGCCTGGGCCGGGCAGATCAAGCCGCCGGTGCAACGGCGGGCCGCTTCCCCTTCCTCGCGCACCGCCTGGCTGCCGCACTGCGGACAGTGGTCCGGGAAGACGAAGCGCGGCCGCCCGCTGTGGGCCTCGTCGTCGATCACCTCCACCACCTGCGGGATGACGTCGCCGGCCCTTTGGACGATCACCCGATCGCCCTCCCGGACGTCCTTGCGGGCGATCTCGTCCTCGTTGTGCAAGGTCGCCCGCGACACCACCACGCCGCCCACCGTCACCGGCTCCAGATGGGCTACGGGGGTCAGCACGCCCGTTCGGCCAACCTGGATGTCGATTTTGTGGAGAATGGTCTCGGCCCGCTCGGCCGAAAACTTGTGTGCGATGGCCCAACGCGGTGCCCGGCTGACGAACCCCAGACGCTCCTGCCAGTCGAGGCGGTTGACCTTGTAGACCATGCCGTCGATGTCATAGTCGAGCGTCGCCCGCCGGCTTTCCATTTCGGCGTAGTGAGCCAGCAGGGCATCCAAACCGCTGCAGACGCGAACCAGGGGATTGGTGCGGAACCCCCAAGAGCGCAAGAGTTCCAGGAACCCCCATTGGCTGCGAACCGGCAACGCGCTGACCTCGCCCCAGGCATAGGCGAACATGCGAAGCGGCCGCTCCGCTGTGATCCTGGCGTCAAGCTGCCGCAGGCTTCCGGCCGCCGCGTTGCGGGGATTGGCGAAGACCTTGCCACCCCGCTCACGCTGGGCGGCATTGAGCCCGGCGAAATCCGCCCTGGACATGTAGACCTCGCCGCGCACTTCGATGACGACCGGCACGCCGTCGGCCTGAAGCCGCGTGGGGATGTCCTTGAGGGTCAGCAGGTTGGCGGTGATGTTCTCTCCGGCTGCGCCGTCGCCGCGCGTCGCCCCCTGGACCAGTCGACCGCCCTCATAACGGAGAGAAACCGAAAGCCCGTCGATCTTGGGCTCGGCAACCACTTCCAGCGGCTCCACCTCGGACAAGTTGAGGAAACGGCGAATGCGGGCCAGGAACTCCTGCACGTCCTCGGCATCGAAGGCGTTGGCGAGCGACAACATCGGCTTTGCATGCACCACCTTTTCGAAACCGGCGGCGACGGCAGAGCCGACCCGGCGAGCAGGGCTATCCGCCCGCACCAGGTCTGGAAAACGCGCCTCGATGGCATCGTTGCGCCGGCGCAGGGCATCGTACTCGGCGTCCGAAACGGTCGGTGCGTCGTCCCGATGGTAGGCGCGGTCATGGACGGCGATCTCGGCCGCCAATGCCGCCAGATCGGCGGCGGCGTCGAGCGGCGTCAGGTCCTCGACGGCAAGCGTCCGCGGATTCCGCTGAATCATACGGTCCCACCCTCGGCAAGCAGGCTGTCGGCGGCGGCCCGCGCTTCGTTGGTGACGCGGGCGCCGGCCAGCATGCGCGCGATCTCTTCCTTTCGCTGATCGGCCGAGAGAGCCTCGACCGAGGTGACGGTGGCGGCACCATCAAGCCGCTTCGATACCCGCCAGTGATGGGCGCCGCGCGCCGCCACCTGTGGCGAGTGGGTAACGACCAGCACCTGAAAGCGCGCGGCCAACCGTGCAAGCCGTTCACCAACGGCATCCGCAACGGCACCGCCCACATTGGCGTCAACCTCGTCGAAAACGATCGTTGGCACCGGGTCGGCCTCAGCCAATACCGCCTTGAGTGCCAGCATGAAGCGTGACATCTCGCCGCCCGAGCTGATCTTGTTGAGCGGCCCCGGCGGCGTCCCCGGATTGGTCGCCACCTCAAAGGCGACGCCATCGCACCCATGCTCGCCCCAGGCTTCCTCGCCCAGCGCATCGACGCGCGTGCGAAAACGCGCATTACCGAACTTGAGGGGCCCCAGTTCTCCGGCCATCGCCTCGTCCAATCGCGCCGCAGCGGCACGACGCTTTTCGTGCAGCACGCCGGCGATCTCGACATAGGAATCGCGGGCCGCCGATGCCGCCGCCTCCAGGCCGCCCAACCGACCGCCGCCGTCCTCAATGTCGCCCAGTTTCGCCTTGAGGTCGTCGAGGACGACGGGCAACCCATCGACTTCGACGCCGTGTTTGCGGGCCAGGGCCCGCAGAGCGAACAGCCGCTCCTCAACTTTCTCCAAGCTGCGCGGGTCAAGGTCCATGTCGGCGCTCGCCCGCTCCAGAAGAACGACCGATTCGGCCGCCTCGATGGCCGCCCGATCGATAGCGGCGAGGGCGGCATCAAGCCGCCCTTCAGCCTTGTCGGCGACCCGCTCCAAGGCTCGAGCGGCGCTGCGCAGCGCCCCCTCAACCCCGGCTCCGGCGGACAGATCCGCTGTTGCCTGGTTCATGGCCTCGATCAGTTTCTCGGCGTGCATCATGACGGAGCGCCGCTCGGCCAGCGCCGTCTCTTCGCCCACCTGTGGTGCAAGCGCCTGCATCTCGTCGACCGCGTGGCGCAGGAATTCCTCGTCGCGCCGAGCCTGGGCCAGATCGGCTGCGGCCCTTTGGTACGCCTCGACAGCGGCCCGCCAAGCGCGATGGGTGCCGGCCGCAGCCTCCACATCGACGGCGAGCCCGCCGTAAGCATCCAAAAGGGCGCGGTGGGTGGACGTGTGCATCAGCCGCTGATTGTCGAACTGGCCATGAACCTCGACGCAGGCCCCGCCGATCTGGCGCAACAGCGCGACGCTGACCGGCTGGTCGTTGACGAAAGCCCTGGATCTGCCGTCGGTCCCGACGACGCGGCGCAGAATAAGCCGGCCGCCGCCGTCATCGATCCCCTGCTCGACCAGAAGCACGGCTGCGGGGCCGTCGACTTCGATGTCGAATTCCGCCGCCACCGAGGCCTGAAGCGCTCCGTGGCGAACCAAGCCGGCCTCGGCTCGTTCGCCCAGGGCAAGCCCGAGAGCGTCCAGCAGGATGGATTTGCCGGCTCCGGTTTCCCCGGTCAGGACGCACAATCCCGGCTGGAAGGACAGATCGAGCTTTTCGATCAGGACGACGTCGCGGATGGACAGGCTGCGCAGCATCCCGCGGACCGGATCACCAGAACTTGAACCAGGACTCTTTTTTTTCGGGATCTGTCTCGATTTTTTCCGCCCTCGGCGGCTCGGCGTCGCCTTCCCAGAATTTATACCATGCGGTTTCCTGCGGACGGACGCGCTTCTGTTCGAGTAGTTCGTAAGCGTCGATATACCATTCGCTGCCGGGAAAATTGTGGCCCAGCACCGCCGCCGTGCGACGAGCCTCGTCGGCAAGGCCAAGCGCCAGATAGGCCTCGGTCAGCCGGAGCAGCGCCTCGGGGACATGGGTCGTCGTCTGATGATTGTCTATCACATAGCGAAAACGGTTGATCGCCGCCAGATAATGACCCTGGTACAGATAATACCGGCCGATCTCCATCGTCTTCCCAGCCAGATGGTCCTGGGTCAGATCAATCTTGACGCGGGCGTCCTTGGCGTAGGTGCTCTCGGGAAAGCGGGTGACGAGTTCCTCAAGAGTCTTCCTGGCGTCCTGCGTCATCTTCTGGTCGCGCCGCACGTCGGAGATCTGTTCGTAGTAGCAGAGCGCCTTCAGATAGTAGGCATAGGGTGTGTCGCGGTTGGATGGATGAAGTTGGATGAACCGATCCAATGCCACGATGGCTTCGTCATAAGCGCTTCGCTGATAATAGCCGTAGGCAGCCATAAGTTGGGCCTTGGTCGCCCAAGAAGAGTACGGGTGCTGACGCTCGACCTCGTCGAACTGCCTCGCGGCGGTTTCGTACTGCCCTTGCTGCAGGGCGTCCATCGCCTCGTTGTACAGTTCCTCGACCGGCCGCTCGACGTAGGGCTCCTCCTTGCTCGCGCAGGCGGCAAGGAGGGCGGCGAAACCGAAAGCCACGAGGCGCAGCGGGATCCTTCCACAAGTCATCGGATCGGGTCATTCTCCGGCGGGGTTCAATGATCGCCCAGCGCGATCCGCCCCTTGCCGCGGACTATACCACGGCCGCTTCAATTGTCTGTAAGATGATACGCACAAAGCGCCGCCTTGCAAGACGGCAAGGCGGCGCTTTCGCATTCCGATCGCCGAAAAAACCGTGTTCAGCCCGTCGCCGCCAGCCCCACCGGCATATCGTCGGCAATCGACGCCGGCGCCGCCAATGCTTCGCCCCTGGCCACCGTTACGGTGTCGTAGCACCAAGCGTCGGGTTCGGCAAAAAGCTGCCGCAACAGACGGTTGGTCAACGCGTGCCCGGAGCACCGCCCGTTGAAATGCCCGATGATCGGCGCTCCCGCGGTATAAAGGTCGCCGATTGCGTCCAACGCCTTGTGACGAACGAACTCGTCCTCGTAGCGCAGACCGTCCTCGTTCAGCACCTTGTCGCCGCTGACAACCACGGCATTCTCCAGCGAGCCGCCGCGGGCAAAGCCGTTGGCCCACAACTGTTCTACCTCGTGGAGGAAGCCGAACGTGCGGGCCCGCGCCAACTCCTTCTTGAAGGTGCCGTTGACCAGGCCCAGGGAAAGCGCTTGGCGGCCAACCGCGACGCTGTCGAAATGGATCTCGAAGCCGACCGAGAAGCTGTCCGCCGGATAAAGCGCCGCCGCTCCGCTGGCCCCGCCGTCGACGACAACCGGCTTGAGCACGCGCACGCCGCGCCGGGCAACGCCTAGGTCCCGGATGCCGGCGCATTCGATAAGAAACACGAAGGGCTCGGCGCTGCCGTCCATGACCGGCACTTCCGGTCCGTTGATCTCGATCTCTGTATTGTCGATCCCACAACCGGCAAGAGCCGCCATCAGATGCTCAATGGTCGAAACCACCACCCCGTCGCCGTTGCCGACGACGGTGCACAGACGGGTATCCACAACATGATCCCAACGGGCCGGAATGACGGCGCCCTTGCCCGCAATGTCCGTCCGTTTGAAGACGATCCCGTAACCGGCCTCGGCAGGTTTGAGCAGCATCGACACCTTGGCCCCGCTATGGAGGGCAACGCCCGAACAGCCGATCGGGCTCTTCAGCGTCTTCTGGGTGTCGATACTGTCCTCGGTCAACGTCTCGACCCGTCGGCGTCTGATCTCAGAAAATCCCATCTTCGGTGTCTTTCCTCGGTGGTTCCCGGCATCGGCTGCACGCCGAAAAACCCTTGGACCGAAAGCAGTTAAAGAAAGAGTGCCACGGGGTTTGGTGTATCAATCTCCCCCATGGCACTCAAATCAATCTTTGTTTCTAATTGTTTCCGTGCAACGTGTTGTTTTTGTTCAGTTTGCTTGCCTCCTAAGGAAGGCTGGAATATCCAGCAGATCGTCGCCCGACTGCGAGTCCTGCAAACGGTCCTGCGGATCGAGGCCTCCGATCTCGGACTGTTCCTTCGGCGTCGGCGCCGGAGCCACCGCCGGCTCGATCTTCGGCTTGGCTGCACGGCCGGTTCCCGTCACCTTTTCGAAAAGACTGGGGCCGCGCGGCTTCGCCGTTTCCGCATGCGGCCGCTCGGGCATTCTAGCCCCATTGGTCATGGCCGCCCCGGCGAACGGGTCGGCCCGGCGGACCGTCGGCTCGTCGTGCCGGGCTACCGGTCGGGCCGGAATGAAGGTCTCGCGGGCATTGACGGAGGGTGCTCCTGCCGGGGCCGGCACCTGATCGGAAGGCGACGGAACGAAGTGATCCATGGCCCCCGCTGCCGACTGGGCGACCGCGGGTTCGGCCACCGGTTCCTCATCCTCACCGACCGCCGGCCCGTCCTTCCTGGCCGGCTCCTGCGGGATCGGCATCGATACCACGGTGCCCAACGGCGAAGCATAGGCCGCCTCGGCGGGCACGGCCTTCTTGCGCTCGGGCATCCGATCGATGGCCCGCGCCTTGAGCATCTCCAGCGTCAGGGGTTCGGGCTGGGTGTCGGCCTGCGCGCTCATGCCGGTCGCAACGACAGAAATGCGCATCTTGCCGTCGAGACTCGCGTCAAAGGTCGAACCGAAGATGATGAAGGCGTCGCCGTCCACCTCGGAACGGATGCGGTTGGCCGCCTCATCGACCTCGAACAGGGTCATGTCGGTGCCGCCGGTGATGTTGATGAGAACGCCGCGAGCACCCTTCATCGACGTGTCATCGAGCAGCGGATTGGCGATGGCGGCCTCGGCCGCCTCGATCGCACGACGCTCCCCTTCGGCCTCGCCGGTCCCCATCATCGCTTTGCCCATCTCGCTCATCACCGAGCGGATGTCGGCGAAGTCGAGATTGATCAGGCCCGGCATCACCATCAAGTCGGTAACCCCGCGCACACCCGAGTAGAGCACATCGTCGGCCATCTTGAAGGCATCGGCGAAGGTGGTCTTCTCGTTGGCCACCCTGAACAGGTTCTGATTGGGAATGATGAGCAGGGTGTCGACGAACTGCTCCATGTCCTGAATGCCGGCCTCGGCGATGCGCATGCGGTGCATGCCCTCGAAATGGAACGGCTTGGTGACGACCCCGATGGTCAGGATGCCCATCTCGCGCGCCGCCCGAGCAATCACCGGCGCGGCGCCGGTGCCTGTGCCGCCGCCCATGCCAGCGGTGATGAACACCATGTTACTGCCCTCGAGATGACCGACGATTTCGTCCATCGTCTCTTCCGCGGCGGCACGGCCCACGTCGGGCCGGTTGCCGGCGCCCAGCCCCTGGGTGGCGGTGGCACCCAGTTGAATGCGGGTATCGGTGCGGGTCTGCGCCAGCGCCTGGGCGTCGGTATTGGCGACCACGAAGTTGACGCCCTCGAGTTCCGCTTGGATCATGTTGTTGACGGCGTTGCAGCCAGCGCCGCCGACACCGAAGACCGTGATGCGCGGCCTCAGCTCGGGGGTTTCGCTGGTGTTGGGCAGGCTCAGGTTGATGCTCATTTTTCCCTCCGAAAAACTGTCGAAGCCAAGGTGTTTCCTTTGTGATGCCGTCCGTGGGCGGCGGCGATGCCGGGGGTTTGTCCCCTCGGTGGACCGGTCAGGTCGAACGCTCTCCCTCTAGAAGTTCTCACGAAGCCATTGCCCGAAGCGGCCGAACCGCCCATTGGGCACCTCTGTTGGGCGGTAGGGCGAGCCAATCGCCGCCGCCGGTGTTCTCATCGCGTACTTCAACAATCCCGCACAGGTGGAGAAGGCCGGACCGCCGGTCGCCTCGGCCATCCCGCGGATGGGTTGCGGCCGGCCAAGCCGGACCTGCTTGTCCAGAATCATCCCGGCCACCTCGCGAACGCCAGACAGCTGGCTGGCGCCCCCGGTCAACACGACACGGCGGCCCGCCACCTTGTCGAAACCGGTTTCCTCCAGCCGCGCCCGCACCATCTCGAAGGTTTCTTCGATGCGCGGCCGAATGATGCTGACCAGCATCGAGCGTGGCACTGGGTTGGCTTCGGCTTCCGTCTCCTCGCCGATGACCGGCACTTTGAGCACCTCGCGGTCGTCGGACGGCGACGGCATGGCGCTGCCGTACAGCGTCTTCATGCGCTCGGCGTGGGCGACCGGCGTCGAAAGGCCGCGTGCGATATCGTTGGTGACATGCATTCCACCCACTGGAATGCCGTCGGTGTGAATCAACTCGCCGTCGAAATAGGCGGCGATGGTGGTGGTGCCGCCCCCCATGTCGATGAGGGTGACGCCCAACTGCTTTTCGTCGTCGACCAGACAGGCCAGCGACGAGGCGAACGGCGACACCACCTTGTCGTCGATCTCGAGATGACAATGGGCGATGCAGGTGGCCAGATTGCGCAATGCGCCGTTGCTGGCGCTGATGACGTGGACATTCGCGCCCAGTCGCTCGCCGAACATGCCGCGCGGGTCGGCCACCCCGCGTTGGCCGTCGATGCTGTAGCCCACCGGAAGAGTATGGACCAGTTCATGATCGGCCGGGCGGCCGTGGTTGAGCACGTTGGGGTCGAGCACTTGGCGCAGGTCGGCGTCGCCGATTTGGTGGCCGGCAATGGAAATCTCGTAGGCGATCAGACGCGAAGTGGGCTCTCCGCCGGTCAGATTGACGACGACTTCACGAATGTTCTCGCCCGCCATCTGTTCGGCCGCTTCCACCGTGGCGCGGATGGAATCAGCGGCGGCCTCCATGTCCACGATGGTTCCCGACCGGATGCCGCGCGATAGTTGATGGCCCATGCCGACGATCTGAAGCCCGGTGTCGCCTCCGGTCCGCGCGATGAAGCAGACGACCTTGGTGCTTCCGATGTCGAGCGCCGCCACCAAGCCGCTGCGCACCTTCGGAGTTGTGCCGTTCATCTTCATTCGTCTATCGCCCTTGGCTCCACCGTCATCGTCTTCCCGTGGGCTCACGTTTCAGTCCCGCTCTCGGTTTCTTCGGATTGCCGGGCCTTCTGCACGATCAGGCGATCGGGAAGCCGGAGATCCAGCACGCCCACATCCTTGGCCAGCACGTGATGGGTTCGTTCGTAGTCGGCCAGCCGGGTCCAGGCCGATCCGGGATTTTCTTCCGGCAGCCGCACGTCGATGCCATTGTCGAGCCGCACATTCCATCGCCGGCCGCCGACGCGCACCGCCGCCTTCACCCGCGCCATCAGGTCAGGCTGATGCCACAGCGTTTCCAACAAACGGGCCGTGTGGGCCGGAGCATCCTCGCCGACCACCAGCAAAAGTTGCGAGAAGCGCTCCAGCCTGTCATCGACGATCACGTGGCCGTCGTGATCGATGAGCGCGAAGCGGCCGCGATGTTGCCACAAGGCCAGCGGTCGCCGCTCGACCACCCGCAAAAACACGGTATCGGGCAACCGGCGCTCGACGGACGCTGACTTCACCCACGGCAGGGCTTCGACCCGCTGCTTGGCCGCCTCCGGATCGAAGGCAAGGATGGGGGCGCCGCGGGCCAGGCGAACCGCCTTCAGCAATTCCTCGCGCGGGGTCTCCTGGCGCCCAACGACCAGCACGTTCTCGACGCGGAATCCCATGTCGGCGGTGGTCGCGATGACAGCCCAGCGGGCCGTGGCGGCGGCCTGCGCCACCCAGCCGGACTGCCACATCCACCAGCCGCCAACCGCCGCGCCCGCGAGGGCCACGACGCCAGCCAGGGCAAGAACCTTGGCGCTTTTCCATAAGGGTTTCACCCGTGGGCGCGGCTGGCCGCGTTTTTTCGACGTCGAGGATGTCCACGGTCTCATTGATCGCACTCCGCATTCTCAACCATCCAGGCGCACAGCTCGGCGAAGGAGATGCCGGCATGGGCCGCCTGTTCCGGAACCAGGGAGGTGGGCGTCATCCCCGGCTGCGTGTTGACTTCCAGCAGGTAAAGATTGTCGCCGTCGTAGCGGAAATCGGCCCGGGCCACGCCGCGGCAGCCGAGCACCGCACAGGCGCGGGCGGACAGCCGCAACGCCTCGTCATAGACCTCGGCGTCGACCGGCGCCGGCAGCAGATGCCTGGAGCCGCCGGCGACGTATTTGGCGTCGTAATCATAGAATCCCCGCTCGGTGGTGATCTCGGTTACCGCCAGTGGGTTGTCGCCCATCACCGCAACCGTCAATTCGCGACCGGGGATGAAACGCTCGACCATCGCTTCCCGACCAAACGGCCAGCGTTCGACCACCTTGTTGACGTCACCCTGCTCACGAATGATGAAAACGCCAACGCTCGACCCTTCATTTGGTGGCTTGACGACG
>JAVEYE010000036.1:0-17099 GCA_034003665.1 Rhodospirillales bacterium | reverse complement strand
TGGGGCTTCCGACTATTTGGTGAAGCCGTTCATGCCCGAGGAACTGCTGGCGCGGGTCGAACGACTGATGGCCGGAGTAGCCCCTTCGTGATCGGCTCGCACGGTCTTGGTGCGGTCTGCGGGACGCTGGCTTTGCTTCTTTTTTCGGGGTGGGGGACGCTCGCGGCCGACTTCGAGGCGCTGATGCGCGACGCGCTGGCGGCCCGCACGGCGGGCGATTTTGCGGTTGCCGAGACCCGGCTTAAGGCCGCCCTCGAGGTGCGGCCCGACGATCCCGTCGTTTGCCTGCACCTCGGTCTGGTGCAGGGTTTCCTGGGTCGCCAGGACGAAGCGCTGGCCACCATCCAACGCGGCCTGGCCCGGGCGCCCGGCGATTTCGACCTGCGTCTGGCGGCCGCCCGCGTCAAGGGGTGGATGGGACGCCACGACGAGGCGACGGCCGAGGTGGAAACGCTGCTTGTCGAATATCCTGGCAACGTCGATGCCCTCAATTTCCGGGGGCGCCTCGCCCTTTATCGCGGCGACGTGTCGTCGGCCAAGGCGGCGTTCGCCGAGGTTCTTCGTGTCGCTCCCGGCGACGCCGAGGCCGAGAAGGGGATGCGGGATGCCGAGGCGGCGCAAGAGGCGGAGAAATCGGGGTGCCTCGCACTCGGCTACTCGCACAGCGCGTTTTCGCGCAGCGCCAACCGAAACTGGCGTGAGGTGGAGGCCGACGGGTTCTTCGATGTCGACGACCGCACGCGGTTTTTGGGCGGGGCCCAGGTCAGCCGCCGTTTCGGCCTGACCGACACCTACGTGCGCGGCGGCGTCGAGCGGCGCCTGGGGCCGGCCTTGCGGGTCCGCCTGCAAGCGGGGACAACCCCCGCCGCCGACTTTCTGGCGCGCTGGACGATCGACGCCGGCGCCACTCTGCGGTTGGCGGATGGCGGCGGCCTGATCGGCCCGAGCGAGGTTTTCGCCGATGCCCGCCACAGTGATTACGGCACCGGCGACGTCCGTACCGTCAATCCGGGGTTTCAGCAGTACCTGTTCGAAGGGCGGGCCTGGCTGACCGGACGCTGGCTCAACAGCTACGACGCCGCGGCCGGCAACAAGCGCGCCGCCGGCTGGTCGCTGCGGGCCGATTGGCAGGCGCTTGACCGCCTGCGGATTTTCGGCGGCCGCGCCGACGCGCCGGAAACCGAACTTGGCGCCACCGTGGAGACCCGATCGAGTTTCGCGGGGGTGACCTTCGACCTGACGCCCGATATCGGATTGACCGTCGCCTACAGCCACGACAATCGCAAGAACACCTACATCCGCGACACGGTGTCGGCGACCCTCGGATATCGTTTCTGAGGCGGGAATCCCTGCCATGCTTCTTTCGCTCATCTGGTTGATTTCCCTGAGCCTGGCGCTGGTCTCGCTCTGCGTCATGTGCGCGCTCATCCTCCGGCGCATGGTCATCGATTGGCAGGCCCGCCGCCACGAGGTTCGGCAGAAGGCTCTGCGGACTCTGGTTTTCGAGTACCTGGAGAATCCCGATGAGGGTCGCGACCTGATTTCTCAGCTGACCGACAACGACAGGGACATCATTCGCGACATGATCGAGAGTTTGGTGCGGGTGGTTCGAGGCTCGGCCCGCGAAAACCTTCTCAATATGATCAACGAGCTGGGCGGATGCGAAATTTTCTGCGAAGTCCTGGAAAGCGGCAACAGGCGGCGTTCGCGGGGCGTCGTCGGCCCCGTCGACTTGTTCCGGCCGCGGGGATGGGGCGACGAGGACCATCGCCTGCGTGCCGTTGCCGCCCTGGTGTTGTTCGATGATCGTCGGGCGGACATGGCCTTGAGGGCGGGACTTGCCGACCGCTCTCCGCGCGTCCGGCTTGCCGTGGCGCAGGCGCTGGTTGACGCGGGGGCGGAGGAATCGGTGAGCGCCCTCATCGAGCACCTCGGCGTCGGCGACGAGATCCGCTCGCGCGCCATGCGCGAGATCTTCCGCGAGTTGGCCTCCCGGCGGACCTTGGAGATGCTTGATCTGCTCAGCGCGGACGTGCCGGACGCGGTCAAGGTTCTGGCGATTTACGGGCTCGCCGGCACGCGGGACCCTGCCCTGTTGCGCGCCATCGTCGCCCAGGCACGATCTCCGGCGGTCGACGTCAGGGCCGAAGCCATGCGGGCACTGGCAACGATCGGCCACCCGAAGGCGGCGCCGGCCGTGCTGACGGGGCTTGCCGACGAATCCTGGGTGGTCCGGGCCCAGGCCGCCATCTGCGCCGGGACGATCGGGCTGGTCGAGGCGGTGCCGGCGCTTGTTTCGCTGCTGGCCGACGGCGAATGGTGGGTACGTTTCCGCGCCGCCCGCGCCCTCTTCCAAATCGGCGGAGACGGACTGCGCGCCCTTGAGCGGCTGGCCGCCGAACCGGGGACGACGGGAGAGGTCGCCGCCACCGTTCTGGCCGAGGCGGACGCCGCGTGATGCCGGACCTGCAGACCCTTCACGCGGCGCTTCACCCTGTTGCCGCCGTCATCGCCGTCGCCGTCATCGTCGTCGGGGTGATCCAGAACGCCACATACCTGATGCAACTCGTCATCGCCTTCGTTGCCCTGCGGGCCCGTCCGCCTGTTTCCGATCGCCACGAGATATGGCGGCAATTCAACGATTCGACGCTGCCCATCTCACTGCTGGTTCCCGCCTTCAACGAACAGGCGACGGTGGTCGAGAATGTCCGTTCCCTGCTTGCGCTTTCCTACCCGCATTTCGAGATCATCGTGATCAACGACGGATCGTCCGACGCCACCATGGACGAACTGATCGGTGCTTTCGCCCTGAAACCCACGGTTCGCGCGTTCGAGGCGGCCGTTCCCCACCGGCCGATCCGCCGGATTTACCGCTCTCCCCGCTTTCCGCAATTGATTGCCATCGACAAGGAGAACGGCGGCAAGGCCGACGCCCTGAACGCCGGGATCAATCTGGCGCGCATGCCCCTTGTTTGCACCATGGATGCCGATTCGCTGCTGGAGAACGATTCCCTGTTGCGGGCCGTCGAGCCGTTCTCCGAGGACCCCACCCAGGTCCTGGCGGTGGGCGGCACCATCCGCGTCGTCAACGGCTGCGCGGTGCGGGCCGGACAGGTGGTCGAGGTGGGATTGCCGGGGCAGCTTCTGGCCCTTTTCCAGGTCATCGAATACCTGAGGGCGTTTCTGATGGCGCGGCTGGCCTGGAGTCATGTCGACGCCCTGCTGCTGATTTCCGGCGCCTTCGGCATCTTCAGGCGTGACGCGGTGGTTGCCGTCGGCGGCTACAGCCACGGCACGGTCGGCGAGGACATCGAACTGATCGTCAAGATCCACCGCCTGATTCACGAGCGGGGAATTGATGGCGAAATCCGCTTTGTCCCTGATCCGGTGTGCTGGACAGAGGTGCCCACCACCCTGCGGCAACTCGGCCGCCAGCGCCGCCGTTGGCAGCGCGGCGCCCTGGAAACCTTCTTCAAGCACATCCGCATGCTGGGCAATCCGCGGTATGGGGCCGCCGGTCTGGTGGGGTATCCCTACCTCTTCCTCAGCGACGTCCTGGGGCCGCCGCTGGAAGTCGTCGGCTACGTGCTGATGCCGTTGTTCTGGGCGGCCGGCGTTCTCAGCGTCGACTATCTGCTGGCGTTCCTGGCCCTGACCTTCGTCTTCGGCGTCTTCATCAGCGTCGGGGCGTTGGTCCTTGAGGAACTGGAGCTTCACCGCTATCCGCGGCCACGCGACCTCGTTTTGCTGACTCTGGTCGCGGTGGTCGAGAACTTCGGCTATCGCCAGATCAACAATCTGTGGCGGATCGCCGGCTATTGGCAGTTCCTGCGTGGCGCCAAGGAATGGGGCGCGATGGAGCGCCGGGGCTTCGCCAGGGACGGCGATCGCCGCTCGTCTTGACAGGACGGGGCCGTCCGGCCACCTTCCAAGGCCTGCCCTGGCCAAGGATCGTCCGCCCGTGGAACCGACCGGCAAGATCACTCCGCAGTCCTGGATGACGGCGCCGGAAACGCAGGCCGTTTTCGCGGCGCTGAGGGCGGAAGGGGCCGACGTCCGTTTCGTCGGCGGCTGCGTGCGCGACGCCATTCTCAAGCGGCCGGTCAACGATGTCGACATCGCCACTCCCGATCCGCCGGGCCGGGTGACGGAACTGTTGGAATCGGCCGGCATTCGGGTCATTCCCACCGGTATCGCTCACGGCACCGTCACCGCGATGATCGGGACGGCGACGTTCGAGATCACCACCCTTCGTCTCGATCTCGCCACCGACGGCCGCCATGCCAGGGTGGCCTTCACCGACAGCTGGCTGGCCGATGCGGCGCGGCGCGATTTCACCTTCAACGCCCTGTCCTGCACGCCCGACGGAGACATCTACGATCCCTTCGGCGGTCTGGCCGACCTGGGCGACGGCGTCGTGCGCTTCGTCGGCATCCCGTGCGAGCGCATCGAGGAGGACTATCTGCGGCTGCTGCGCTTCTTCCGCATGTACGCCACCTATGGCCAACCGCCGCCGGACGCCGAGGCACTCGCCGCCTGCCGCCGGCTGGCGCCCACTGTCGCCAAGCTGTCGGGCGAGCGGGTGCGCGACGAGCTGTTCCGCCTCCTGCTGGCGCCCAATGCGGCGGATACCGCAGTGCTCATGCACGACACCCATGTGCTGGAACACGTCGTGCCGCCGCCGACCGACATCGGCCGCCTGCGCATGATGACTTGGCTCGAATCGACGGCCGTCAGGCTGGACGGCGTGCATCCCGATCCGCTGCGCCGCCTCGCCGCCCTGTTGGCCGGCGGCGTCGGGCCGGCGGCGTCGCTGGCCCAGCGCCTTCGGCTTTCCAGGCGCGGGGCGGCGCGCTTGGCTGGCCTTGTGCAACCTGCCTTCGAGCTGACGCCGGAAGCGGGCCATTGGGCGTTGCACCGCGCCGTCTATCATGCCGGGGCCGACGCCGCGCGGGACTGGGTGCTGATGGCCTGGGCCGGCGAACTGGCTGTGGCGCCGCGGCGCGGAGGCGGGCGCAGCGCCGCCTGGATCGCCCTTTTGGAAACTGCCGGCGGGTGGCCGGCGCCGACCTTTCCGCTCGGCGGCGACGATGTTGCCGCCCTCGGCATTCCCCGCGGGCCGCGCGTCGGCGACCTGCTCAAGGCGGTGGAGGCATGGTGGGAAGCGGGCGACTTCAGCGCCGACCGCGAAGCCTGCCTAGCCCGCCTGCGCGAGGTGGCCGTGTGAGGGGCCTCCGGTTCGTCACGCTCACGGCCAGGCGGCGAGGGGCGGCAGGCTCATCAGGATGGCCTCGACGTCGCCGCCGGTCTTCAGTCCGAACAGCGTGCCGCGGTCGTAGAGCAGGTTGAACTCCACGTAACGGCCGCGCTTGACGAGCTGGCGGTTGCGGTCGGCGTCCGTCCACGGCTGGGCGGCGTGGCGGCGCACGATCCGGGGGTAGACGGAAAGGAAGGCGCGGCCCACGGCTTGGGTGAAGGAGAAATCCCGCTCCCAGTCGCCTGAATCCAGATTGTCGTAAAAGATGCCGCCGATGCCGCGGGCCTCGCCGCGGTGGGGCAGGAAGAAGTAGTCGTCGCACCACTGTTTGTAGTCGGCATGGGCGCCGGCCCGATAGCCCTCGCAGGCGGCGGCGAGGGCGGCGTGGAAGTCGGTGGTGTCGGCGGCCTCCTCGAAGACCGGCGTCATGTCGGCGCCGCCACCGAACCAGCCCTGGGTGGTGACGATCATGCGGGTGTTCATGTGCACGGCCGGCACTCGGGGCGAGCGCGGATGGATGACCACCGACACGCCGGAGGCCCAGAATCGGGGGTCCTCGGCGGCGCCGGGAATGCGCCGGCGGAATTCCTCGGAGAGGATTCCTTGCACCAGCGACACGTTGACGCCGGCCTTCTCGAACACCTGCCCGCGCATCAGGGCCATCACGCCGCCGCCGCCCCTGGCCCGGCCGCCCTCCTCGATCTCGCGGACCCAGCGGGTGCGCCGAAAGCGCTCGGGCGGTAAGGCGCCATAGGGCGGCGCGCCGGCGAATTCGTCCTCGATGGCTTCGAGTGCCGCGCAAATCTCGTCGCGTAACCGCTTGAACCACATGGCGGCACGCCGCTTGTGCTTGCCGCTGAAACGCCCCATCAGGCGACCTTTCCGAAGCCGCCGGTCTGACGCAGGGCTTCGCCCAGGGCAAGGGCGGCGCTTACCGCCACGTTGAGCGAGCGTTCGCCGGGGGCCATCGGGATGCGCAGGCGGGCGTCGACGGCGGCGTGCACGGCATCGGGGGCGCCGGCACTCTCGCGCCCGACGATCAGCACATCGCTGGCGGCGAAGGGAAAGTCGAGATGGCGAACGGCGCCCCGCGTGGTCAACAGGACGAGCCGCCGGCGGGCCGCCCGGCTGGCCTCGAGAAAGGCGTCCCACGACGCATGACGGGTAAGGTCGGCGCGCGCCAGATAGTCCATCCCGGCCCGCCGCAAATGGCGGTCGCCCCACACGAAGCCGCAGGGCTCGATCAGGTCGACCGCCACGCCCAGGCATGCCGCGGTGCGGATCATGGTGCCGGCGTTCTGCGGGATGTCGGGTTCAAAAAGAGCCAGGCGCATGGCGGCGATGATAGCCGAGGCGATCGGCTGCGGCTACGCCCGAGCGGGCTCCCATTCGCCCTTGGCCTGACGGATCACCTGGTAGGACGAACTGAGGGCAAGCGCCGCCATGATGCCGCCGACGATGAGGTCGGGCCAGCCGGTGGCCGTCGCCCATACGCCGCTGGCCGCCACGATGACGGCGATGTTGGAGATGGCGTCGTTGCGGCTGCACAGCCACACCGAGCGCATGTTGGCGTCGCCCTGGCGATGACGGTAGAGCAATACGGCGCTGGCCACGTTGGCGATCAGCGCGGCAAAGCCGATGCCGCCCATGATCGGCGCGCTGGGCAGGCCGGGGAACAACGCGTGGTAGGCCGTGTTGCCGATCACCCACAGGCCGAACAGGCCCATCGAGGCGCCCTTGAACAACGCGGCACCGGCCCGCCAGCGCAGGCTCATCGAGAGGACCGCCAGGCTGATGGCGTAGGTCAGCGAGTCGCCCAGGAAGTCGAGCGCGTCGGCCTGCAGCGACACCGATCCGGCGATGAGGCCGCCGGTCATCTCGACGACGAACATGGCGGCGTTGATGGCGATGACGACCCACAGCACCCGGCGATAGGCGCCAACGGCGGCGGCGGGCGCGGCATCACAGTGGCAGGAGCAGGCCATCAGACGGTCTCCGTTAGCGGTTCGCGGACGTGGTCGATCATGTCGACGAGGATGCACCGCACGTGATCGTCGGCGGCCACGTAGTGGACCTCGCGGCCGTGCCGCTCGGCCCTCACTAGGCGGGCGGCGCGCAGCAACCGCAGATGGTGGCTGACCAGCGAGGGCGAAACCTCCAGCGCGTCGGCGATGTCGCCGACGGCGCGGGCCTCGTTCAGGCAGGCGAGGACGACGCGCAACCGGGTGGGATCCCCCAACAGGCGGAACACCTCGGCGATCTCCACAACTTGATCATCGGACACCGCGACCTCCTGAAAACTAATACATGAATATATGAACATGAATTTGAATGAATCAAGTTTTTTTCCGGCTCGGGTATCCGCGATGCCAGTGGTGCGCGAAAATAGCCGCGTGAAACGCCATTTCACGCATTCACACGACCTTTCACTTGATCTTAGTCATTCCCATTTGCATCTTTTGCCGGTATATGCTTCGCCCCGACGGCGGCCTGCCCCGCGGTGGGGGCGATGTTGCATGTGCATATAGGAATAATTAGGAATAATTCGTATCATTAAGGAGTGTTCATGACCGACAAGGCCACTCCGGCTTCCAGCGACCATCCCGAGGATGGCTCCCGGCGCGACTTCCTTCTGATCACCACGGCCACGGTCGGCGCCGTCGGCGCTGCGTTGGCGGCCTGGCCGTTCATCGACAGCATGAACCCGGCGGCCGATGTTCTTGCCCTGGCGTCCACCGACGTCGATCTTTCGCCCGTTGCCGAAGGCCAGCGGATCACCGTGGTATGGCGCGGCAAGCCGGTGTTCATCAGCCATCGCACCGCCAAGGAAATCGAGGAGGCCCGCGCGGTCAACGTCGAGACCCTGCCCCATCCGCAAACCGACGAGGAGCGAACCCAGAGGCCTGAATGGCTCATTGCCGTCGGGATCTGCACGCACCTGGGCTGCATCCCGCTGGGTCAGAAGTCGGGCGATCTGCGCGGCGAATACGGCGGCTGGTTCTGCCCCTGCCACGGGTCGGTGTACGACACCGCCGGACGCATCCGCAAGGGACCGGCGCCGACCAACCTGGACGTGCCGCCCTACACCTTCGGCGACGACAACACCATTCGGATCGGGTGAGGGGGGCGGCCATGGCGAACCCAAAATGGATTGATGCGACCGTCAAGTGGATCGACTACCGGCTGCCGGTGTTCACCTTCGTCGATCACCACCTTATCGACTACCCGACGCCCCGGAACCTGAACTACTGGTGGAACTTCGGCTCCCTGGCCGGCATCGTGCTGGTCATCATGATCGCCACCGGCATCTTCCTGGCGATGAGCTATACGCCGCATGTGGATCATGCCTTTGCCAGCGTCGAGCGCATCATGCGCGACGTCAATTACGGCTGGCTGATGCGCTATCTGCACATGAACGGCGCGTCGATGTTCTTCATCCTGGTCTACATCCACATTTTCCGCGGCCTCTATTACGGCTCCTACAAGGCGCCGCGCGAGCTTTTGTGGATCATCGGCGTCCTCATCCTGTTCACCATGATGGCCACCGCCTTCGTCGGCTACGTCCTGCCGTGGGGCCAGATGAGCTTCTGGGGCGCCACCGTCATCACCAACCTGTTCTCGGCCATCCCGATTTTCGGCAACGACATCGTCACCTGGCTGTGGGGCGGCTTCGCGGTCGACAACCCGACGCTCAACCGCTTCTTCGCGCTGCACTACCTGCTGCCATTCATCATCTTCGGGCTGGTCTTCCTGCACCTGTGGGCGCTGCACAGCCACAAGTCGGGCAATCCTCTCGGCATCGACGTTGCGGGCGAGCAGGACACCATCCCCTTCCATCCCTACTATACGGCCAAGGATGCCCTTGGCCTGGGCGTGTTCTTGATCGTCTATCTGTCGTTCGTCTTCTTCGCGCCCGACTTCTTCGGCGAACCCGACAACTACATCGAGGCCAATCCGCTCCAGACGCCGCCGCACATCGTGCCGGAATGGTATTTCCTGCCGTTCTACGCGATCCTGCGCGCCATCACCTTCGATCTGTGGTTCATTCCGGCCAAGCTGATCGGCGTCGCCCTGATGTTCGGCTCCATCGCCATTCTTCTGGTGCTGCCGTGGCTCGATACCTCGAAGGTGCGCAGCGCCCGGTTCCGGCCCCTTTATAGGCAGTTCTTCTGGCTGTTCTTCTTCGACTGCCTGGCGTTGGGCTACATCGGGGCCAATCCGCCCGAAGGTCTCTTCGTCATCGCCGGACAGGTGGCCACGTTCTGGTACTTCTTCCATTTCCTGGTCATCGTGCCGGTGCTGGGGAAACTGGAGAAACCGCGGCCGTTGCCCGAAAGCATCAGCGCCGCCGTCACCCGACGCGATCTCGGGACAGGGGAGGCTTCGTGATGCGCCGCATCGTTCTTTCCGCCATTGCCGCCCTGTCCCTGGGTGCCGGGTCGGCCGTCGCCGCCGAGGCGACGCGTCCCCTGCCCGAGACGGCGTGGACGTTCGACGGCCCCTTCGGCCATTTTGAGGAATCGGCCCTGAAGCGCGGCTTCACCGTTTACCGCAACGTATGCGCCAGCTGCCATGGCCTGGAGGGGCTGGCCTACCGCAACCTTTCCGGTATCGGCATGGACGAAAACGCCATCGCCGAGGTCGCCGCCGAGCACGAGATCGAGGACGGCCCTAACGACGAGGGCGACCTGTACATGCGTCCGGCCCGGGCGTCGGATCGCATGGTGCCCCCCTTCCCCAACCAGCAGGCGGCCAGGGCGGCCAACAACGGGGCCTATCCGCCGGACCTCACCCTCATCGTCAAGGCCCGCAAGGGTGGCGCCAACTACCTCTACGGGCTGCTTGTCGGTTACGAGGACGAGCCGCCGGCCGGCGTCGAACTCGGCGACGGCATGTACTACAACACCTACTTCCCCGGCCATCAGATCGCCATGCCGCCGCCGCTCAGCGAAGGAGCCGTCGATTTCGAAGACGGAACGCCGGCCACCATCGAGCAGATGGCCCACGACGTCAGCACGTTTCTCGCCTGGGCGGCCTCGCCCGAGTTGGAGGCCCGCAAGCGCCTGGGCCTTAAGGTGCTGATTTTTCTGGTGGTGCTGACCGGGATGCTCTACGCGCTCAAGCGTCAGGTGTGGTCCAAGCTGCACTGAGCGGCGGCCGATGCCTGGGGGCCTCGAAGGGCCGTCGGCTTCCGCCGGCGGCCCGTTCGTACAAAAGGGGGGCGAGGTGACACTCTCGCGTGACCGCCGAAACGTGCTCATTCTGGCCGCCTGCCAGGCCCTGTTCAGCACCGCCCAGAGCATGCTGATCATTCTCAGCGGCCTGGTAGGGGCGACGATCACCGCTGAGAAGGCGCTGGCCACGCTGCCGGTGTCGATGGTGGTGGTGGGCATTCTCGTCGCCACCGTACCGGCCTCGCTGTTGATGAAGCGGATCGGCCGGCGTCCCGGCTTCCTGGTGGGCGCCGCCATCGGGCTTTGTGGTGCCCTGACGGCGGCCTTTGCCATCTACGTTGCGGACTTCTGGCTGTTTTCGTTCGGCTGCTTCTTTATGGGGCTCAACGGCGGCTTCGCCCAGTATTTCCGATTTGCCGCCGCCGACGTCGCGGCACCCGCTTTCAAAAGCCGCGCCATCTCGCTGGTGCTGGCCGGCGGCGTCGCCGCGGCGGTGGCTGGGCCGGAACTGGTCAAGCTGACGGTGGACGCCCTGGCGCCCATTCCCTTCCTCGGCGCTTACGTGGCGCTGGCCGGGCTGCCGGTGCTGTCGGCGGCCTGCCTGGCCTTTCTCGACATCCCGCAGCCGACGGCCGCCGAGGCAGGCGAGCGGGGCCGGCCGCTCGCCGCCATCCTCGGCCAGCCGACCTTCGTGGTGGCCGTGTTGGGCGGCATGGTGGGTTACGGGGTGATGAGCCTGGTGATGACGGCGACGCCGCTGGCCATGGTCGGCTGCGGCTTCGGCGTACCCGACGCCGCCCTGGTCATCCAGTGGCACGTACTGGCCATGTTCGCGCCGTCCTTCGTCACCGGTTCCATCATCCAGCGGTTCGGCGTGCTCAACGTCATGCTGGCCGGCACCGGCCTGCTGGCGGCCTGCGTCGCCGTTGCGCTGGCTGGCGTCGACATCGGCCATTTCTGGGTCGCCCTGGTCGCCCTCGGGCTGGGCTGGAACTTCACCTTTGTCGGCGCCTCGACGCTGTTGACCGAAACCTACCGGCCGGCCGATCGAGCGGCCACGCAGGCGGCCAACGACTTCCTGGTGTTCGGCTCGGTGGCTGCGGCCTCGCTGTCGTCGGGCGCCGTGCTGCATTTCTTCGGCTGGAACGCCGTGCAGGTTTTCGCCTTGCCCTTCGTCGCCGCCGCCGCCCTGGCCATCCTTTGGCTCAAGCGGGCCCGCCGCATGGCCGCCGCCGGCGCATGAGCCGACGGCCCCGGCGGGGCCGGGGCCGCGGCACGCCGCCCGAAGGGCGGGATCTCAGTTGTCCTTGGCCCCGGCATTGACCCAGCGGCGCAGGATGTCGATTTCGCACTTGGTCAGTTTCTTGCGCTCGTGCGGCATGCGGATGGCCTGCGAGGCCCGGCCGTCGACGACCACCAGGAAGTTGCTCATCATCGCGTCGCCCGGCACGACGACGGGTCCGAACTTGGTGCCCTTCATGACGCCGTCGTAGGAGGTGAGGTCGAGGCCACTCTGCGCGTAGCCTTCGGCGCCCGGCTGGTGGCATTCCATGCAGCGGACCTGGAGGATGGGCACGACATCGTCCTTGAAGGAAACGGCTTCTTCGGCGACGGCGGCGGCGGTCATGGCCATCCCCGCCACGACAGCCCCGCCCACGGTCCACGACAGGCGACGCAAACGGCTGAACATCGGCACCTCCCAGGCTTGGTTCGAATGCCGCCCAGTCGTACGGACGGGAGGCTGTCATCGCCGATGAGTGTATCACTATGGCTGGGAAAGTTACACACCCTCTCAACCGCCGCGCGTTCCACGCACGGCCCTGCGGCGGATCGGTCAGCCGGCCAGCACCCGCCCGGCCACCGCGTCGAGCTTGGCAATGAGCGCCGGATCGCGGGCTTCGGGATGGGTGATCAGAGCGGTTTCCAGGGAGGTGTGACAACCCTGAGGACAGGAGGTGGTGCGGCGGGCCAGCTTGGGAACCACCTGGCGAACCAATGCACGCCCTTTGTCGGCGTTCTCATGCAGGATCTTTATGATGGCGTCGACGCTGACGTCGCCGTGGTCGGCGTGCCAGCAGTCGTAGTCGGTGACCATGGCGATGGTGGCGTAACACATCTCGGCCTCGCGGGCCAACTTGGCCTCGGGCATATTGGTCATGCCGATGACATCGCAGCCCCAACTGCGGTAGAGGTTCGATTCGGCCAGGGTGGAGAACTGCGGCCCCTCCATCGCCAGATAGGTGCCGCCACGTGCCATCGGCAGGCCGAGCTCGCGCCCCGCCGCCTCCAGGGCGTCGCCGAGCCGGGCGCACACCGGGTGGCCGAAGCCGACGTGGCCGACCAGGCCGGTGCCGAAAAAGGATTTCTCGCGCTTGAAGGTGCGGTCGATGAACTGGTCGACGATGACCAGCGTGCCCGGCGCCAGTTCCTCCTTGAACGAGCCGGTGGCGCTGATCGAGATGATCTCGGTGACGCCCGCGCGTTTCAATGCGTCGATGTTGGCGCGGTAGTTGATCTCGCTGGGCGGAATGCGGTGGCCGTGACTGTGGCGGGGGAGGAACACCATCCTCTGGCCGTCCAGTTCGCCGAACATCAGGGCTTCCGACGGCTCGCCGAAGGGCGACGAGATCTTCTCCCAGCGCGCGTTCGACAGGCCGTCGATGTCATAGACGCCGGTTCCGCCAATGACGCCGATGACCGGGGGCGTGCCGGGTTCCGCCATGATTAGCTCCTCTATCTTGGGTTTGCCGAAAGGGCGCCAGTTTTCCAGGTTCGGACCGGTGCCGCAATGGTGAAGAACGGGCTACACGTTGAAGCGGAACAGCATGATGTCGCCGTCCTTGACGCGGTACTCGCGGCCTTCCTGGCGCATCCTGCCGGCTTCCTTGCAGGCCTGTTCGCCGCCCAGCGTGATGAAGTCGTCGTAGGCGATGGTTTCGGCGCAGATGAAGCCGCGCTGGAAATCGGTGTGGATGACACCGGCCGCCTCCGGCGCCGTGGCGCCGCCGTGCGTCGTCCAGGCCCGGCTTTCCTTGGGTCCGGTGGTGAAGAAGGTGAGCAGGTCCAAGAGCCCGTACCCGGCGCGGATGACCTGGGTCAGCCCGGTTTCCTCGAGCCCGAGGGTTTCCAGGAAATCCCGTTTCTCGGCGGCGTCGGCGAGTTGGGCGATCTCGGCCTCGATCTTGGCCGAGATGACCACGGTTCCGGCCCCCTCGGCCGCCGCCATGGCGGCGACCTTCGCGGTCAGCGCGTTGCCGGTGGCCGCCGCCGTTTCGTCGACGTTGCAGGCATAGAGGACCGGCTTGGCGGACAGCAGCTGCAACAGGCGCAACTCGCGCTTCTGCTCGGGCGGCAGCGCGACGCTGCGGGCTGGCCGCCCCTCGCGGAGGGCTTCCAGAACCGGTTCGATCACCACCATCCTGGCCTTCGATTCCTTGTCGCCGCCCTTGGCCCGCTTGGCGGTCTGTTCGGCGCGACGCTCCAGGCTGTCGAGATCGGCCAGCAGCAACTCGGTCGTCACCACCTCGGCATCGCGCACCGGGTCGATGGAGGTTTCGGTATGGGCGACGTTCTCGTCCTCGAAGCAGCGCAGTACGTGGATGACGGCGTCGACCTCGCGGATGTTGGCCAGGAACTGGTTACCCAGCCCTTCGCCCTTGCTGGCGCCGCGCACCAGGCCGGCGATGTCGACGAATTCCAGGAAGGTCGGCGTCTTCTTGGCGGACTTGGTGATGGCGTGAATGCGGTCCAGCCTTTCGTCGGGCACGGCGACGCGACCGGTGTTGGGCTCGATGGTGCAGAATGGATAGTTGGCCGCCTCGGCCTGGGCCGTCTCGGTCAGAGCGTTGAAAAGGGTCGACTTGCCCACATTGGGCAGGCCGACGATTCCGCAGTTAAATCCCATCGCCGGGGCTCCGTTTCCGCTGGTTTCCGTTGCCGTCGGGCGATCCGCCGGCGTCGTCCCGCGGCTTGTGGAGCGGCGGGTTGAGAATGAGCGCGACGCGGGTCATGAAGCCGGCATCGTCATCGACCACCAGAAAAGGGAAGGCCTCGGCGATCGCCTCGACAAGCCGTTCCACCTCGCCGGCCTCGGTCTTCGAGAAGTCCTTGAGCACGTGGCCGACCACGCGGTCCTTGTCGCCGGGATGGCCGATGCCGATGCGCACCCGCCGATAGTCCGGACCGAGGCGGGCGTGGATCGAGCGCAGCCCGTTGTGGCCGGCGTGACCGCCGCCCCGCTTGACGCGGAGCTTGCCCTGCGCCAGGTCGATCTCGTCGTGGAAGACCACCACGTTCTCGGGCGGGACCTTGAAGAAGCGCTGGGCGCCCAGCACCGAGTCGCCCGAGCGGTTCATGAAGGTCATCGGCTTCAGCACGCAGATTCTGCGGCCGGCCACCTCGCCTTCGGCGAGATGGCCCTGGAACTTGCCGCGGAACGACGAGAACCGGTAGCGGTGGACGATTCCGTCCACCGCCATGAATCCCACGTTGTGCCGGTTCCTGGCGTAGTCGGAACCCGGGTTGCCGAGGCCGACCACCAACAGCATGCCTGATCCTCCCTCGCAAGGGGGTGGGAGGGGTTACTCCTCCGCGCTCGTCGGCGCGCCCGCGGCGGCTTCCTCTTCCTCGCCCTCGGCCTTCTCGACGACTTCCGTCGATGGCGAGGCGATGGTGGCGATGGTGAAGTCGCGGTCGGCGATGGCCGGCTCGACCCCTTCCGGCAGCTTGACATGGCTGATGTGGATCGAGTCGCCGATCTCCAGCCCGGTCAGGTCGACGTCGATGCTCTCCGGGATGCTCTCAGGCGAGCAGACCAGCTCGACGTCACGGCGCACCACGTTGAGAACGCCGCCCCGCTTGAGGCCCGGCGACGCCGCCTCGTTGTGGAAGATGACCGCAACTTCGACATGCACCCGCGTTTCGGCCGAGAAACGCAGGAAATCGACGTGGATCGGGCGGTCGGTGAGCGGATGAAACTGTACGTCGCGCGGCAGGACGGAGAACTTTTCCTTGCCGAGGGCGATCTCGAAGACCCGGCTGAAGAAGCCCGGCCGGTTGAGCTCGATGTTCAGCTGGATGGGGTCGAGCGACACCATCTTGGGTTCCAGCTTGTTGCCGTAGAGGACGGCGGGAATGCGACCTGCGCGACGTGTTGCGCGGGCTGCCCCCTTACCGGCCCGCTCGCGGATCTCTGCCGCGAGGACAGTGTGGTCTGCCATGATGAACTCTCCTTGTTGGCAAGACGCCGGCCTCCAGGGGTGCCGACGCCGAAAACGGCCCGCAATACCGCTGTGCGTGCCATGCGGTCAATGCTTTTGTTCAGTTGAACAGGATCGAGATCGACGATTCCTCGCTGATGCGGCGGATCGATTCGGCCATCAGCGGCGCGATGCTGACCTGCTCGATGCTGGACGATTCGCGTACCGCCTCGGTGGCGAGGATGCTGTCCGTGATGACCAGCCTCTTCAGCGGCGACGCGGTGACGCGGGCAACCGCCCCGCCCGACAGCACGCCGTGGGTGACATAGGCCCATACCGCCTCGGCGCCATGCTCGATCAAGGCCACCGCCGCGTTGCAGAGCGTGCCGCCCGAATCGACGATGTCGTCGACCAGGATGCATTGGCGGCCGCTGACGTCGCCGATGATGTTCATCACCTCGGACACCCCGGCCCGTTCGCGCCGCTTGTCGACGATGGCGAGATCGGCGTCGAGCTTCTTGGCCATGCCGCGCGTGCGGACCACGCCGCCGACGTCCGGCGACACCAGCACCAGCTTTTCGCTGTCGAATCGTTCCTTGATGTTCTGGTTGAACACCAGCGAACCGTAAAGGTTGTCCACCGGGATGTCGAAGAAGCCCTGAATCTGACCGGCATGCAGGTCCATGGTGAGCACCCGGTCGGCCCCGGCGGTGGTGATCAGGTTGGCCACCAGCTTGGCCGAGATGGGGGTGCGCGGCCCCGACTTGCGGTCCTGGCGGGCATACCCGAAGTAGGGGATCACCGCGGTGACGCGCCGGGCCGAGCCGCGCCGGAGCGCGTCCAGCGTGACCAGCAATTCCATCAGGTTGTCGTTGGCTGGAAACGACGACGATTGGATGACGAAGACATCCTCGCCGCGCACGTTCTCCTGGATTTCGACGAAAACTTCCTGGTCGGAAAACCGTCGAATGACGGCCTTGGCCAGCGGAAGATGCAGATGGGCGGCAATCGCTTCGGCCAGCGGGCGGTTGCTGTTGCACGAGATGATTTTCATGGACGCGGTATTCCCTCGCCGCGGTGTTCAGGCGCCGCAGAAGGCCCTGACTTCCCCTTGCGGAACAGACCCGGGCCCGGCGCCGCGGAATGTATCAGCGTGTCGGAGGTCTGTAAACGCCCTTGCAGGACGGTGTGCCATCGCACAATCGGGCAAATCAGGGCATCCCTGGAACAGGAAAACAACATAAAGACAATTATTACAACATTATTTGCCGGCTACTGTGGCTTTTCAGGCATCTTCTTGTATTCGGGCACATCGTGAAATAATGTCGGCCCTTCAAATTCCCTAAAACGGCTATGGACTCCCGATGTGCGGGGGTCCCATGGAGGCGACGGATGAGAAAGACGCTCCTAGCGACCGCCTTATGCGTTTTCGCCCTGCTGTCCGGCACCGCCCTGGCGGCCGGCGACAAC
>JAVEYE010000035.1:5160-17265 GCA_034003665.1 Rhodospirillales bacterium | reverse complement strand
GTTCTGCAAGTGGGCGCGCAGTTCGGACTGCCGCTTGCGCTCGATGCGCACCTTGAGGCCCGTCGTCTCGGCCAGGCCGTGAAAATCCAGATTGGCCATGCGAGGCCAGCGGGCCGCCGAGATCCATGTCATGCGCCGTTCATCGACAATCCCCGGCAGCGCGATGCCGATGCCGGCAATGTCGGCGCCCGCCGGGCGCTCGTCGAGAACGTCGCCGGCCACCGTCTTGAAGGCGGTCAGCAGGTTCACCTGTGCGGCCTCGTCTTCCTCGATGGCCAGACTGCTTTCCGCCACCGTGCGGCCCTCGAGGTTGATCAGGGCGCCCCGGACGGTCCGCGAGGTCACCTCGATGGCGGCCGTCACCATGCGGTTTGCTTGAAGCTGAAGGAAGGATTCGGGCCGCCCCTTGCCGGTGGTGGGGCTGCGGTCGGTCTCGGCGACCAATCCGTCCGCGATGAGTTCTCCGACCATGGCCGATACCGTGGCCGGTCTGAGCGAGAGGTCCTGGCACAGGCTGCGCCGGGTGTAGGTATCGGACTGCCCGCGCTCGAAAATGGCCAGAAAAATCCGCGCCTTGGCCAAGTCGGTCCGCCGTACTCGAGTGCCGGCGAAGATGTCGTCAACCGTGAACCGCGTACCCTTGCCCATCCTCATTCCCCCGGTGCCCGATCGTCACGTTCCTTGCGGCACGATCCGCCACGCCGATGCCGATTGTGCCGTCCCCTTCCTCAACAATCCACACTTTTTTCCGGTAATCGGAATTAAAGTGCTTGTTCCCGGAAATCGGCAGTGATATTCTTTCCGGAAATCGGACAAATATCGATGGCGAACGGTTCGCCGTCAACCAAGGGATAGCACCTGCTTGGCAAGCAGGTGGCGTCAGGGCGGAGTGGTCGAATGCTCTTGAATTGGGAACCCCTGCATCGTGATCGGTTTGCGCCGTTCGGTGACGTCATCGAGGTAGGCGGCGGCACGCCGATTCCCATCAACGACGGCACCACGGTGCGCCATGCCGATCTGGCCGAGATCGACGTGACCGACGGCGGCCATCGCCCGGTGGTCAGCATCTTCGAAAGCCGCCCGTTCGGCTTCCCGTTGGAGATTCGGGAACTGGAACGCCATCCGCTGTGCAGTCAAGCCTTCGTGCCGATGGATCGGCATCGCTTTTTCGTGATTGCGGCGCCGGCCGGCGAAACGGTCGATCCGGCTTCCGTTCGGGTGTTCTTCACCAACGGCGCGCAGGGCGTGAATTTCCGCCGCGGCGTTTGGCACCATCCGGTCGTGGTGGTTTCGCCCATGCGCTTCCTGGTGATCGACCGGGGCGGCGTGGGCGAGCCCAATTGCGATCTTTTTTCCCTGTCTGGAGCAGGCGAGCCGCTGGTTCTGGCGGCGCCGCGCTAGGCAGGATTTGTCATCGCGTTTTCCGTTCGAAAGGAGATAATCATGCCGTATCCCGTGGGGTTTCTTGAGACCCGCGCCGTCATCAAGCCCGGCAGCTACGCGGTCATCCCGCCCGAGGGCCGGGTCATCAATTCGGTTCCCGGTTTTTCCGGCTGCCGCCTGACCATCATCTGTTCGCCGAAGATCGGCGCCAGCTTCGTGCAGTACGTCGGCACCGTCGATGCGGGCGGCAAGACGACGGAACCCTTCGTCGCCGATCCCGGAGTCGAGACCTTCCTTTACGTCATGGACGGAGAGGGGGCGCTGCGCGTTTCGGTCGGGGGACAGACCGAGAATCTCAAGGCCGGCGGCTACGCCTTCGCGCCGCCCGCCGAGGGCATCGAGTTCGAGAACGCTTCCGGCAAGCCGGTGCGCATCCTGCTCTACAAGCAGCGCTTCGTGCCGCTGGGCGATCTCAAGCCCTGGCGCGTGTTCGGCGACATCCACTCGGTCAAGGAAGTGATTTACGACGGCATGGAGAACGTGCTGCTCCGCGACCTTCTGCCCTACGAGCAGGCGTTCGACATGAACATGCACACGCTGAGCTTCCTGGCGGCGGGCTGCCATCCTTTCTGCGAGACGCACGTGCAGGAACACGGCGCCTATGTGCTGGGTGGCCAGGGCATGTACCTGCTGGGCGAGGACTGGATCCAGATCAAGAAGGAAGACTTCATCTGGTTCGGCCCGTTCTGCCAACAGGCCACCTACGCCACCGGCCGCGAGCCCTACTGGTACATCTACAGCAAGGACATGAACCGCGACGCCCCCATCTGATCGGCCGTCTGCGCACACCCCCATTTGCAGGAAAGACACGACCATGACACTCACCACCGATTTCGGACCGCGCGACATCTACAAGCAGGTCGAGCGCACCGGCATCAAGGGCCGCCACCTGACCTTCATCGACGACCTCTCGCGCGAGGAACTGGGCAACCTGTTCCTGACCGCCGAGATGCTGGAGCCCTTTTACCGCGGCCGCGTTCCGCTGCTTGAGGGCAAGGTTCTCTGCACGCAGTTCTTCCAGCCCAGCACGCGGACCCGGTTCAGCCACGAAACCGCCATGTACCGGCTGGGCGGCAACGTCATCACCGAATCCAACCCGCTGGTCAGTTCGTCGGCGGCCAAGGGCGAGTCGCTCTACGACGCCCTGCGCGTCACCGCCCAGTACGCCGACGTCATCGTGCTGCGCCATCCCGACGAGGCGGTGATCGAGACCATCGAGCAGCTTGGCGACAAGTGCGTGCCGATCATCAGCGGCGGCTACGGCAACGTCACCCATCCGACCCAGGGCCTGCTCGACATGTACACGGCCTACCGGGCGATCGGCCGCCCCTTCGCCGAGATGACCGTGATGATCGCCACCCCCGACCTGTCGCGGGCCCGCTCCGGCCAGTCGTTCGGCCTCGGCCTGGCCCGCATGGGCGCCAAGATCATCTACTCCGGCACCACGGGCCTCGGCACGCCGAAGGTGATCAAGGACAAGCTCGACGGCATGAAGGCGAACTACGAAGAGCACTTCGACCTGACCATCGCCCAACAGGAGGAGTTGATCGCCGACAAGGGCGTCGACTTCGTCTATCTGCCCGGCTGCTCCGTCAAAAAGGGCGATCCGGGCCGCGAGGAATTCCTGAAGAAGATGCAGGAATACTACTTTACGCTCGAAGGTCTGCAGAAGATCGAGAAGAAGACCGGCCGGACGGTAGGCATCAGCCACTCGCTGCCGCGCAACGAAGGCGAGTTCGACTTCGCCATCGACGAGAGCGCCCATCAGCTTTACTTCAAGGCGATCGGCTTCTCGGTGGCGCTGCGGATGTCGCTGCTCGCCAACATCGTCGGCGTCTGACGAGGCGGGCGGGCCGAAGGGGCGTACGCGCATGTCGGGCAAGGCGAAGATCCTGGTTCTCGGCACCGGCGGCACCATTGCCGGTGCCGGCGAGTCGGCAACCACCGCCACCTACAAGGCGGGGCAGATCGACGCCTCCCGGCTGATCGCCGGCATCGCCCAACTCGACCGCATCGCAGACGTCAGGGCCGAGACCCTCTACGCCAAGCCGTCCGGCGACCTCGGACCGGCCGAGTGGCGCGTCCTGGCCCGGCGGGTCAAGGCGGCGCTCGATGCTTGCGAGGTCGACGGCGTCGTCGTTACCCACGGCACCGATACGCTGGAGGAGGCCGCCTTTTTCCTCGACCTCCTTCTGCGTGCCGACAAGCCGGTGGTCCTCACCGCCGCGATGCGGCCGGCCACCGCCCTGGGGGCCGACGGTCCCGCCAATCTGTTCCAGGCGGTGCGGGTGGCAGCCGCGCCCGAGTCGGCCGAACGCGGCGTCCTGGTCGTCCTAAACGATACGGTTCTGCCCGGCTGGATGGCCGTCAAGACGGCGTCGCTGCCGGTGCAGGCGTTTCGCGCCTATCCCGGCGGTCCGCTTGGCCGGGTCACGGGCGAGCGGTTGACCTATTTCGAGCCGCCGCGTCGCTCGCCCCTGGCCGGCCGCTTCGTTTCGTGCTTGGCCGAAGAGGCGGATCTTCCGGCCGTCGGCATCGCGCTGGTTCACGGCGGCTGCGGCGCGGCGCCGCTGGCCGCCTGCCGCGACGCCGGCTATACGGGTGTCGTCATCGCCGGCTTCGGCGCCGGCACCATGCCTGCCTCGATGGCCGGACTTGCCCGTCGCATGGCGATGGACGGCACGGCCATCGTGGTTTCATCGCGGGTTGGCGATGTCGCCGTCCTGCCCGAGGTCATGGACCTTAGGGATGACGCCGACATCGTCGCCGCATCGGGTTTTCTCAACCCCCAGAAGTCCGCGCTTTTACTGTCCCTGGCACTCGCCGAGGGCCGGAAGGCGGCCGAGATCCCCACTCTCTTCGGCCGCCTTCCGGCATTTTCCGGCGATAGCTATGGAAGCCGGTTGTAGGCCCTCCGGCCGACCGGCGCGGCGCGTTGTTCCCCAACGGGTTGATTGAAGGAGAAATTGACGTGAACGCCAACAAGACCCTTCCCAAACGCCTTCTGGTCGCAGTCGGTGGCAACGCCATTCAACCGGCCGGGGCCAAAGGGACCTCCGAGGAGCAGATGGAAATCGCCGCCAGCACGGCGCGCGCGCTCCTGCCTCTGCTCGAACTCGACAACGAGCTGATCATCACTCACGGCAACGGCCCCGCCGTCGGCAAGGTGCTGATGCGCAACGTCCTGGCCCGCGATCGGGTGGTGCCGATGACGCTGGACATCCTGGTTGCCGACACCCAGGGCGCCACCGCCTACATCCTGATGCAGGCCTTCGAGAACGCCCTGCGCGAGGTGGGCAATCCGCGGCATGTGGTGGGCCTGGTCACCCAGGTCGAGGTCGATCCCGACGATCCGGGTTTCAAGAACCCGACAAAACCGGTCGGCTATTTCTACACCGAGGAAGAGGCCAAGGCGCTGACCGAGCAGATGGGCTGGACGATGCGCGAGGACGCCGGGCGCGGCTGGCGTCTTGTGGTGGCCTCGCCGAAACCCCGGCATGTCTGCGACATCTCGCTGGTCGACGCCCTGGCCAGCCGTGGCACGGTGGTCATTGCTGGCGGCGGCGGCGGCATTCCGGTCGTGCGCGATTCGCGCGGCGTGCGCCACGGTGTCGAGGCGGTGATCGACAAGGACCTGACGTCGGCCCACATGGCCAACATTCTCAAGATCGACACCCTGATGATCCTGACCGCAGTGTCGCGGGTGGCGATCAACTTCGGCAAGCCCGACCAGCGCGATCTCGAGGAGGTGCCGGTGTCGGAGATGCGCAAGTATCTGGCCGAGGGGCATTTCCCCGCGGGCAGCATGGGTCCCAAGATCGAGGCGGCGATCAAGTTCATCGACGGCGGCGGCAAGCGCGCCATCATCGGCCATCTCGACGAGGCCTTGCCCGCCCTGCACGGCGAGGCCGGCACCCATATCGTCGCCGACAGGGAGGGCTAAGCAATCCGGTGGGTGGGGTGGTGGGCTGGGAAAAGTCCACCCCTTCGCCGCGCCAAGGACACGGAGACGGCATCCTGACCCAGCCCCGGGGATGCTGTTAAGAAGGCAAGGAGCAACATGCCCGAAGACGCCGTAGTCACGCTGTTCCGCGGTCGCCATGTCCTGACCGATGTCGAGGACGGGATCGGCCGCTGGATTGACGACGGTGCCGTTGCCGTCGCCGGCGACACGGTGCGCGAGACCGGCCCCTTCGACGCCTTGCGGCGTCGTTTCCCCGACGCGACCGTCGTCGGCGATGGACGCCAGATCCTGATGCCCGGGCTGATCGACGCCCACACTCACGGCTACGGCATCACCCGCATCCAGGCGGGCGTAGGCTACGACTTCCTGGAAAACATGTTGCTCGACGAGCCGTGGCGCGTTTCGCTGCCGTCCGATCTCGGCGCCGCGCTGACGGCGGTCCGCCATCTCGCCAACGGCTGCACGGCGCTTCATCATACCGGTTGGGACGACCTCGGTCCCGATGCCGTGGGTTACGCCGAAAGGGCCATCGCGGCCTACAAGGAGACCGGAATCCGGTTGGCCTATTCGCCGGCCATCCGCAACGTCAACCGATTCGCCTGCGACGAGAAGGCCTTCCTCGAAACGCTGCCGCCCGATCTGCGGGAACTGGCCCGACCGTTTACCGAATACGATCCGGACGCCGACGAGGCCCGTTTCTTCGAGGTCTTCGAGCATCTCCACGCCAAGTACGACGGGCCGACTACCCGCATTCTGCTGGGGCCGAGCTGGGCGCACGGCGGCACCGTCCGTTTGATGGAACGCATCCGCGACCGCGCGGCCCAACTGGGCGGCGTTCCCATCCACATCCATACCCTCCAGACGCCGCACCAGCGGGCCTACGGCTTCAAGAGGCATGGGCGCTCCCTGCTGGCCGTTCTCGACGATATGGGGTTGGTGGCGTCCAACACCGTCTTCGGCCACATGGTCTGGATCTCGGCCGACGACATTGCGCTTCTGGCGGCGCGCCGCGCCTCGATCACCCACCATGCCAGCTGCAACCTGCATGTCCGCAACGGCATATCGCCGGTTTATGAACTGCTGCGGGCCGGGGTCAACGTGGCGATGGGCATCGACGACAAGAGCATCAACGACGACGAGGATCCCTTCATGGAAATGCGGCTGATCCATCAGCTGCACCGGATCCCGGGCTTCGATCTGGAGCGCACGCCGGCCATGACCGGCGCCCAGGTGCTGCGTATGGCGACCGTCAACGCGGCGGGCGTCATCGGATTCGGGGATCGGCTCGGCACCTTGACGCCGGGCCGGCTCGCCGATCTCGTTCTTGTCGATGCCGCGCCGATTTTCGACGCGCCGTGGACAAGCCCGGACGCCGACCTTCTGGAAACGCTGGTCCTTCGGGCCAAAGGAGCGAACGTTCGAACCGTCGTGGTCGGCGGCAAGACGGTCATCGAGGATGGACGTTTCGTCGCCTACGACGTCGAGGCGCTGTTCGCCGAAGTGCGCCGGTTCTGCGCACGCGGCCTTACGGACGCCCAGCGGGCCCGCCAGGACACGTTCCGGCGGCTGATTCCGCATCACCAACGTTGGCATAACGCCATGCTGGAGCATCTGGAGATGACGGAACCGTTTTATCGGCTGAACGGCCGGTAAATACTGGTAAGACTGTAGTAAAAACGTACAAAACAAGACAACAGGAGAAGCATAGGGGGAATTATGGATACTCGTGATCTTCAAATCAAAAAAATCGATCCGACGCTGCACAACGAGGATCTCGCCCCCATCCCGCACAACAAACGTACGTGGGGATGGTTTGAAATATTCAACGTCTGGTCGAACGACATCCAGAGTCTGTTCGGCTACACCCTGGCGGCCTCGCTGTTCATCACTTACGGCCTGAACGGTTGGGCGGTGATGGCGGCCATCGTGCTGGCCGGCTTCATCATCATGGTGCTGGTCAACCTCTCGGGCCAGCCCAGCGTGCGCTACGGCATTCCCTATCCGGTGATGGCCCGGGTCAGCATGGGCGTGCGCGGCGCCAACTTCCCGGCCATGGTTCGGGCCATCGTCGCCATCTTCTGGTACGGCGTGCAGACCTACTTCGCTTCCACAGCGTTGGCCATTCTGATCAACGCGCTGTTAGGCACCGGCGGTGGCGCGCAGTTCCTCGGCATGACGGCGGTCGGCTGGTTCTCCTTCGTCGTCGTCTGGTTCTTCCAGCTCTTCCTGTTCTGGCGGGGCATCGAGACGATCCGCCACTTCCTCAACTGGGCCGGCCCCTTCGTCTACGTGGTGATGCTCATCCTCATGGGGATCATCTGGTACATGGCGGGCGGTAGCCTGCTCTCCGAAGTGGGCAACATCTTCAGCGGAACCGGTACTTACGCCGGCGGCCCGGTGGCCGCGTTCCTCGGCATCACCGGCACCATGATCGCCTACTTCGCGGCGGTGGTCATCAACTTCGGCGACTTCTCGCGCTTCGTGCGCAGCGAGCGGGAGATGAAGATCGGCAACCTGATCGGCCTGCCGCTCAACGTCGCCTTCTTCTCGTTCATCGCGCTGTTCGTCACCGCCGGCACCGTCGTGCTGTTCGGCGAGCGGCTGACCAACCCGGCGGACATCGTCGAGCGGGTCGATAACCTGGCGCTGACCGTCATCGCCGCCATCACCTTCTTCGCGGCGACGGTGGGCATCAACGTCGTGGCCAACTTCGTGCCGCCGGCCTACGACCTGGCCAACCTGATCCCCAGCAAGATCAACTTCCGGATGGGCGGCCTGATCACCTCCGTCGCCGCCTTCTTCGTCGGCGCGCTGTGGGTTTCCGTGATCAGCAACATCGGCATCGCCGGCTTCGTCAACACGCTGGGTGCCATTCTTGCCCCGGTCTACGGGATCATGATCTGCGACTACTACCTGGTGAAGAAGCAGAAGCTGGATATCCAGCAGTTGTTCTCCTCGGAGCCGGGCAGCAAGTACTACTACCTCAACGGCTGGAACCAGCGGGCGCTGATCGCCTTCGGTGCGGCCGCCGTCTTCTCGATCTCCACGGAGTGGGTGCCTGCCCTGTCCTTCCTGTCCGGCTACGGCTGGGTGATCGGGGCCTTCCTGGGCGCCGTGTTCTACTACGGCCTGATGAGCACCAGCCCGTTGGCGGCTGGCGCTGCGGCGGCTGAGGACTGACGAGAAGCTTAACCGGCGCGCGGCCCATGTCGCGCGCCGGTCCTTTTTTGGGGGCGGCCGGGCCTGGGGCCGAATGCCCGACAGTGATCCTCCAACCAGGCAGGACGGGCGTGGGCGCCCGCGCAAGAACCAAGAAGAAAGGCAAATGAAATGACCAGTTCGATGACCGACTATCCTCGCGACTTGACCGGCTATGGGCCCGATGTGCCGCATGCGAAGTGGCCGGGCGGCGCCCGTGTCGCGGTCCAATTCGTGCTCAACTACGAAGAGGGCGGCGAGAACTGCGTGCTGCACGGCGACGCCGCCTCGGAAACGTTTCTTTCGGAAATGGTCGGCGCCGTGCCCTTCGTCGGGGCCCGCCACATGAGCATGGAATCCCTTTACGAATACGGCAGCCGGGCCGGCGTCTGGCGGGTGCTGAAGCTGTTCCGCGAGCGGCGGCTGCCGATCACCATATTCGGCGTCGCCATGGCGCTGGAGCGCAACCCGCTGGTCGCCGAGGTCGTCCTCAAGGACGGCCACGAGATCTGTTCGCACGGCTACCGCTGGATCAACTATCACGGCATGCCGATCGAGGAAGAGCGCGAGCACATGCAGCGCGCCATCGAGATCCAGAAGCGCATCACCGGCGAGCGGCCGCTCGGCTGGTACACGGGGCGGACCAGTGAAAACACCCGCGCCCTGGTCGCCGAGGAGGGCGGCTTCCTGTATGATGCCGACGATTATTCCGACGACCTGCCGTTCTGGAGCCGGGTGGTCGACAAGCCGCACTTGGTGGTGCCCTACACGCTGGACACCAACGACATGAAGTTCGCCGCCATCCAGGGTTTCAACTGCGGCGACCAGTACTTCACCTACATGAAGGACGCCTTCGACACCCTTTACGAGGAAGGGGCCGAGCGGCCCCGCATGATGTCGGTGGGCCTGCATTGCCGCCTGATCGGCAAGCCGGCCCGCTTCCAGGCGCTGAGGCGGTTCGTTGACTATGTGCTTTCGCACGACAAGGTTTGGGTGGCCCGGCGCATCGACATCGCCCGCCATTGGCGGGAGCATTTCCCGGCGATCTGACGCGGAAGGCCGATCGATGCGCGGCATGATGGGAGACGGATGAACGACCGGCACCACCACTTCATGGGCATTGCCCTCGACGAGGCCCGATCGGCGGCGGCCGCCGGCGATTGGGCCTTCGGCGCCGCCATCGTCCGTGACGGGGTCGTGGTCGCGGTCGGCCGCAATACCGCCAACACGTCCGGCGTGCCAGTCCACCATGCCGAAACCGTCGCCATTCTCAACGCCTGCCGCGACGGCCGGCGCGACCAACTCGTGGGGGCCACTCTCTACGCCACCCAGGAGCCTTGTCCCCTTTGTCTTTGGGCGATGCTGGAATGCGGCATCGCCCGATTGGTTTTGGGCAGCCGCCATGCCGACCGGCCTGATCGGGGCCGGGCGGACGTCGGCGACTACTCGGTGGAACGCCTGTTGGCGCTCACCCAACGGTCCCTGGACCTGGTGACCGGGGTGAGGACGGAGGAGTGCGCATGTCTCGCGCCGCGTTGGCCGGAGGACCTTTCATGGCGGTGAGCCGATTCGAGGCTTTCCCGCAGACCGACATGGGCCGATGGACGAGACATGCTTGTTTTCCAGGCAAATGCCTGCGGCGTTTGATCGCCGAAACGGCGGGAAATCGCCCCCGCGGCACCCATTGCCGGCAAAAGGCGGAAAAAATCAACGCGGCCTTGGCATGGTCGCCATTTCCTTTCATTCTACGCAATTATTGCTGACGGGGACGAGGGACGGCGTCATGACAAATGCGGCGAATGTGGCCCAAGGACTGAGCATGCGGGTCAACTGGGTCGTCGAGCGGCTCTGCGTGCTGCTGATGGTCCTTCTGGTTCTCGACGTATGGTTGGGCATCCTGGTGCGCTACGTGTTGCCGATCCAGATCACCTTCACCGAGGAACTGGCGCGGTATCTGATGATCTGGATGGCGTTGCTGGCGGTTTCCTGTGGCATCGCCCATCGCGAGCACATCGGCGTGACCATGATCTTCGAGCGTTTCCCGCCGCATGTGCGGCGCTGGCTTGCGGTTGGTTTCGACCTTGTCGGGCTGGCCTTTTTCGGGCTGTTGCTGTTCTACGGGATGGGCTTCTTCGAACGCGGCTTTCGGCAGGTCACCATGATCTACGCCATTCCCAAGGCCTATGCCAACGCGGCGGTGCCAGTCGCGTCCTTCGTTTGCTGCGTCCAGTTGATCCTGGTCGGGGTGCGCGATTTCCTGACCTTTGGCGAGACCGTCAGCAGCCGGTCGGGAGGGTGACATGATCATCGTCGCAGTCATCTTTTTCAGTTTCATCGCCATCGGCATGCCGATCGGCGTCGTCCTTGGCGTCGCCGGCGTCGTCGGCATCCTCGACATGGGTGGCGGCCGCTTCCTCGCCATGATACCGGACCGCTTTTTCGCCGGACTCGATCTCTATCCCTTCCTCGCCATGCCGTTCTTCATCCTGGCCAGCGAGATCATGAACCGCACCGGGATCACCGACCTGATCATCGGCATCGCGGATTCATTGGTCGGCTGGATGCGCGGCGGCCTGGCCCACACCAACATGGTGGCCTCCGTGATGTTCGCCGGGGTCACCGGGTCGGCGACCGCCGACACAGCCACCTTCGGCAACACCCTGGTGCCGGCCATGGTCAAGCAGGGCTACACCAAGTCGTTTTCCTGCGCGATCACGGCGGCCGGTTCGATCATCGGGCCGACCATTCCGCCCTCCAATTTGATGATCATCTACGGCTCGATCATGGGCGTCTCGATCGCCGGCATGTTCGCGGCCGGCATTCTGCCGGGCCTGCTCATCTGCGGCGTCTGCATGGCGCTGATCGCCATTTTCGGCAAGGCCTGGAAGCTGCCCAAGTCCGACCACAAGTTCCACCTGAAGCAGGTCTGGGTCGCCCTCAAGCGCGGCTGGCTTGCCGCCATCCTGCCGGTGTTCATCCTGGGTTCCATCCTGGGTGGCTGGGCGACGCCGACCGAGGCGGCGGCGATTGCCGTTTTCTACGCCCTGGTGATCGGCGCCCTCGTTTATCGCCGTTTGTCCTGGCGGGATCTTTATAACGCTCTTTTCCGTACGTCGATCGTCACCGCGATCCTGTTCCTGATCATCGCCTCGGCCACCATCCTCGGCTGGTGGATGACCTTCAACCAGATCCCGCAGCTCATCGCCACCGGTTTCCTGGCGATTTCCGAGAATCCGGCGGTGATCATCGGGTTGATCATTCTGCTGTTGCTGTTCGTCGGCCTGTTCATGGACATCAACGCTTCGCTGATCATCCTGGCGCCGGTGCTGGGGCCGCTGACCCTTGCCATCGGCATGGACCCGATTCATGCCGGCATCGTCATCATCCTGTCGCTCAACATCTCGCTGATGACGCCGCCGGTCGGGGCCTGCCTGTTCGTCCTGGCCTCGGTGTGCAAGGAAAAGATCGAGAACATCACCCGCGACCTGTGGCCGTTCATC
>JAVEYE010000035.1:0-4644 GCA_034003665.1 Rhodospirillales bacterium | reverse complement strand
TCCAAGGTCATCGACAAGGACAGCGATTTCGGCAAGAAATTGGTCTCCGATCTCGAGGCCAAGACCTCCGGCCTCAAGGTGCTTGGCCTGCTCGACAGCGGCGGCTTCTTCGCCTTCACAAGCTCCAAGCGGCCGATCAAGACGGTCGATGACATGAAGGGACTGAAGATCCGCACCATGCAGCTGCCCACCCACGAGGCGATCGTCTCCTCGCTGGGCGGCCAGCCGACCGCGCTCGCCTGGGCCGAGGTCTACACCTCGCTGCAGACCGGCGTCGCCGACGGCCAGATGAACCCCGTCACCATCATGGCCAACGCCAAGTTCCAGGAAGTTCAGAAGTACCTGTCGCTGACCAACCACCTGATCACGCCCTACATGTGGTTCATCAACAAGGAATTCTTCGACGGCCTGAAGCCCGAGCACAAGGAGATCATCCTGTGGGCCTCCGACGTCGCCACCGACGCCGGCCGCTCCATCTCGCGCATCGCCGAGGCCTCCGACAAGGGCTTGGCGTTGATGGCCAAGAAGATGGAGGTCAACGCGGTTTCGCCCGCCGAGGCCAAGAAGTTCGCCGCCGCCGCCCAGCCGGCGGTACGTAAGCTGATCGAGGACAAGTATGGGGCCGAAGGCAAGGAGATGCTGGAAGCCATGATGGCTTCCATCGCGGCCACCGATAAGGCCTACAAGTAATCCTTCAGGTCCTGAATGGGGCCGGGCGCCTTGGCGTCCGGCCCCATTTCTTTCCAGGGAGGAAACCATGCCCCGTTCCCCGCGCGTTGCCAACCTTGGCATAGATGCCGCCCGCCTGATGGATCGCCTGACGGCCCTGGGCCGGGTCGGCGCCCTGCCCGGCGGTGGCGTCTGCCGCCTGGCCCTCACCGAAGCCGACCGTCAGGGGCGCGAGCTGGTGGTCGGCTGGATGAAGGATCTCGGCCTCGCCGTCACCGTGGACCGCATCGGCAACGTGACCGGCCTGCGCCCGGGGACCGAGGACGGGCCTCCCGTCATGATCGGCAGCCACATCGACACGGTGGCGACCGGTGGCCTTTATGACGGCGCCCTGGGCGTGCTCGCCGGACTCGAAGTGGTCAACGCGCTCAACGATGCGGCCATTCGCACCCGTCGGCCGCTGGCGGTCGCCTTTTTCACCGACGAGGAGGGTGCGCGCTTCCACCCCGACATGATGGGCAGCGCCGTGCTCTCCGGCCGGCTTGACCTCGCCAAGGCGCTGGCCACCGTCGGCATCGACGGCGCCGTGCTTGGCGACGAGTTGGCGCGCATCGGCTATGCCGGCGACGCCCCGGTCGGCGCCATCGCCGCCCACTGCTATCTCGAACTGCACATCGAGCAGGGTCCGGTCCTCGACGCCGAGGGTGTCGCCATCGGCGCCGTCACCGGGGTCCAGGGCATCTACTGGACCGAATACCGTTTCACGGGGCAGACCAACCATGCCGGCACCACGCCGATGTCGGCCCGTCACGATGCCGGTCACGTCGCCGCCCGCCTCGCCGTCGAGGCCCGCCGGGTGGCCCTCGACGTGGGCGGCGCCCAGGTGGCGACGGTAGGGCGCCTCGGGGTCACGCCTGGCCTCACCAACGTGGTGCCCGGCACCGCGCTGCTGACCACCGATCTGCGCAACACCGACGGCGACGCGCTGGACGCCGCCGATGCCCGGCTCCGGGCCTTCGCCGCCGAGGCCGCTGCCGCCGAGGGGGTAGAACTCGACATCCGCACGCTGGCCCGCTTCGCACCGGTCGCCTTCGATCCGACCCTGGTGGGTCTGGTCGAGGATACCGCCCGCGGCCTCGGCCATTCGGTGAAGCGCATGCCCTCGGGGGCCGGCCACGACGCCCAGATGTTCGCCCCGCACTGTCCGACCGCCATGATCTTCGTGCCGAACCGGGACGGCGTCAGCCACAACGTCACCGAACATGCCGAGCCGGCGCACATCGCCACCGGCGCCGAGGTGCTGCTGCGCGTCGCCCTGGAGAAGGCCGGCATCGCCGGCTGACAGAAAGACAAGATCGGCCGGAAGGCCGCCGACCTTGACGGCGTGGGCACGCCGGCGCCCCCGTCTTCCCCGGTGCGCCCTCTGTCTTGTCCTTCCTCCGTGTTCTTGGCGTCGAAACCTTCCTCAGCCGAGGAAGAAGGCGCCGGCCAGGACCCAGGCGGCGATGAACACCGTCTCGGCGACCATCAGGCTGACCGGCACGGCACCGACCGTCATCAGCGCCTTGAGCGAGGTCTTGACCCCCAGCGCGGCGATCGCCGCCACCAGGCACCAGCGCGACAGTTCGGTAAGGAAGGCCTGCGGCGCCGCCGGCACCAGCCCGAAGCTGTTGGCGGCGACCAGCAGGCAGAAGGCGACAACGAACAGCGGCAGCGGCGGCCGCGAGGCCGCCCCTTGCTTCCGTCCATAGACGAGCGAAAGCCCGAACACCACCGGCACCAGCATGGCGACGCGGAACAGCTTGGTCACCGTCGAAACGTCGCCGGCTTCGTTCGAAATGCCGTAACCGGCGCCCACCACCTGGGCGACGTCGTGGATGGTGCCGCCCAGGAAGATGCCGGCCGAATGGTCATCAAGGCCCAGCGCCGCGCACAGGATGGGATAGACCACCATGGCGATGGTGGAAAGCGTGGTCACCGCGATGACGGCGAAGATGGTGTTGCGCTCGTGAAGGGGGTGGCGCGGCAGCACGGCCGAGATGGCCATCGCCGCCGAGGCGCCGCAGATGCCCACGGCGCCGCCCGTCAGGATGCCGAAGGCACCGCCCCGGCCGAACAGGCGGGCAACCGCCCAGCCGAAGACGATGGTCAGCACCACCCCGGCCCCGACCCAGCCGACCACGGTCAGCCCCAGTCCGGCCACCTGCTCGACCGTGATGCGCAGGCCGAGCAGCGCCACGCCGACCCGCAGCACGCGCGACGCCGTGAACTCGATGCCCGGCACGCAGCGCCGGTCCTCGGCCAGGAAATGGAAGGCCAGCCCCAGCAGCAGGGCGAACAGCATCTGCGGCGCGCCATAGTGGTCGGAAAGAAACCGGGCGGCGGCGGCGACGGTCAGGGCCACCACCATGCCGGGGAAATAGCGCCGCCAGCGGCGGACGCGGCGGGCGGCGACGACAAGGCGGCGGACGAAGGAATTCATCACGACGAAAATTCTCCGGGCTGCGAAGGCGTCGCAGTTGTGGCCGATGGCCCGCCCGGCGTCAATAGAGCAGGCCGTGCGCCCCCAGCACGGCGCCGGCCACGGTGACCAGGCTTGCCGCCAGCAGCACCCAGTGGAACCGCTGCACCAGGGCGAAGGTACCCTCGGGATCGCGGGCCGCCCGCGCATGAAACCAGCGGTGCAGAAACAGCGGCTCGGCCATGAACAGCACGACCGTGAAGATCGCCCACACCGCCACCATGGCATGCATCCACCACAGGCCGGGCTCCAGGAAGCGGTCCCAGGCGTCCATCCGCCAGGTCATGTAATACCCCGTCGCCCCGGCCAGCAGGGTCGAGATCTTGGCCTGCCCCCCGAACCTGCCCTCCACCGCCTCGAACAGCGCCAGGCGCTCGGCCGCCTCTCCCCGCCGCCGGAGCGCCGGCAGGATGACGGCGGTGACCATGGCCACGCCGCCGATCCAGTGGACGACGGCCAGAACGTGCAGTGCGCGGGCGATGGTGACGTCGTCCATGATGGGATCCCCGGTATTTCGGCGACAGGGCGGCTGGCTTCCGCCGCATCAGCCCAATGCAACAGGTTGACTACATGGGAATTAAGTGCCCTGTCAGCGAAATCCTAAAGCGCCTTGCGGTATTGGATGAATCCCGAGCGATCGGCCACCGCATCGTAAAGGGCCTGGGCCGTGGCGTTGGTCTCGTGGGTCAGCCAATAGACGCGGGGGCTGCCCGCCGTCCGGGCCCGTTCGTAAACCGCCTCGATCAGCGCCCGGCCCACCCCCCGGCGGCGCGCCGCTTCGGCCGTGAACAGGTCCTGCATGTAGGTCACCGGCCCCAGCGTGGCGGTGTTGCGGTGAAAGATGAAATGCGCGAGGCCCAGCAACTCGCCCTCCGCGTCCGCCACCAGCCCGTGAACCGGCTCGTAGGCGTCGAAGATGCGCCGCCAGGTGGTTCGCGTCACGTCGTCGGCGACGGCCCGCCCGTAGAAGCGGTGATAGCCCACCCACAGCGGCAGCCACTGAGCGAAATCGGCGGGGGTGACGGCACGGATCGTCAAGGCGTCGGACACGGGGGCCTCCCGGCACGGGTTGAAGGCCGCAGGATAGGCGGGCCGGTCGGGGCCCGGCAAGAGGGTGGAGGGCACCCTCGCCCACAATGAAGCCGGTCGCGAACCTGGATAGGAGAGAACGGCTTCGCGAAACGTGGCTGGCTGGGTCGGGCCCGGCGAAGAAAAGGCCGCGCCTCGCCCGGGGGGCGGAGTGGCGCGGCCTGGGAAGGCCGGCAGGGGGGGCGTGTTGGGCCCCGGCCGCCGGTCGATGGATGGCTTCAGCCCTGGCGGGGCTGGGCGCGGTTGAGGATCTCGCGCAGCTTGTCGGCCGGGTGGCGCAGACGGGCCAGGAAGATCATCGCCGCGTTGACGTAGGGCGTGTAGCTGGCCTCCTTGGGGAGCGGGATGCGGTAGCGGTCGAACAG
>JAVEYE010000034.1:0-17339 GCA_034003665.1 Rhodospirillales bacterium | reverse complement strand
GATGGGAATTACGCGATACACCCGCGCCACCTCGATATCCACCAGGCTGCGAATGCGTTCGGGGATTTCACGATCGGAAAGCTTGATGATGGGTACGCCGAACTGGTCGGCCAACCCTTCGGAGATATGGCTCTTGCTGATGTAGCCCAGCCGGACCAGCACTTCTCCCAGCTTGCGGGAGCCCATACTCGTCTGCTGCTTGTGGATGGCCTCGTCCAACTGTTGCTGCGAGATAACCCCGCGTTCGACGAGGCGCTGTCCGAATAGCGAATATGTTTGCGGAGGCACGATCCTGATCCTCTCTATACCTCTTTTGAAGCGTCGTTACTTTACCAGATTAAGGACCGGAAAGTCAATGTAAATACTACTAGCAAATGTTGCAATTATTAGACTTATGGCATCAGATGTCAATAGATTAGAAGCTCTGAAAATGTCGAATGCCCGGAAAATGGGACGCCGGAGAAAAACAGGCGGCACGGATGGGAAATCTCGGTATCACCGGCAGGTACCATGGCCTCTCTCCCTCGCGCCCACGCACTTGCACGACCCAACGTGATTCCCTGCCTCCCTTTAAATGTAACACAAAAAACAGGAGAATGTTGACCGTATCCGGCTCTTCGATGATCGGGATTAACCGGATTTATGCTGGCTTCGCCCCGCTCGGGCTGTACAAATTCGCAGTCGTGAGTCCCAATTCTCTTGCCATACGCAGGGAATAATCGAGTTTGCCCATTTTCGGATATCGGCCATTGGAGCCGAACGTGAACTTCACTCCCGCCTCCTTCGCGATCCGCAGGAACGAAAGCTTCGGCAATTCGAAGCTCGAGCTGATCTCGCAGGCCACCCCATTCTTCACCATCGCCTCGACCACCTCGGTAACGCGCGCGGCGGTCCAATTCGCCTCGTAATCCGCGCTAAACGGCTCTGGCAGCCACGACACGTTCGCCAGGATATTGACCGGAGGCCGGTTGAGGATCTGGATGTGCCAGTCCACGTAGCGGTCCATGAAGGTCTTGTGGTCGCCCAGGTCCGTGCCCGGCTCCCACATCTTCTGGCGGTGCCCGTCCGGCGCGGGAAAGGTCATCGTATCCGCCAGCACGAAATCGAGCTTCGACAGCAGCTCCTTCGAGAACCCGCTGGCCCAATCGACCCACTCGGCCTGCACGCCCTTGTACACCGGCTTGCCCTCGAGCATGGCGATATACGCGCCCAGTTCGGCGTCGTTGCTCAGCACGACGGGATACTTGTTCACCTTCGTGCCCGCGTGCTCGACGATGCCATACTTGACCCCCTGTTCGTTCGCAAGGGCCAGCACCTGGTCGATGCTGCTGTTGTCAAGGTGAACATGCAGATCCACCAACGGCAGCGCCTCCTCCGCCCGCGCCGGAAGCGCCGAGGCACACAGTGCGGCAGCGGCCGTAGTCTGAAGAAAAGTCCGGCGAGAAAGTTCACGTGTCATGTCGCTTACCCCGATTCCCATGCCCTGAAAGCCCGGACGGGAGTATACGCGATACGATGGTAGAAGAGGCAATCACATTGCTCTCTCCCCGGCATCAGGCTAGAATGACTGCAGGAGACAGGCCATCATGAGTGAAGTCACCATACGTCTGCATGTGGAGTCCCTCGAAGAAGGCGGCTACGTCGCCACCAGCACCGACGTCCCCGGACTCGTGGCGCAGGGCAGAAGCCTGACCGAGACCGTCGAAATCGCCCAAGGCCTCGCCCGAAAGATTGTCGAATCCTGCATTGAACACGGCGACCCCATCCCGCCGGCTTTGGCATCATAGGGTTCAGTGACGCCGGCAGTGGATCTTACAGTTTCGAAAGCACACTAACCGATGCACCAGTTGCTTGGAGCGTCGGCAATAACGAAGGAACTGTCGACATGCCCTCCCCGTATCGCCCGCTTTATCTAGCCGAGAATCGCCAAGTGGTCCCAAGCCGATTACGGCGTTTCCTGTACGTAGGGCGCACTCCGCGCGCCGATCATATCGCAAAGCAAATGGCGTCGCGCCCCGCCTTCCCCGATGAAGCTTGGGGAGGCGAGGGATTGCGTTGCGATGTAGCCAAGGCGGTGTCGGAGATCATCAGGGATGAAGTCGGATGGCCAAACGCGAACTTTCAGCCGGAAGACCCAGCGGACAAGGTATTCTTCAACTTTGACTGCGATGGTTCCTTCTATGATAACTGCGAAATTGAAGGGGCTATTTGCGGAATCGAGTATCTGCTGAAGGTGGAATTGACTCAAGAAGAATTGTCCGCAATGTGGAAAAGAACCTTTGGCGACGCTATTGATATGTTGATCGCCAAATCCCCCGATGCCGAGATCTGCTTGCGACAGCACTTGCCTCGACCAACATTCGGGCCGGGGGCGCTTGAGTCAGAGCACTGCCCAAGCCTGGCAGCCTTCCTCGACATTCGTGACTTTTTTGCCAGGGTTCTGCAAATTGACAGGAAAGAGCTGCTACCATCCACACCTATCAAGAGACTGGCAAAGGGCAGTGGCATCCAGGAAATTGACCAATATGTGTCCGGGCGATTTGGCGTCACCGGTTGCGTGTTACCTCACGCCCCATGGCGCCGGGCCTTAAAAGTCGGCATTGGTCTGACCACAGCCGTGGCTGCCGGAGGGTTGCTCTGTTTTCCCGGTTTGGCCCTACCCATTGCGGCCGCCACCATGTTCGTCGCGCTTTGTATTGCTTTGCGTCGTTTGCCAGAAGCACACAGGATGGCAAAATACCAAGTGCGGACACTGGGCGACCTTGTGAAGTGCATCTGCGCCGAGCGGGCACGAAAGATAGAGCGCACCCAGGCTCGGTAAACATGAAATAGAAGCCTCTTAGTCTTACACGGCCTGTCCCATTCCTTTCCCCTGCGCCTTCCCCCCGTCGCAGCCATTACGCCCGCCTGGATAACAAGTCGAAGATCGGCATTCATCCGCACCTCAGGTCGATGCTATACTCTCCCGCGGCAACGTCATGGCAGCGGAAAAACGAGGGAGCATTCGCATGGGCACGGAGACGGTAGCGGTTCTCGACGTCGGCAAGACCAATAAGAAGATCAGCCTTTACGACCGCGAGTGGCGCGTCGTGGGCGAGGAACGTACCTCTTTTGCGCAAAAGGACTTCCAGGGTGTCGAGGTCGAGGACACCGAGGGCCTGCTGGCCTGGTTCCGCGTGGCGCTCAAGAAACTCGCCAAGGACCACACGGTGCGCGCCATCGCCATCACGGCCCACGGTGCAACCCTTACCCTGTTGGACGCCGAGGGCAAGCTCGCCTTCCCGGTCGTTTCCTACACCTGGCCCGGCGGCGCGGTCATCCAGGACGAGTTCTACGAGACCTTCGGCGACCCCGTCAGCCTGCACCGCCAGACCGGTACGCCCGACATCGGCTTCGTCAATATGGCGAAGGTCCTTTATTACACGAAAACCCGCATGCCCGAGGTGTGGGCGCGGTGCGCGCGCGGCCTGTTCTACGGCCCCTACCTCGCCTACGAACTCAGCGGCGGCATGGGCCTCGAGCCGACCTTTCCCGGCAACCACACCTACCTCTGGGACTTCCACCGTGGCGATTGGAGCGACGTGGCCATCAAGCTCGGCGCCGACAAGCTCTTCGGACTGCCGATGGCGCCTCCCTGGGACGTGATCGGCAACGTGAAGCCGGACGTGGCCGAAGAATGCGGCGTGCCGGCCGACTGCAAAATGACCCTCGGCATCCACGACTCGAACGCGAACTTCCTGCCCTATCTCGCGAAGGGCTATTCGGAATTCCTGCTGATTTCGTCGGGCACCTGGGGCGTCTTGATGCGCCCGGCCGATTCCGCCAACCTCAGCGACGAGGAAATCGCCGCGAAGGTCTTCTTCAACCAGGACGTGCTGGCGCGTCCCGTGCGCACCTCGCTCCTCACGCTCGGCATGGACTACGACGCCTTCCGCGCCGGCACGGAACTCAAGGATCAATCCACGCCCGACGACGTCCGCAAGGTCGTGAACGAGCGTAAGCTGTTCGTCGTGCCCGGCGCGATTCCCGAAGCGACGGCCTTCCCAGGTTCGCCCGCGCGCGTCGTCAACGGCGACTCTGAAGTTACGTTGGAGGCGCTGCGGCGCGACGGCGGCACGCCCTTCACGGGCCTCGGCCAGGACTACTACGCCGCGCTTGCCCTCGGCCTCGCCATCGCCACCAAGAAGATGCTCGGCTACTGCCGCGTGACCCCCGGCACCGTGGTATTCATCGAAGGCGGCTTCGCGAAGAACTCGGCCTACTGTTCGGCCCTGGCGGCGCTGTGCCCCGAACAACGCTTCTGCCTCACGGCCATGAAAGAAGGCACCGCCTTCGGCGCGGCGATCACCGGCTGGATGGCCGCCGACAACCTGACCCTCGAACAAGTCGGCGAACGCTTCGAAATCGAGACCACCGACGTCCCGCGCGCCGACCTCGGCGACATCGCCGCCTACGAGGCCGAAATGTTCAGGATGACAAGTTGAGAGTGTTGACAGGCAATAGCTGATGGGAGTTATGGGAAGAATGGGAAGCATGGGAGCGCCCCCTCACCCCAACCCTCTCCCCCGGTGGGGGAGAGGGGGAAAGCTTCTCGTCCACCGAGTCCATCAGGTCCATTTCGTCCATCAGGTCCATCGATTGCACTGTCCCCCTCTCCCCCATCGGGGGAGAGGGCCGGGGTGAGGGGGCATTTCTCCTTCCCCACCCAACCCACACAACCCGGAGATCGTCATGACCACAAGACGAAACTTCCTGAAAGCCACCGGCCTGGGCGCCGCGCTGCTGGCAGCGCCCCCGGCCATCGCCGAAGACGCCACCCAAGTCGAGTGGACCCGCCGCGTGCCCGTGCGCTGGGACTGCGATGTCGCGGTCATCGGCGGCGGCATGGCGGGCGTGACCGCGGCCATGGCCGCGGCCAAATCCGGCGCGCGCGTAATGCTCGTCGAGCGTTTTGCCGTCACGGGCGGCAACGCCACCACGGGCGGCGTCGCATCCTTCTGCGGTGAGACCCGTGGCCAGGGCGAGGCCTTCGACGGTATTGTCGCCGGACTCGAAGCCTTCGACGCCATCGCGCCCTACCTCCCCTACGAAGAGAAGGAAGCCCGCGTCTTCGATCACTCGATCCTCGCCGTGGTGCTCCAGGAACTGCTGCTGCAGCGCGGCGTGCGCCTCCTGCTGCACACGCAATTCGTCGACGCCCGCATCGACAACGGCCGCATCACCGAATGTATCGTCTGCGGACCCTCGGGCCCCGAAGCCCTGCGCGCCAAACAATTCATCGACTGCACGGGCGAGGCGCTATTGGTCCATGCCGCCGGGTTCGACACGGTGAAGGGCCGCCCCGAAGACGGCCTGCAACTGCCCATGTCCATGATGTATTTCGTCCGCCACGTCGCACCCGAAGACGCCAAGCCGCAAGTCCCCGAAGGCTGGTTCGGCAAGATCGCCACCAAGGACGATCTCCCCATGACCTCGATCTGGCCGAACGGACCCGGCGCCAACGCCATCAAGATCAAGATCCCCGGCTTCGACGCCACGGACACCGAGGCGCTCACCGCCGCCGAGATTCGCGGACGCCGCCGCGCCATGGAGGTGCTCGATTACCACCAGCGCGTCGAAGGCAAACCCTGGCACTACGACTACGCCTCCCCGCGCATCGGCATCCGCGAAGGACGCCGCATCGCCGGCGAATACACCCTCACCGTCGACGATCTCCGCGCCGGCCGACGCTTCGACGACGCCATCGCGCGCGGGGTGTTCTACCTCGACGGCCACAAACCCGACGACGACAAGCGCACCTACATCCTTCCGAAGGATCAACTGAAGGTGCCGCCGTACCAGGTGCCGTTCCGCTGCCTCGTACCCAAAGGGGCGAAAAACTTGCTCGCCGCCGGCCGTTGTCTATCCTCCGAGCAGCTCGCATTGTCCTCCGCGCGCGTCATGACCACGTGCAGCATGATGGGCCAGGCCACCGGCATCGCCGCCGCCCTCGCCGCCTCGCGAAACGCCGAGATTACGACCCTCGACTACACCGAAATCCGAAAAGAGGTTGAAGCCCGCACCGCCAAACTGGACGTATGAGAACGTGAGACCGAGCATCGCGCCTTTATGTAACCCCGAATTCCCATTCGGGGTATTGTTCTTCAAAAGCAAAGCCCCCGAATGGGAATTCGGGGTTACATAAGACCGCGCAGGTAGGACGTGACTGAATGAATGAATGGGGAAAATCATGGGTAACAAGGCCGTTAGCGTGGCATTGTCGGTACTATGGGCAGCAAGCGCGGCCGCCGAACCGCCAATGCGGGACGTCGCCTTCACCGCCGCCGTCGACAAGACCGAGCAACGCTACGTGCTGATCCTGCCCGAAGCTTTCGCGCCGGAGGAAACATACGACGTGCTCATCGCGCTCCACGGCCACGGCGCCGACCGCTGGCAGTTCGCCAAGGACCCGCGCGACGAGTGCCGCGCCGCACGCGACGTCGCCACCGAACGCAAGATGATCTACGTCTCGCCGGATTACCGCGCGAAGACCTCCTGGATGGGTCCCAAGGCTGAAGCCGATGTCGTGCAGATCATCGCAGATCTCAAGCGCGACTACCGCGTGGACAAGGTGTACCTCTGCGGCGGTTCGATGGGCGGCACCTCCGCACTCGCCTTCACCGTGCGCCATCCCGAGCTCATCGACGGCGTCGCCGCCATGAACGGCACCGCCAATCTCGTTGAATACGAAGGTTTCCAGGACGCCATCGCCGAGTCCTACGGCGGCACCAAGGACACCGCGCCCGACGAATACAAGAACCGCAGCGCCGAGCTCTTCCCCGAGCGCCTCAGCATGCCCGTAGGCATCACCGCCGGCGGCAAGGACGACATCGTCCCCTCCGCCAGCGTTGTCCGCCTCGCGAAAGCCCTCGAAAAGCTCAATCGCCCCGTAAAGCTCGTCTACCGCGAAGAAGGCGGCCACGAAACCAACTACGCCGATGCCAGAACCATCCTGGAATACGTGATCACCACGAAGAAATAACCGAAGAAGAAAACAACCACGAATAAGACGAATTAAACGAATGGGGAAATGCGAAAAACGGTTTCTCCCCTCCCTGTCATTCGAAGCTTGCGAGGAATCTAATCATACCGAAGAATCGAATACATGGGTATGATCAGATTCCTCGCAAGCTCGGAATGACAGAGAAGAGAAGGCTTCCCCTTCACGGTGCCGGGATTGCTTCGCTGCGCTCACAATGACTCGCTGCAGGCATCTCATCACCCTTATGGGCTCGTTACTCGGCCCCCGCAGTTCCCATTCGTCCGATTCGTCTCATTCGTGGTTGTCTTCTTCTTGCGGCCCTTACGTCTGCCGGGCGTTGCGCTTCTTCAATTCCTGAACGACCTTCTTGACGTCCTGCGCATCGTCCTTCTTCATGACGAGCACCGCGTCCTGCGTCACCACCACCACAACGTCCTCCAGCCCGATGACGCCCACGGCGATGGCATCCGAGCCCGCATCGTTGTAGACAATGCATCCCTCGGAATTAATCACCACGGGCTCGCCGAGAATCACGTTGCCCTTCTCGTCGTGCGGATAAGTGCGGTCCAAGGCCGTCCACGCGCCGACATCGTCCCAATCGAACGAAGCGCGCGCCACCACGGCCCGTTTCGCGCGCTCCATCAGCGCATAGTCGATCGAGATATCCTCCAACTGGTGGAAAATGGCGTCGGCCAGGTCCTGATCGTTGTTGCGAAGCGCCTGGGTCATCTCGATGACGGCATGGCACAAGTCCGGCTGCGCATGGTCAAGCTCGGCCATGAAATCCGCCACGCGCCAGAAGAACATGCCGCTGTTCCAGAAGTAGTTGCCCGAAGCCAGAAACTCCTCGGCCCGTTCCAGATTGGGCTTCTCGCGGAATCCCGTCACGGCGTACACCGGCACGTCTTCGGGGCTCCCCGCAAGCGCCTTCAAATCCTTCGGCACGTGAATGTAACCGTATCCCGTCTCGGGCCGCGTGGGCACAACGCCCAGCGTCGCCAGCGCATGGCCGCGCTCGGCCGCTTCCATCGCCGTCAACACCGTGCGACGGAACCCCTCCTCGTCCCCAATCAGATGATCCGCCGTCATGACCGCCATGGTGATATTCGAGCCGTCGCTGTCGTACGTGGCCATCAGGTGCGCGGCGATATACGCCAGCGCGCCCGACGTGTTCCGTTTGGCCGGTTCGCCTACGACGTTGTGGTTGGGAATACCCACGCGGGCGCGCCGAATTGGCTCGACGAGCGTCCTGGCCGTGATCACATACACGTGTTCCGGAGCGATCAGGGGGGAAATGCGATTAACGGCTTCACCGAGCATGGTGTGCTCTTCGCTGGTCAGCCGCAGCAACTGCTTGGGACGGCGCTGGCGGGACAGCGGCCAGAACCGCTCGCCGGAACCGCCCGCCATGATGACCCCTACACGATAAATCTCGTTCTGATTGGGCATTCAAAACCTCCTCCTGTGCGAAACCTTCAACCCCGACCGATGCTAGCATAATGAATTATGAATTATGAATGATGAATTATGCGTGAACAGAACCGTTCGAGAGGCAATCCATTCATAATTCATCATTATCTGTAACTTCTTCTGGCGCTTGGGATTGTTCCGGTCTTCCTCCTGTGTTATCATCACAGATGGACGAAAGCGTATCGGTTCGAAACAGGAACGTTGGTCCAGGCGGCGTGGAATAGGTTGTTACCAAAGGCTTTGCAACAACCTTGTATTCCCGCAGCCCCGTCAATCTAACCTTTCTTGGGCCGGTACAAACAGCAGGTGTCTTTCAATACGATGATGAATGGTCTACTCAAGCAGATTTCCTTATGGATTGTCCTGCTGATCATTGTGGTCTTTGCGCTGTCTCAGCTCTCCGAAAACCGGCAGGCTACGGCCAAGCTGGGCTTCCAGGACTTCAAAGAACAGCTTGAAAAGGACAACATCAAGAGCGTGGAAGTCGCACAAACGGACGACAAGATGTTCGTATTCGACTCCAAGCTCAAAGCGCCGTACCGGGATCAGGTCCGTATCAAGTTCAACTACGCCGAGACTTTGTATGGCTCGTTTTCCGAATATCAGAAGCAGTTGGAAGCCCGAGGTGTCCCTGTCGAACTGCGCCAGCAGGACGGCATCTGGTACGCCATGCTGGTGAATGTGCTGCCGCTGCTGTTGATCATTGGCATCTTCTGGTTCTTCATGTTCCGCCAGATGCAGGGCGGCAACAACAAAGCCATGAGCTTCGGCAAGAGCCGCGCGCGCCTCGTCAACCACAGCGACAAGGTCGTCACCTTCAACGACGTAGCCGGCGTGGACGAGGCCAAGGAAGAACTCCAGGAGATCATCGAGTTCCTTCGCGACCCGAAGAAGTTCTCGCGCCTGGGCGGCAAGATCCCCCGCGGCGTGCTGCTCGTGGGCCCTCCGGGCTCGGGCAAGACTCTCCTGGCGCGCGCCGTGGCGGGCGAAGCGCACGTGCCGTTCTTCAGCATCAGCGGCTCCGATTTCGTGGAAATGTTCGTGGGCGTGGGCGCGAGCCGCGTGCGCGACCTTTTCCAGCAGGGCCAGAAGCACGCGCCGTGCATCATCTTCATCGACGAAATCGACGCGGTCGGCCGCCAGCGCGGCGCGGGCCTCGGCGGCGGTCACGATGAACGCGAACAGACCCTGAACCAGCTCCTGGTCGAGATGGACGGCTTCAACACCAGCGAGGGCGTCATCCTCATGGCCGCGACGAACCGTCCGGACGTGCTCGATCGCGCGCTGCTGCGCCCCGGCCGTTTTGACCGTCAGGTCGTCGTGGCGAATCCCGACATCAAGGGCCGCGAGGCCATCCTGAATATCCACATCCGCAACAACGGCGTGCCCGTGGACGACACGGTCTCGCTACAGACCCTCGCGCGCGGCACCTCCGGCTTCTCGGGGGCGGACCTGGCCAACATGGTCAACGAAGCGGCCCTGCTGGCGGCGCGCCGCGAACAGAACAACGTGACCATGATGGACTTCGAGGACGCCAAGGACCGCGTGCTGATGGGTCCGGAGCGGCGCAGCCTGGTCCTGAGTTCAAAGGAAAAGAAGACGACCGCGTTCCACGAAGCGGGCCACGTGCTTGTCGGCCGGCTGCTTCCGGACGCGGATCCCGTGCACAAGGTGACGATCATCCCGCGCGGCCCGTCGCTGGGTCTCACGAGCATGATTCCCGCGGAAGATCGGCACAACTATTCGAGGTCGTTCTGCCTCGCGCAATTGCGCGTGGCCATGGGCGGTCGCGCCGCCGAGGACATTATCTTCGGCGAGTTCACCAGCGGCGCCTCGAACGATCTGAAGGTCTCGACCGACCTCGCCCACGCCATGGTGTGCCAGTGGGGCATGAGCGAACTCGGCCCCATCTCGTTTGGTCACAACAACGAGGTGTTCCTGGGCCGCGACTTCGTGCGCGAACGCGACTTCAGCGAAGACACCGCCGCCGCCGTGGACCGGGCGATCCACACCTTCCTCGAAGAGGCCTACTCGGATGCGAAGGAAATGTGCACGAAGCACGAGAACATCCTGCGCGCCATCGCCGAGTCCCTGTACGAGAAGGAAACCCTCGAGGCGCATGAAATTGATGCCCTGATCATCGAGCACGGCGGCAAGGACCTCCTCCCCACGCCGCGCCAGCGCGATAAGGACATCACCACCAAGCGTCCAACCATCGTCGCCCCCAGCACCCAGGAATCGGTGCCCGATGTAACCGGCATCAACCCCGGCGAGGCGATTCCCGGCACCGCCTAAGGCAACCCGTTAACTTATTGCCCCTCACCCGGGCCACAAGCCTCGGTGAGGGGTTTTCTTATGGGACTGTTCCACTCTTGATGAGCGTCATGACCCAACGGAGCGCCTCGCCCCGCGCAGGCTATCACCAAAACCGGCCCAGTCTCGTGCAACTCCTATGGCGTCCTTCCCCGCAATTTAGTACAATGAGGCTCAGTTCGTTGCAGTTTCTTCATTTTCGCTCCACTGGGTTCGCTTGGGTGAAACGGCAGGGGGTTGACCTGCCGCCTGGGACGGGTTTAACTGGAGGGTGGACCGGTGAATATCGAGCATGCCGATAGTGCGCCGGTGAAATGCGTTGAGGTTCTCCTGGGAAAGAGAACCCTCGTCATGGGCATCCTCAACGTCACGCCGGACTCCTTTTACGACGGCGGACGCCTGGTGGATCCCGGCGTGGCCCGGGCCCACGCCCAAAAGCTCATCGAAGACGGTGCCGATATACTGGACTTGGGCGGGGAATCGACGCGTCCCGGAGCCAAACCGCTTAACGTGAATGAAGAGCAGGCTCGGGTGTTGCCCGTGCTCGAGCGCATCGTGCCGCTGGGTGTGCCCGTGTCGGTGGACACGTACCACGCCGGCACGGCCCGCAGAGCCCTCGAGATGGGCGCGGGCATAGTCAACGATATCTCCGCGTTGCGGGGCGACCCCGGCATGGTGGAAGTGATGGCGAAAGCGAACAAGCCATATGTACTGATGCACATGCGGGGCAACCCGCGAAATATGCAGGACGACATCCACTACGACGACGTGGTGTCGGACATATGCCGGTTCTTCGAGGAACGCATCGAGTTCGCCGTCGCGCACGGCATGGCCGAAAGCGCCATCTGGCTCGATCCGGGCTTCGGCTTTGGCAAACTGCTGGAGCACAACCTTACGATGCTCCGGCGACTGGAAGAGTTTAAGCAGTTCGGACGTCCCCTTCTCGTGGGGACCTCGAACAAGGGTATGATTGGTTCGGTTCTGGGATTGCCGGTCGAGGATCGCCTCGAAGGCACCGCCGCCACGGTGGCCGTGGCCATCATGAACGGCGCCGACATCGTCCGCGTGCACGACGTGCGGGCTATGGCGCGCGTCGCGACGATGACCGACGCCATACGGCGGGCCTGAGGCAATCCCAATTACCGCCTGGGGGTCAAGGAAGATACATGAGCGATCGTTTATTCGGTACCGACGGCATACGCGGCATTGCCAACACACCGCCCATGACCGCGGAAGCGGCATTGAAGATCGGGCGCGCGGCGGGCTTCATCTTCCGCAACGCGGGCAGGCCCAATACATTTCTCATCGGCAAGGACACACGCCAGTCGGGCTACATGCTCGAATACGCGCTGACGGCCGGCCTCTGCTCGATGGGCGCGCACGTCGTGCTCGTCGGACCGCTACCCACGCCCGGCGTGTCCTACATCATGCGCAGCCTGCGCGCCGATGCCGCCATCATGATCTCCGCGTCGCACAATTCCTACGCCTACAACGGCATCAAGTTTTTCGGCCCGGACGGCTTCAAGATCGCCGACGAGGTCGAGGACGAGATCGCCCGGCTCTACTTCGACGGCCATGAACTGGACGAGTTCCGCCCGACCGGTGAGCACATCGGCACGGCGCGGCGCGTCGACGACGCCGTGGGCCGCTACATCGAATACGCGAAGGCGACCTTCCCGAAGGGCATGCGCCTGGACGGACTCAAGATCGTGTGCGATTGCGCGAACGGCTCCGCCTACAAGGTGGGACCCTACACCCTGACCGAGCTCGGCGCCGAAGTCGTCACCATCGCCAACGCGCCCAACGGCCGCAACATCAACGACAACTGCGGCAGCGTCCACCCCGAGGAAATGCGCGCCACCGTCATCCGCGAACGCGCCGATCTCGGCATCGCCTTCGACGGCGACGGCGACCGCATCGTCATGGCCGACGGCGACGGCCGCCTGCTCGACGGCAACGCGCTGCTCGCGCTCCTGGCCGTAGACCAGCTCGACCGCGAAACCCTGCCCAACCGCGCCATCGCCACGACCATCATGGCCAACGGCGGACTCGAACGCACGGTGAAACAACACGGCGGAAGCATCGTGTGGACCAAGGTGGGGGACCGCTACGTCGTCGAAGCCATGCGCGAACACGGCCTGACGCTGGGCGGGGAAGCCTCCGGCCATCTCGTCATGCTCGAGCACAACACGACCGGCGACGCGCTCATCACGGCGTTGCAGGTGCTCGCCACCCTCCGCCGCTGCGACCAATCGCTGAAGACCCTCGCGAGCGTCTACCAGCCATTGCCCGAAGCCAATGCGTCCGTGGCCCTGAACGGCCGTCCCAAGCCCTCGCAGGAACAACTCGACGGTGTGCGCGCCGAAGCAGAAGCGGAACTCAACGGCACAGGCCGCGTGATCATCCGCCCGTCTGGAACAGAGTCCATCATCCGCGTGATGGTGCAGCACGACACCTTGCGCACCGCCGAAGCCCTGGCCCGTCAATTGGCCAAACGCATCGACGAATTGGCCCCGGTAAAAGCGTAGCAAGCATAGAATGTAACCCCGAATTCCCATTCGGGGTCTTTGGAATTTTCTTTGCAGCGCTATTCCTGAACTCAAAGACCCCGAATGGGAATTCGGGGTTACATATCCCTACTCGACGGCCACAAGGGTAATCCCAAGATTGTCTTCGAGGCGCTTCAGTTCCCCGAGCGTGCCGTCGTCGATGTGGGCGGGAGCCACGGGGACATCCGCGAGCGCAAGCAGACGCACCCCCGTCTGGCTTTCAAAATCCCGCAACACTTCCAGTTGACTTGCGTCCAGCTTTGCGAATGCAAACATAAGACACCTCCCTATCCGCAGCTTGTGTCTCCCCACAATTCTACCATGCGAATTGCAATCGTGGGGGAAGCGGCCAACGACACGCCGGTCGGAACGCTATCACGCATCCCACGGCACGGTAGGTTTCCAATGCGTCACACCACCTAAGTCCTTGTGGCACGGACATACCGCAGGCTGGCACAAACGTTGCTTCTTACGACAGGAATAGTGTGCCGATCAAACGCTCATTATTCCCTCACACACGGGGGATACACTCGCACGACAAAACAAGGCTCAACTGCATTCAGGAATCGATAGAGGATAGGACACAGCAATGGCACACGGCTTTCTCATAGACATGGACGGCGTCATCTACCGAGGCACAGAGATGATTCCCGGCGCGCACGAATTCGTGAACGAACTTCTGCGCCACGACGTACCCTTTCTCTTCCTCACCAACAACAGCCAACGCACCCGTCGCGACATGGCCATCAAGCTGCGCCGCATGGGTTTTGCGATACAGGAGGAGCACATTTTCACCTGCGCAATGGCCACCGCGCGCTTCCTGGCCCACCAGAAGCCCAACGGCACGGCCTACGTCATCGGCGAAGGTGGGCTCCTCCAAGCCTTGCACAACAACGGCTACGGCATCGTCGATCACGATCCGGATTACGTGGTCGTCGGCGAGGGCCGAACGCTTACCTTTGAAGTCATGGAACACGCCGTGCGCATGGTGGTCGCAGGCGCCAAGCTCATCGCCACCAACCTCGACCCCAACTGCCCCACGGATCGCGGACTGCGCCCAGGGTGCGGCGCCACGGTGGCAATGCTGGAAGCCGCCACGGGCGTAAAGGCCTTCAGCGTCGGCAAGCCGAGTCCCGTCATGATGCGCATGGCGCGCAAGGAACTAGGCCTCGACACCGGCGGCACCACGATGATCGGCGACACGATGGAGACGGATATCCTGGGCGGGGTGCAGATGGGGTATCGCACGGTGCTGGTTCTGAGCGGCGGCACGCGCGAGAAGGATCTCGCTTCCTATGGCTACCAGCCCAGCATGGTCGTCAACTCCGTCGCGGACCTCTGCTCACCCGAATTCCTGCACGCCACCGTCGCGGCGTAACAACAACTCGGTGGACGATATGGACCAAGTGCCCCCTCACCCTTGTAAAACCCTCTCCCCCGATGGGGGAGAGGGGGAAAGAGTGGAGCAAGCTGGGGTTTCATCCCCCTCTCCCCCATCGGGGGAGAGGGTTTTACAAGGGTGAGGGGGCGTTCGTTCACTCAGTCCACTCAGTTTACTAATTAACCGGCGTCACCCAAACCTCGGCGATCTGACAGCCACGCCCGCTGCTGCCGCCCCCGGGTTCTTGCGTAAAGGTCAACGTCAGCGTGCCGTCGGCCGTCGCTTCAAGCGGCAAATCCGCAGCGAACGGTTCAGTCGGCAGCGGCTTCTTCATATAACCGTGGATCTCGAGATCCTTCCCCGCCGCGAGACGCACGTTGACATCGCGATCGCCCGCATACGTAACCTTCACACGGTACTGCCGCTTCGGATCGAGCCCCTCGTATTTCATCACCAGCGGCATATCAAACCGCGACTCCGCGCAGGTGTACCAGGACATGCGCCACCCCGGCTTGTTGTAGTTGAGGCCGTTCAAGGGTGTCGTGCGGAATTCCGGATCCTGCTTCCAGGCCGGCCCTTTGAAATCCGCTTCGCCGATGGGCCACTCCACCACGTGGGACGGGAGCGCGATGCTGCCCAAATCGTCGTAGAAACCGCCGGGGCCGGGATTGGTCCAGTTCGTGATTTCCGCGAGAGATCTCAATTGTCCCTCGTCGCTCGGAGTCTTCAAGATCTCATCGAGGCGCGCATTCAACCATTCGAGGTTGTTGAGCGGCACGTCGATGTAGTCGAGATTCGCGCCCCGGCCCGAATCGATGGCCTGGTACAGCGGCTTGCTGAGCTGCATCCGAATGCTCTTGTACAGCGCATCGCCCAGTTCGAACACGCGCGCGCGCAAATCCGGCGCCACCGGATCGCCTTCGGCGTCTTTGAGGATGTCTCGGGCGACATTGATGGCCGTCTTCGCGCCGATCGTATCCGCCTGCCGCAGCAAGTCCATGGCCCGGCCTTCAAGTTCGGTCTCCTGCGAGAGCCGCCGCGCGACATAGGCATCGTAATACGCGCGATACAGCGCCTGCTGGAATCGCCAATTGAGCAAATCGTCGGACGACGCGGCCTTTTCCATCGTCTGGAATTGCGCCAGCGTCGTGAACACACTCTTGTTTGTCAGCAGCGGCCCGCGCCAGTTGCGCTCCAGCGCCAGCAACCCTTGCGCAAAGCCCTCTTCAAACTTCGGTCCGATGAAGTAGCGTGAATACTCGCGCAAAACATCCACGACCGGCTTTTCAGTCTCCCACCCCAGACTGCTCCAGACAATCTTGTTCACATCGTCGTTGCAGCCTTCGGAATAGGCGATAAACCCAATGGTCCCTTCGCTAAACCGGCGAATGATGTTCGCATAGTCCGTCGGACGCGGATTAATGGGCTCGCGGTGTTCCGTCAAGGCGTAGGCGAGGTCCCATTCCGGCACCGGGAACTGGCAACGCACCGTGTGCGTGATATCCGGATAATGCCGAATCGGATACTGCTTCGGTACCCGCGCGCGCAATTCCTCGAACGTGCAGCGGTTCTGGGGACCAAATACGATGCCCGAAAGCCACTTCGGCTCCGCCTTCATCAGTTCGAAGAACTCTTCTTCCCATTCATCGGTAAAACTCTGCGGCGACATCCACATCTGCGCGTTCGGATGCGTGCGATGCAGCACCTCCGTCTCTTTCTCCAGCAACGCGAACATGTGTTTCGGCTGCGTGTGCCCCGGATCGCCGCCCGGCACGAACACCGCATCGATGCGCGGCAGCTTCGCGAACACCTCGCCCCATTCCTTCAACGCCGCCTCGACCGTCGCGGGATCGGAATAGTCCTTTTCCATCGCCGGATACCAGATCCACACATCGAGGCCCAGCTCGTCGGCGATGCGCGACTGATGCGCCATCATCTCGATCTGCGGCAAGGGGAAATGCGGGCTGTCCGCGTCGTCGTCGGTACTCGGCGGCATGATCTCGATCGCGTTCGTGCCGAACACCGCCAGATCGCGGATGTACTGTTCCCACACCGGCACGTCCCACGCATCGTACGAATTTGTCTTCGGCCGGTAGCCCAACTGATGCCCGCGCAACGCTTGCGCCGGCGCCGAAGCGATATCGAGCGCACCCGCCAACGTCACACGCTCCGGCTCCATGCGCAACTCGCGCAGCAGCCGCCCCACGCCAAACAGCACGCCCCGCTCGTCCGCGCCGATCACCTCGACCGTGTTCTTCGCCGGGAGCGTACGCAACAGATACCCTTCCGGCTGCGCGTCCCAGCCCTCAGCCTCAATGCGCGCACCGCCAAACGACTCCACAGATCGCTTCGGCAGCACCGCGACCGTCAGCGCGCCCTCACCGGGCCATTCGTGCACCACGTTCCAGCGCACCTTCGCGCGCCTTTCAACCTCATTGACAAGCAGGTCAACCGCCTTCTGCTCGCGCGGCGAAAGATCCCCCGGCGCAACGACCACCGCCGTCGTCAAATCCACGCCCCCCTGCGCCCACGCGCCCCCCACGCACATCGCCGCACCCAAAATGACACCCCAACACTTCGCGTATGCAGACATGCCGCCTCCTCC
>JAVEYE010000033.1:0-17527 GCA_034003665.1 Rhodospirillales bacterium | reverse complement strand
CCGCAATCACTATGTGGGGCGGACGTTCATCGAGCCGACCGACAGCATCCGCCACTTGGGCGTCAAGCTGAAGCATAATGCCAATGCGGTACGCCTCAAGGGGAAACGGGTCGTGCTGATCGACGATTCGATCGTAAGGGGCACGACCTCAATGAAAATCGTCGAGATGGTTCGGAGCGCCGGGGCCCGCGAGGTACACATGCGGATATCCAGCCCGCCGACGGCGCATTCCTGTTTTTACGGCATCGATACCCCGGCGACCGATGAGTTGCTTGCGGCGCGCATGGACGTCGCCGCAATGGCTCGCCACATCGGCGTCGACTCGCTGGCCTTTCTGACGCTCGACGGGCTTTATCGCGCCGTCGGCAAGGCCAATCGAAACCCGGGCACTCCCCAGTACTGCGACGCCTGCTTCAGCGGCGAGTACCCCATCCGCCTGACCGACAAGGAGGAAGGGCCGATCCCCGAGCAGTTGTCGCTTTTGACGGAACGCGATTGAGCCATGAGCGCCAAAAGCGAGGCTCGACGTCTCGAAAATCGGATCGCCCTGGTCACCGGGGCGTCGCGGGGGATCGGGAGGGCCGTCGCCAAGCACTTTGCCTCCGAGGGAGCGCACGTCATCGCCGTTGCCCGCACCCAAGGCGCACTTGAGGAACTCGACGACGAGATTCGCGGCCTGGGCGGCACCGCCACACTGGTCCCGGCCGACCTTACCGACCACGGCCGGATCGAACAAATCGGGGCTGCGGTGTTCGAGCGTTTCGGGCACCTTGACATTCTGGTCGGCAACGCCGCCATCCTTGGCATCCTGAGTCCAATGGGGCACATCGATCCCGATACCTGGAAACGCGCCGTCGAGGTCAACCTGACCGCCAACTGGCGCTTGATCCGCAGCTTCGATCCGCTGCTGAGGATCAGCGATTCCGGGCGCGCCATCTTCACCACCTCGGCGGCGGCGCGCATGACCAACGCCTACTGGGGCACCTACGCCGTCACCAAGGCGGCGCTTGAATCCATGGTCCTCACCTATGCCGCCGAGGTCGTCAAGACGCCCGTTCGGGTCAACTTGGTCGATCCCGGCATGGTGCGCACGGCACTGAGGGCCGAGGCCTTCCCCGGCGAGGATCCCACCACGCTGCGCGCGCCCGAGGCGGTCACCGAAACCTTTGTGGCGCTGGCCATGAAAAGCTGCCGCCGGCACGGAAAGATCGTGCGGGCGTACTGAGGGAACGGGCGTCGACGGCGCCTTGAAAATTCTGGTCATCTTCGCCGTCGTCGCCGCTAGGATGGCGCCATGGGCATGACGTTAACCCTTCATCCGGACTCGCGCTGCGCGGCGGTAAGCCGCATCGACGTCGAAGCCACCCGCCCGCTTCCCGGCACTTTGGTGCTGCGCTACGCGGTGACCGGCAAGATGGACGATCTGGCGATGCCGCCGGTGGCGGCCCCAACGCGGGCCGACGGGCTGTGGCGCCGCACCTGCTTCGAGGCCTTCGTCGGGGCGCCGCCGGCTGCCGCCTACTACGAGTTCAACGTCGCACCCTCGCGGCAATGGGCGGCCTATCGCTTCGCCGGCTATCGAAGGGACATGCGCGATTTGAACAGAATGGACGCGCCGCAAATCGAGGTGGAATCAAGCGTCGACGCCTGCACCCTTCAGGCCGCGTTCACCCTGGATGGATTGGCCGGCCTGCCTGGCGATGTGCCCTGGCGGCTCGGTCTTTCCGCGGTGATCGAGGAAGCGGGCGGCCGCATATCGCATTGGGCGCTGGCCCACCCGCCCGGCCAGGCGGATTTTCATCACCCGGACGGATTCGTGGTGACCCTTTGAGGGGCGGAACGACCATGCGGTTTGGCGTCGACCGGCTTCTCACCGAGCCGGACTTGCGGACCCCGCTGAAGGGCCGGCGCGTCGCCCTGCTGGCCCACCCCGCATCGGTGACGCAGGAGCTAGAGCATTCGTTGGATGGGCTGGCCGCCTGCCCCGATATCAGGCTGGCGGCCGCCTTCGGCCCGCAACACGGCCTGCGCGGCGACAAACAGGACAACATGGTCGAGTCGGCCGATTTTACCGACCCGGTGCATGGCGTCCCGGTCTTCAGCCTGTATGGCGAGGTGCGTCGGCCAACCGACGAGATGATGAAGACGTTCGACGTCATCCTCGTCGATCTGCAGGATCTGGGCTGCCGCATTTATACATTCATAACGACATTGCTCTACGTCCTGGAGGCGGCCGCCAATCACGGCAAGGCCGTGTGGGTGCTGGATCGCCCCAATCCGGTGGGCCGGCCGGTCGAGGGACTGACCCTGCGCCCCGGCTGGGAAAGCTTCGTCGGGGCGGGCCCGCTGCCGATGCGCCACGGGCTCACGCTGGGTGAGCTGGGTTCTTGGTTCGTCCATACGCTTGGGCTCGATGTCGAGTATCGCGTCGTCGAGATGCAAGGCTGGCGGCCCGAGGCGGCGCCGGGATTCGGTTGGCCGCTGGCCGAGCGCATCTGGATCAATCCCAGCCCCAACGCGCCGAACCTCGCGATGGCGCGGGCCTATGCGGGCACGGTAATGGTCGAGGGCACGACGCTGTCGGAGGGCCGCGGCACCACGCGCCCCCTTGAAGGGTTCGGGGCACCCGACATCGATGCCCGGCGCGTCATGACGGAGATGCACGCGCTGGCCCCCCAGTGGCTGCAAGGGTGCCGCCTGCGCGAGTGGTGGTTCGAGCCTACGTTTCACAAACACGCCGGCCGGCTTTGTGCCGGCATACAGATCCACGCCGAAGGCCCCGCCTACGATCACCCCGCCTTCAAGCCGTGGCGGATCCAGGCGCTCGCCTTCAAGGCGATCCGCCGATTGTATCCGGACTATCTGCTATGGCGCGACTTCCCGTACGAGTACGAAACCGACAGGCTCGCCATCGACGTCATCGCCGGGTCCCCGCTGCTGAGAAAATGGGTGGACGATTCGGCATCAACACCGCAGGACCTCGATGGTTTGACTAAGGATGACGAACAGGCTTGGCTCGCCGCGCGCCTGCCGCACCTTCTTTACTGAAGCGGGAAAAACCAGGAACGGGTCGATTCAACCCGCGCTGATCAACTCGACCAGCTTGCCCATGAAAGCCGGGATGTCGTCCGGGCCGCGACTGGTGACCAGGTTGCCGTCCACCACCACCGCCTCGTCAACCCAGTCGCAGCCGGCGTTCTTCATATCGGTCTTGATCGACGGATGCGAGGTGGCGCGACGCCCTGCCATGACCCCCGCCTCGATCAGCAGCCACGGTGCATGGCAGATGGCGCCGACCGGCTTTCCGGCTTTCACGAAACCCTTAACGAAGCTGACCGCTTCGTCATCGGCCCGGAGCGTGTCGGGATTGATCTCCCCGCCCGGCAGAACCAGGGCGTCGTAAGCGTCCGTTCTCGCCTCCTTGAGGGTGACGTCGACCGCCACGGACTGGCCCCACTCCGTGTGGTCCCAACCCCGGATCTCTCCCTTCTGCGGGCCGATGACATCAACCTTCGCGCCGGCTTTGGATAGGATCTGTCGAGGCTCCAGAAGTTCGGACGGTTCGAAACCGTGGGTTGCGAGAATGGCGACGGCCTTTCCACTCAGGTCGGGCATGACGATGCTTTCTCCTCTGCACTACATGGGGAAGGAAAAAACCAAACATCCCAGGATCGGGGCGATGGTCCATTTAAACTGGCGATTCGGGGCGGTCATGCGATCGTTTCGGCGACCAGGACCTCGGCATCGAGACGCTTCAGCGCATCGGCGAAGGCTCCTCCGGGCGCTTTATCGACGACGATGTGACGGACGCGCTCCAGGTTCGGGACCCGGACCGGGGCCGTGCGACCGAACTTGGTGTGGTCGGCCAGCACCACCGGCCAACGCGCCATCGCCAACATCTGGCCCCTGATTTCAGCGGCCTCGCGCGAGAAATCCATCAGCCAGGGATGCGTCGAAAGCGCCCCCGCGCCGACGAAAGAAAAGTCGGCGAAATAGGTCCCCAGCATCGCGGTCGCATCGCGGCCCATGACGGCCCCCTCGCCGGCGACAACCTCGCCACCCAGCATCAACACGCGGTTCTCGTTGCGGCCGGCCATCCGTGTCGCGGCCTGGATGTCGTTGGTGATGATTGTGAGGCGGCGAGCGTTCATCAGTGCCTCGACCAGCCCCTGGATCGTGGTTCCCGAATCCAGAATGACGGTGGCGCCGTCGGGCACCAGGGCGGCGGCCGCCCGGCCGATGGCGCGCTTGCCCTCGGCGTTGACCGACATCCGTTCGACGAAAGCCGGCTCGACGGTGTCCCGCGACAAGGCTCCGCCATGAGTCTTCAGCAGCCGGTTCTCCCTATCCAGCCGCGTGAGGTCGCGGCGGATCGTCTCACGCGAAACCTTCAATCGACGGTGGAGATCGGCAATCGATGCCGCCCCCTTCTCGGCCACGATACTGAGGATCAGGCCCCGTCTTTGTTCGGCCAGCATGGCGATCTCCGCTTTTACCGACTGACTCTGCCCAAGCCTCGCTCGAGCGTCAAGCCGAGGCCCTCATCCCGGTCGGTCCCGGCAATCACACGGCAGGTTTGGGAAGAGCGCCTTTCGTGAACGGATCGGGACGAGCCATCACCCTGATGCGGCAGCCGGGGCGCATTCGTCCACCGTGTCGAACGGCGTTTGAAGACTCTCGTTGGCACTCAGCGGGCGATCGCCCGGCCGAACGAAAACCCGGCGCACCACCTGGCTGCCGAGTACCTGGTTGAGGATCGGCAGCAACCGCTGTTCAAGGCCGTTCAGAGCCGACCGACCGGGCGCCTCGGCCAGGGGGTGCGTCCACATTTCCTGAAACACGGCCGCGTGCAGACGAGGCGCCAGCCCGCACACCGACGCCGCCGCTGACGGCGCGTCGAACTCGACGATCAGGTTGAGCGCCGTGTGCGTCTCCCGAGCAGGGCCGATCGGCGCCTCGAACGAAAACAGCCGAAACGCGACCTTGGGAAGCCGGGCATTGGCCGCCGGGGGCGATGCCGCCGACAGCAGGATGCCATCGCGACCCAAAGGTTGCGGTGTCGCACCTGCCGGTCGCCATTCGGCCGCCAACTGCTCGCCAAACGCAATCTGGAAGCGGGTCATTTTCCGTGCCAAGGAATTGCGTGCCGCCAGCGGGTCGAAACCGCTGTCGACGGCCATCGCGTGGTGGCGCTTGGGAATGGCCAACGTAAACCATTTGTACGCTTCGCTCAGGTTGGCTTCGACGTTCCAGCCACTTTCGTACATGGTTCCGACGACATGCTGCGCCGCCGGATAGCCGTCCTCTGCCGCCCTTCGGTACCAGAACGCCGCTTCCCCGGCATCGGCAGGCACGCCACGTCCGTGGTAATAGAGCTGACCCAATGCGAATTCTGCGCCCGCATGACGGCCAAGGCTGGCCGCGAGGTGATACCAGTCGGCGGCCCTTCCGTCGTCGCGCGGCACGCCATCCCCCGTCTCGCGCAATGTGCCCATGGCGTGCATCGCGTCGACATGGCCGCGCGCCGCCGCCTTGCGGTACCATTCCGCCGCCTTGCGGGGATTTCGCGCAACGCCCATCCCTCGGCGAAGACGCTCCGCGGTTTCATACTGGGCCTGAGGGTCGCCGCCGGCGGCCTTCGACAACGACAATTCGTAGCCGGCCTCGGCTTCGCTCCTGACGGCGGAGTCTTCGGGCCCCAGTCCTGGCCTGAAAAACAGAATGGACGCAAGGACGACAATCGCCGCGCCGCCGCCTAGACCAATCCACCGCCGCTTGCGCCGACCGGCCACCGTTGGGAATCAGTACTTCTTGACGTAGTTGTGGTCGTTCTCGCCAAGGCGGCTTCGCTCGTCACGCCGATGATCCGGCCGCTCATAGCAGGTCACGCCGGCAAGTTCCCGGTAGCAGTAGAGGCTCGGATGGGGGACCACTTCATCTTCCTCACAATAGGTCGTGCCCTGCTCCAGACGCACCAACGAGCAATCCTTTCCCGACGCCAGCGAGATGGCGTGGTCGGCCATCGTCTTTTCGGTCGCCACGACGACGGCGCCGTCGACCATGACGTAGGGCGGCACTGCATTGCAGGAAACGACGAACAGGCATAGTGCGGCCGCCGCGATATTCCGCATGACCGGTTTCTCCATTCCGACCCTCGGTTTTCGGGGTCCCGCATATCCGCAACGATCATCGGTCCGTCCGGGTTAAGGACACGTTAAGGGCGAGGATGAGCCTCCGTAGCCGTCGGCCGGCCGCCCCGGCCATGACCGTTGATCGTCCGACGCCATCGCGGTTACCCTACGGGTGCGCCTTTCGCGCCGGCCGGAGTCGGGCGCTTTCTCCTCCTCCCGCCATCGAGGAAAGGAACGGACCATGGTGACCACCCCGACCCCCTTATGCCAGTTCGGCTGGAGGGCTCCCGACTTCAGCCTCCAGGGTCTTGACGGCAGAACCTATCGCTTGGCCGATGTCCGTGGCTCCCGTGGCACGCTGCTGATGTTCATCTGTAACCACTGCCCTTATGTCCGGGCCGTCATCGACCGGCTGGTGCGTGACGTTTGCGAGCTTCAGGCGCTCGGCATCGGCGCCGCCGCCATCATGTCCAATGACTACCAGCGCTATCCGGACGACGCGCCGGAGAAGATGCGGGCTTTTGCCGCTGAAAACGGATTCACCTTTCCTTATCTGATTGATGAAACGCAGGGCGTGGCGCGGGCCTACGATGCGGTCTGCACGCCCGACTTCTTCGGATTCGACGCCGACCTTGGACTTCAATATCGCGGCCGGCTCGACGAATCGGGTCGCCGGCCGGCCCCCGCCGACGCCAGGCGCGAACTGTTCGAAGCGATGCGCCAAGTGGCGGAAACAGGACACGGCCCCACAGAACAGCACCCAAGCTTGGGTTGTTCGATCAAATGGCGCCCCTGACCGAATCCCCCCGGCGCCCCGCCACTAAGGGATTTGCCTTCCGGCCGGGCGCCGGATATGGTGGCGCCCGAAACCGCTGGGCGGCCAACCGCCCGGCGTCGCCCTGGAGCTGACCGTGGCCGACCACATTCAAGACAGCCTGCTTCGCGAGATCGACGAGGAACTGCGTCACGAAAGGTACGCGAAGCTCTGGAAGAAATATGGCAACTACGTCGTTGCCTTTGCCGTCCTTCTGATCGTCGGCGTCGCCGGTTATCAAGGATGGCGAAGCTGGGATCTCAAGACCCGCGCGGAACAGAGTGACCGTTTCCTCGCCGCCCTCGATCTTAGGGCGGACGGCGACCTTCAGGCGGCACGCACCGCCATGGCCGAACTAGCCGACGATGCCGGCAAGGGCTATGCCACCCTGGCCCGTTTCCAGCAAGCGGCGCTGCTGGAGGACCTCGGCGATCGGAAGGGGGCCATCGCCCTTTATGAAACCCTGTCGAACGACGGATCGGCACCCGACTCCTTCCGCCGGCTCGCCGTCATCCTGGGGGCCCTGTTGGAACTGGACAGCGCCGACCCGGCGGCGCTCAGCGAGCGTCTGGCCCCGCTGACCGGCGCAGACAACCCGTGGCGGTTCAGCGCGCTCGAAATCACCGCGCTGCTGGCCGTTCGCGCCGGCAATGTCGACAAGGCACGCGAGATATTCACCCAGCTTTCCGGCGACGCGTCGACCCCGCAGGGGATCCGGGGACGGGCTTCGGAAATGCTGGCCATACTGGGGTAATCGGAAAGATCGCGGCGGGAGAGGACATGGCGGGAATTCGGTGGAAAGTCACTCTCGTCGCCGGTCTGGCGATGCTTGCCAGCGGCGGGTGCGCGTGGTTTGGGGACGTCGAGCCCCAGCCCCTTCCCGGTGAACGGCTGTCCATCCTGACCCACGCCCAGACGATCGAACCGGATCCCGACCTGGCCAAAACCGAGATTCTCCTGCCGCCGCCCTCGGCCAATCCCGACTGGCCGCAAGCCGGCGGATACGCCAACCACGCCATGCACCACATCGCGGTGGGGGACGCCCTGAACAAGGCATGGAGCGTCGACATCGGTACCGGCGCCGACGACGAAGAACGCTTCGTCGCGCCGCCGATCGTTGCCGACGGACTGGTCTATGCCATGGATGCCAAGACCCGCGTATCGGCCTACAAGGTCGAGAACGGCGACGGCGTCTGGGCGGTGGACCTGACGCCCGACGAAGAGGACGAAGGCCACATCAGCGGCGGCCTCGCCTTTGAGGGAGGACGAGTCTTCGTGACCACGGGGTTCGCGCAGGTCGTCGCGCTGGAGGCCAAGACCGGCAAGGAAATTTGGCGGCGCAACCTCGATGGTCCCATGCGCGCGGCACCGACCGTGCGGGGGGGCCGGGTTTTCGTGATCACGTTGGAAAACAAGCTGTACGCGTTGAATGCCGCGACCGGTGATACCCTTTGGAACTTTGCGGGCACGGTCGAGATCGCCACGTTGCTGGGCGGTGCCAGTCCGGCCGCCGACGACGAAATCGTCGTGGCGCCGTTCTCGTCGGGTGATCTTGTGGCCCTTCGCGTCGAAAGCGGGCGGATGCTGTGGGCGGATTCCTTGATATCGGTCCGGCGCACCGATTCCGTCTCCACGCTGTCGCAGATCCGCGGGCGGCCGATTATCGACCGCGGCCGTGTTTTCGCGGTCAGTCATGGCGACATGATGGCCGCCATCGACCTGCGCACCGGCCAACGGGTATGGGACAAAACCATCAGCAGCCTGGAGAGTCCGTGGGTGGCCGGAGATCATCTGTTCGTGCTGACCAGCGATTGGGAACTGGTCTGCCTGTCGCGCACCAGCGGACGCGTTTTCTGGGTCCGTCCCCTGCCCCGCTTCGAAGACGAGGAAGACAAGGAGGACCCGATCATCTGGACCGGTCCGATCCTGGCCGGCGATCGGCTGATCGTTGCCGGATCGCATGGAGAAGCCCTGGCGGTTTCGCCCTATGACGGGCGCATTCTCGGCCGTCAGGAGCTGCCGGATGGCGTTTCGGTGGCGCCCATCGTCGCCGGCGGCACGGTGTACGTGCTGACCGACGACGCCACTCTCGTCGCCCTCAGATAGCGCCCAGCATCGGGCCCACAAGGACATGAACTTCAAGGTCGCGATCATCGGTCGGCCGAATGTCGGCAAATCGACGCTGTTCAACCGCCTGATTGGAAAGCGGCTGGCCCTGGTCGACGACACCCCGGGAGTCACCCGCGATCGTCGCGAGGGGATGGCTTCCTTGGGTGACCTCACATTCATGGTCATCGATACGGCCGGCCTTGAGGAAGCTTTCGACGACAGCATGGAAGCCCGCATGCGGACCCAGACCAACCGGGCCGTCGACGAGGCCGACGTGGCGCTTCTTCTGATCGATGCCCGAAGCGGCCTGACACCGCTGGATTCGCATTTCGCCGGATGGCTGCGCAGCCGCGGCAAGCCGACCATTCTGGTCGCCAACAAGTGCGAAGGGCGCGCCGCCGCCCACTCATTCTATGAGGCATTCTCACTCGGCCTGGGCGAGCCGGTCGCCATCTCGGCCGAACACGGCGAAGGCATGGCCGATCTTTACGCCGCCCTCCTTCCCTTTGCGCACGCGGCGGAATCAGATGACAGCTCGGCCCAGACCGACGGGGAAACGGACATCCTCGATCCGACCGACGACAAATCGGACGATCCGACCCTGCAACTGGCCATTGTCGGCCGGCCCAATGTCGGCAAATCGACCCTGGTCAATCAATTGCTCGGAGAGGACCGCATGCTGACGGGCCCGGAGGCCGGGATCACGCGGGATTCCATTTCCATCGCCTGGTCATTCAAGGGCCGGCCGATCCGCCTCATCGACACCGCCGGCCTGCGCCGAAAGGCCAAGGTCAGCGAGAAGCTCGAATCGCTGTCGGTCAACGACACGCTGCGGGCGATCCGTTTCGCTCACTGCGTGGTGCTTCTGCTTGACGCCTCGGCCCCCATGGAGAAACAGGATCTGGCCATCGCCGGCATGGTGGTCGAGGAAGGGCGCGCCCTCGTATTGGCGGTGAACAAGTGGGACGTCCCGCAGGACCGCGACGCCGTGCTGCGTGCGGTCCGCGACCGCCTGGAAACGTCGCTGCCTCAGGTCAAGGGCCTTCCGGTCGTGCCGATGTCGGCGCTGACCGGCAACGGTGTGCCCAGGCTGCTGCCGGCGGTCCTGCGCACCTACGACGTGTGGAACCGGCGCATTCCCACCGGCAACCTGAACCGCTGGCTGGCCGAGGCCACGGAGCGGCATCCGCCGCCAATGGTCCGTGGCCGTCGCCTTCGTCTGCGTTACATGACCCAGGTTAAGGCCCGGCCGCCGACCTTCGTCATCTTCGCCAATGTTCCCGAGGAACTGCCGGAGTCGTATGTCCGTTATCTGACCAACGGACTGCGCGAGACGTTCGATCTGCCGGGGGTTCCCCTGCGGGTAAAGACCCGCAGGGGACGCAATCCCTATACCAAGGCGTAGGTCAGAACGTCAGCGCCTTGGCCCTGACCACGTTGGGAAGGGCTTTAACCTTCCTCAACACGTCCTCGCTCACCGGCTCGTCCACCTCGATCAAGACGATGGCGTCGCTGCCGGCCTTGGTCCGCCCCAGGTTGAAGGTGGCGATGTTGATGCCGGCATCGCCCAGGGCGGTGCCGAGCGCGCCGATGAAGCCGGGCTTGTCCTTGTTGGTGACGAACAGCATGTTCGGCCCCAACTGGGCGTCCATGGCGATCCCCTTGATCTCGACGATGCGCGGCGTGTTGCCGTTGATCAGGGTCCCTGACACGCTGCGCGTCTGCGCCTCGGTCGTCACCACCAGGCGGATGAGGTTCTGGTAGGGGCTCTTGCGCTCGTGCGTCACTTCGGAGACGGCGATGCCGCGTTCCTTGGCGATGACCGGCGCGCTGACCATGTTGACGGACTCAAGCAGCGGCGACAGCAGCCCCTGCAGGACCACCGCCGTCAGCGGTTTGGTGTTGATGTCGGCGACGTCGCCCTCGTACTCGATGGACACCGCCTTGATCGAGGTTTCCGTCACCTGACCGGCGAAGCTGCCCAATTGTTCGGCCAGCTTCATGTAGGGGCGGAGCTTCGGCGCGTCCTCGGCGGAAACCGACGGCATGTTAAGCGCATTGACCACCGCCCCGGTCAGCAGGTAGTCGGCCATCTGCTCGGCCACCTGCAGAGCCACCTTCTCCTGCGCCTCGGTGGTCGATGCGCCGAGATGCGGCGTGGCCACCACCTGCTTCATGCCGAAAAGCACACTCTCGGTCGCCGGCTCCTTGGGGAAGACGTCGAGCGCCGCCCCGGCCACATGGCCCCATTCCAGGGCGGCCTTGAGGTCCTCTTCGACGACCAGGCCGCCGCGCGCGCAGTTGACGATGCGCACGCCCTTTTTCATCTTGGCGATGGACTGGGCATTGACGATGTTCCGCGTGGCGTCGGTCAAGGGCGAATGCAGGCTGATGAAGTCGGAGCGTTCCCACAAGTCGTCAAGCTCCACCTTCTCGACGCCCAGGTCGACGGCCCGATCGGGCGACAGGTAGGGGTCGTAGGCGATGACCTTCATCTTGAGGCCCTGGGCCCTTTCGGCGACCGCCGAACCGATGTTCCCACAGCCGAAGATGCCCAGCGTCTTGCCCATCAGCTCGACACCCATGAAAGCCGACTTCTCCCACTTGCCGGCGTGCGTCGAGGCATTGGCCTGCGGGATCTGCCGGGCCACCGCCATCAGCATGGCGATGGCGTGTTCGGCCGTGGTGATCGAATTGCCGAAAGGCGTGTTCATCACCACGATGCCGCGCTGTGTGGCAGCGGCAACGTCGACGTTGTCGACGCCGATGCCCGCCCTGCCGACGACCTTCAGTTTTGTGGCCGCCGCCAGGATGTCGGCGGTCGCCTTGGTCGACGAACGGACGGCCAAACCGTCATAGTTGCCGATGCACGCCTTGAGTTCGTCCGGGCTCATCCCGGTCTTGACGTCGGCCTCGATGCCGCGGGCCCGGAAAATGTCGGCCGCCTGCGGCGCCATCTTGTCGGAAATCAGAACTTTTACCATGGTTTCCTCCCTCAAGCCGCAGTAGCCAACTCGGCCTTGACCTGGGCGAACGCCCAGTCGAGCCAAGGCAGAAGGGCCTCGAGATCGGCCTGTTCGATGGTCGCTCCCGTCCAGATGCGCAAGCCCGCCGGAGCATCGCGGTAGGCCGCGATGTCGTAGGCCACGCCTTCCTTGTCAAGCAACGCGGCGATCTTCTTGGCCGCCGCCACCTGCCCGTCGGCGTCGAGCTTTAGGAACACCGGATCGACCACCTTGAGGCACACCGAGGTGCACGAGCGGATGGCCGGCTCGGCCGCCAGGAAATCGACCCACGGCGTCTTTTCCACCCAAGCGGCGATCGCCGCGAGGTTGCCTTCCGACCGCTTGATCAGGGCTTTGAGGCCGCCGATCTGCTCGGCCCACCTGAGGCCGTCGGCGGCGTCCTCCACGGCCAGCATGGAGGGCGTGTTGATGGTTTCGCCGGCGAAGATACCCTCGATCAGCTTGCCGCCCTTGGTCATGCGGAAGATCTTGGGCAGCGGCCAGGCCGGCGTATAGGTTTCCAGCCGCTTCACGGCGGCGGGGCTGAGGATCAGCATGCCGTGCTGGCCCTCGCCACCCAACACCTTCTGCCAGGAATAGGTGACGACGTCGAGCTTGTCCCAGGGCAGGTCCATGGCGAACGCCGCCGAGGTGGCGTCGGCGATGACCAGCCCCTCGCGCTTGGCGGGGATCCAGTCGCCGTCGGGAACCCGCACGCCGGACGTGGTGCCGTTCCAGGTGAAGACAACGTCGCGCGCGAAATCGACCTTGGAAAGGTCTGGCAACCGGCCGTAGTCGGCCTTGAGCGTGCGCACGTCGGTCAGCTTCAACTGCTTGACGACGTCGGTGACCCAGCCTTGGCCGAAGCTTTCCCAGGCCAGCATGTCGACGCCACGTTCGCCGAGAAGCGACCACAGCGCCATCTCGACGGCGCCGGTGTCCGAAGCCGGCACGATGCCGATGCGATAGTCGGCCGGCACGCCGAGAATGGCGCGCGAGCGTTCGATGACGTCCTGCAGCCGCGCCTTGCCGCCCTTGGCGCGGTGCGAGCGGCCGATGAACGCGTTCTCCAGCGCCGCCAGAGACCATCCGGGGCGTTTGGAGCAGGGACCAGAACCGAAATTGGGATTGTTCGGCCGGACATCCGGCCGCAGGGGCGAGGTCATGATTTTTCTCCCTTCCTCACAGAAGGGTCGCGACCCGTTGGGGGGTCGTGGCCCGGCAACGCTTATAGAGAAGCCCCTACCGGACGTCAACAGGTTGCGCAACGCCTTGTGACACCTTGGGAAAAAAGCGGAACATCTTGCGCTCGATCCCGCTCGCGCCGCGGCATTCCCCGGAATCAGAGGCCGTAGTACCAGGGGATCACGACCGAGGACACCACCCACAGAAGAATGATCAGCGGAAGTCCGGCGCGCGCGAAATCGAGAAAGCGGTTGTGCCCCGGCCCCATGACCAGAAGATTGGTCTGGTATCCGAGCGGCGAGGCGAATGAGCAGTTGGAGGCGAGAACCACCGTCACCACAAACGGCATCGGCGAGACCCCCAGTTCACCCGCAAGGCCGACGGCAATGGGCGTGAACAGTACGGCGCAGGCGTTGTTGCTGATGACGTTGGTGAAGGCGGCGACAATCAGGAACAGCGCGGAAAGCACCAGGCTCGCATTGGACCGGCCAAGGGCATCGCCCACCAAATGGGCGAGGAAGAGCGCCCCGCCACTCTCCTGCAAGGCGACGCCCATGGCCAGGGCGGCGCCGATCGCCGTCACGATGCGTGCGTCGATGGCCCGCATCGCCTGACGGACGTTGAGAACGCCCGTCATCACCATCGCCATCGCTCCGATCAGCGCCGCCGTGACGATCGGCGTGAGGCCGCCGGCCGCCGCCCCGATCACCGCAAGGAAAATAAAAGCCGCCCGCTTGGCGTGATCCAGCTTGGGAAGCGTCTCGGCCGACCAGGCGATCAGGATGACGTCGGGATTGCGCTTCAGCGCGTCGATGTCCTCGGCCCGCCCCTGGACCAGAAGGACGTCTCCCGCCGCCAGGCGGATGTCGGTCATCTGCATGCGGATCATCCGCGACCGGCGCTGGATGCCGAGAACGATGCAATGGGTCTTGTAGCGGAAACCGATCTGCTGCAGCGTTTGCCCGATCATCCGCGACGCGGGCACCACCATCACCTCGGCCAGGACCCGCTCGCCGCTTCGCCAACGCTGTTCGTCATCGATGGGCGGCGGTTTTCCGCGGTCGAGATCGGGGTCGAGAAGCCCGGGATCACGCGCCAGAACCTTGGTGAGGGTCTTGCGCGTGGCCGCCACCACCAGCACGTCGCCGGGCCGAATGGCGATCCCCTCGAACGGCGGCAGGAACGCCTCCTCCCCCCGTTGGACGACGCGGACGGTCATGTCTCCAAGATCGGCGAAGATGCCGCCGGGCGCCGCCTTGCCGACCAGGCGGGAATCGGCCGAGACCGAAATCTGGGCGATGAACTGCTTGCCACCGCCGGCAAGCAGGCTCTGCGCCAGAGAGGCGCGATCCGGCAACAGGCGCGGCGCCATCAGCAGGACATATAGGAACCCGACGCCGGCCATGATCAACCCAGGAACCGTGAAATCGAAGAAGCCGAGCGGCTGCCCGCCCATGCCGACCAGGGTGCCGCTGACCAGCAGGTTGGTGCTGGAGCCGATGAGCGTGGTGGTGCCCCCGAGAATGGCGGCGAAGCTCAACGGGATCATCAGCTTGCTGACCGAGACGCGGAAGCGGCCGGCCAGGGCCTGCATGATCGGGATGAACATGACGACGACCGGCGTATTGTTGAGAAAACCGCTGATCCCCAGGGCCGTCGCCAAGACAAGGGCGATGGCCACGCCCCCGCTGCCGCCCCCCAGGTTCAGCAGGATGCGCGTGACGTGGTCGATGATGCCGGTGCGCACAATTCCCTGCCCGATGACCAGAAGGGCCAACACGGTGAACAGGGCCGGATTGGCGAACCCCGCGAGGAGGCGCGCCGCATCCAATCGGTTGCCGCCCTGGCCATCGGAAACCGGAAAAATTCCGAAGACGAGCAGAAGCGCGCAAACGACGGCAATCGACGCCACCTCCATCGGCAGGCGCTCGGTCGCAAAAAGAATGAGCGCGGCCAGAATGATGGCGAAGGCCACCCACATGTGCAGCGACTCGATTCCGACGCCCGCCATCCCCGTGTCCGCTCCTCCCAAAACCGTCCCAGGCGTTCCCCGCCGTCACTTCGTCCAGCGACCGCGATGCGCCGAAAGGCACGCGGCTTCGCCGGTCGGAGGCGGCAGGTACTGGATAACACGCCTCGGGCCCTTGGCTTGGCGGACGGTTCCGATTAGGGTGGCGTCAACGCGACGGCGCCACGAAAAACGGCGAATCACTGCCATGAGCCTCCACACCTATCCCTTGACCGCCGTGATCGGCGATTATTCCCGGTCCGCCGGCGGGCTGGCGGTCTCGGTCATTCCCCTCGTCGTGGCGCCGTCCACGCCGCTGGTCACCTATCTGTTCAGCGGCATGATCGCCGTGTTCCTGGTTTATGCCCTGCGCACGGCGATACGCCATTTCACCCGCATCGAACTCAGCGACGAGGGAATCGGCGCCACCCTGCCGACCGCCCGACGGATCGACTGGACGGACCTCGAAATCCTTCGCCTGCGCTACTACTCGTCCAAGCGGGACCGTTCCCGCGGGTGGTTTCAAATGGTGCTGGCTGGGGCCGGGCGACGCATCGTCATCGATTCGCCGATCACCGATTTCCATTCCATCGTCGCCCGCGCCGCAGCCGCGGCCAACCGCAACGGCATGCAATTGGACGACGCGACGAGCGCCAACGTCGCCGCGTTGACCAGTGCGTCCGCCGCCGAGGGGCACTGATCCGGCCGCCCCGATCAGGGGTTGTTGTCGCAGATTCGCTCGACCGTCACCGCCGCCCCGGCCACGACATCATGCAACAGGTGGACATCGTCCAGGGCGCGGCCCCAGACATTGCTCGGCGAGGCCAGGCGGATTTCATCCCCTTGGGAAATGGGCGTCGGCCCGAAGCCGACGGCGATGGCGTCGCCATCGGTCCAGAATGCCAGTTCGCCAGCCTCGACGACCGTCCTGGCGTCCGATTCGCGCGGCACGCTGACCGGAGTCGCGAAATACACTTCGTCGCCCCAGGTCATGGCCGACGCCTTGAACGGCGCGGCCTTGTAGATGGCGTCGGCGGTCGGCGTGTCGAACAGCTCCGCCCGGATGACCACATCGCCGATCGTCATGCGCAGCGTGCGCATGGCTTATCTCCTTCCCAGTTCTTCCCCTAGCCCGGAAAGCATGACGACCGAGGCTGCGTTTGGCAAGCACCCGCAAGGGGCGAAAGAATGCCGCCCCCCCCCTTTTTCATCTGACGGAAGATGACCGACCCGGCGTTTCGTGTTATCCGGGGGACATCCGCGCCGTTGATCAGGGACCCTCCAGGAATGGCAGCCACGCGACACCAAGACGGAACGGCGACGTCGCCCGCCCCCCAGTGGGCCGACGACATCTTCAGGGCCTTCGTCGACCTCGGCATCCGCCAGGTCGCCTACGTGCCCGACGCCGGCCACACCCGGTTGATCGAGGCGTGCAACGCCGCAAACGCCATGCGGGCGGTTTCGCTGACCTCCGAGGAGGAAGGCGTCGCCCTGTTGGCCGGCGCCTGGTTGGGCGGCCAGCGAGGCGCCCTGTTGATGCAGAGCAGCGGCGTCGGCAACTGCATCAACACGCTCTCCATGACCCGAACCTGTCGGTTTCCGCTGCTCATGGTGGTGACCATGCGCGGCGAGTGGGGAGAGACCAACCCCTGGCAGGTGCCCATGGGGCAGACCGCCGCCGAGACCCTTAAGTTGCAGGGTGTCATCGTCCACGTCGCCGCCACCGCCGCCGATGTCGGCCCGATGATCGCCGCGGCGGGCGGCATCGCCTTCAACGGGCCGGCGGCGGCGGCGGTGCTGATCTCGCAGCGCATCATCGGGACCAAGGAATTCAAGGGCTGAGCCATGACGGAGCCATCCAACACCGCCCTTCTCGACCGTCGCCATGTGGTCGGCCGCCTCCTCGCCGATCGCGGCGACCTTCTGGTGGTCGCCGGCCTTGGGGCGCCGGCCTGGGACATCACGGCCGTCGGCGGCGACCGGCCGCTCAACTTTCCGCTGTGGGGCGCCATGGGCTCGGCGGCCATGGTCGGTCTTGGCCTCGCCCTGGCCCAGCCCGACCGGCGGGTGCTGGTGGTGACCGGAGACGGCGAGATGCTGATGGGCATCGGCGCGCTCGCCACCATTGCCGTGCAGGCGCCCGCCAATCTGGCCGTCGCGGTGATCGACAACCAGCATTACGGCGAGACCGGCATGCAGGAGACCCACACCGGCCACGGCGTCGACCTGGCGGCGATGGCGGCGGGCGCCGGCATCCCGTTGACGGCGACGATCC
>JAVEYE010000032.1:0-17789 GCA_034003665.1 Rhodospirillales bacterium | reverse complement strand
CGCCGCTTTGGGCGAAACGGCCCGCGATCGCGAGCGGACGCAGACACAGACTCAATCCCAGCTCCAGACGCAGACCCGCTCCCGCGAGCGGGAGCGGGTCGCCGATCCACTGACCGGCGTCCCCGGCGTCGACGTCACCGACATCGAAGCCAGCCTGATCGGCTCCGGCTGGTCAAATCCCGTCGGCCCGGCAACGAACCCATAGGTCGGCCCCCGGTTCCCGCGTTGCTCAGCTCGTGCCATCGGGCAGGCCCGTCGCATCGCGGCGGGCCCTTCTTCTGTCTTTTGGCAGGGCTAAGCCCCGCCGCCCGGCCGCCAGTCCATGCGCTTGAGCTCGGCCACCTCGTCGGAGAGATCGCGCACGCGGCCGACCAGCATCTCGATGACGCTTCGGATGACCGGATCGACCGCATCCAGCCGGGCCAGGAATTCCTCGCGCGAGATGCGGATGGCCTCGACCCGGTTCAGCGCCACGACGGCGGCCATGCGGGGCCGCCTGTCGAGCAGCGCCATTTCGCCGACCACGGCGCCCTTGCCGCGCTTGGCCAGGATGCGCGGGTTGCCGCCGCGCATCCCGGTCCGGATCTCGACGTCGCCGCTGGTGATGAGGTAGGCGGCGTCGCCTTCCTGCCCCTCGTCGAACAGAAGCGCCTTGGGCTCGAAGGTGACCCTCTCGAAACCTTTGTGTGCCGTCATGGACGCCCCCCGGGGCCGGATGATGCGGCTTGTCCTGACCGGACCCTACATCGAAGGCCCCGGGCGAGAAAGAGCAAAAGGGCGATGCGTTTCAGGTCTGCAGAAGGCGCTGCGTCGCACCCTCCAGAACCAGGCAGGTCAGGCGGCCCGTTCGATAGGCGCCGGTATCGATACCGATGCGGTTCGGCCGGAAGACCGGGGCGGGCGTGATGGTGTGGCCGTGCACGACGACCCGGCCGAAAGGCCCTTCCCAGTCGAGGAAGTCGCCGCGGATCCACATGAGGTCGACGGGATCCTGCGCGGCCAGATCAACCCCCGGGCGCACCCCCGCATGGACGAACAGGTAGTCGCCGACCGCGTGACTGGGCCGAAGGCCGCGCAGGAAGTCGAGGTGGCCCGGGCCCAGGCGCCGCGTCAGGTCACGCCGAAGGTCGTCGACGTCGGCGGGCTCGACGGGCGGGAGGCCGAGCTCGATGCCGTAGCTGGCCAGGGTGGCGAGGCCGCCGTTCATCAGCCACAGGTCGGGCACGGCGCCGCCATCGAGAAAACGCAAAAGGAAGTCGTCGTGGTTGCCCTTGAGGAACACGGCCTCGAAACCGCTCGGCGGGCCGGCGGCAAGGCGCTCGATGACCTGGCGGGAGGAGGGACCGCGGTCGATGTAGTCGCCGAGATGGACGAGGCTTTTGCGGACCGCGGCGGCGGCGGCCGCGTCCTCGGCGATCAGGGCGTGAAGGCGCGACAGCAGATCGTCCCGGCCATGAACGTCGCCGACCGCGTAGACGCGCCGACCGTCGGGAACGCGCGGGCCGATCGAATCCGCCCTCATCCGGGCGCCGTGTTGAACTGACAGCATCGATGCGACTATCATCGCGCTGATTCGGCCGCCTCTCAAGCGAGGGCTTGGCAGATGCCGGACGCGTCGGCGGGTGTCTTCGCCATATTTTAACCAGTACGGGTTATGTTTCGCCCACCAATCGCCAGGATTGCCCCCGTTCAAAGCGAGTGAGTCTTCAAGGAATGGCCGAATCCCGCGTCCCCGCAGCCCCCACCCCGCACGGCGTCGTCAGCGAGGAAAGCCTCCTGCTCGGCCATCTGCGGCGGCTCGGGCGCGCGCCAGCGGGATGCTGCGCGGTGCTTTGCCATCTGTCGGACCTGCAGGCGCCGTATCGCAAGCCCCATTTCATCCGCATCGCCGTTCGCTCGTTCGACACCTTGACCAACCATTTCGACGCCACGCTTTACGTGTTGGCCAACGACGACGTCGCCCTGCTTTGCCGCAACGTGCGGGTCGAGGACATCGATGCCGCCATCTTCAAGCTGCGCGCGCTGTTCGCCGAGGATCCGCTGGCCGCCGAAGAAACGGCTGACGGCGTCGATCGTTTCGCCACCTGGTACGACCTGTCGGAGTGGGCCGACCTCGCCGACTTCGAAGACGCCATCGGCCGCCGGGAGACCGCGTTGCGCGACGACCAGGCGGCTGCGGCGTCCCGGCCGGACGCCGGCGCGCCGGCGATGGCGCCGCTCGACGCCGCCGCCCTCGTTGAGTTGGAGCGCCGCCTGCAAACGCTTCGCCTGACCGATGTGGTGCGCCAGCAGCCCACCGTCGACGTCCGGCCGGACCGCGGTCGGCGCATCCTGTTCAAGGAGCATTACGTGGCGATGGCCGAGCTCCGCCAACGGATCGCCCCCGATATCGACCTGTTCGCCAGCCCGTGGCTGTTTCATTACATGGCCGACATCCTGGATCGGCGCATGCTGGCGGTGGTCGGCCGCATGAACTTCGCGACGCTGAAGGACGCCGTCAGCCTCAACCTGCACGTCGGCACCGTGACCGCGCCCGAGTTCCGGGTTTTCGACGAGCAGATCGGGGCCCACGCCGAAAAGGTGATCGTCGAAATCCAGATGGTGGACATCGTCGCCGACATGGGAGCCTTCGTCCACGCCAGGCGGTGGCTGCGCGAACGGGGCTACCGGCTTCTGATCGACGGCCTGTTTCCGATGGCGCTGCAATTCTTCGACCCCGGCATGCTCGAGCCCGATTTCATCAAGATCAACTGGAGCCCCGACCTCGGCCGCGACCTGCGGAGCCGCCAACAGGCCGAGCTCCGCGACATGATCCGCTATATCGGGGCCGACCGGTTCGTGCTGGCGCGGGCCGAAAGCGAAGACGCCATCCGCTGGGGCCTGGGCCTGGGACTTCACCGGTTTCAGGGCTTCTTCGTCGACAAGCTGGTGGATGCCATGGCGAGCAAGGGGTTGATTTAGCGGATGCCCAGCCAAGAAAACCTCCTCCTGGACTACGTGCGCCGGCTGGAACGGCACAAGGCGGGGCGGCGCGCCGTCCATGTGCGGCTGTCGGGCCTCAGGCCCTTCAATCGCCGCGAGCACCACGTGCGGGCCGCCGCCGGCAACTTCGAGGCGCTGGTCAAGGCCCAGCGCGGCCAGCTGTTCCCCCTCAAGAACACTGACCTGTTCTTCATCTACAAGGATGAAGCCCACGCCGACACCGAGGCGGCGATCCGCAGAATCCGCTACCTGTTCAGCGACGACCCGATGCTGGCCGGCGAGGACGACGAGGCCCGCCGCTTCTGCATCTGGTACGCGGTCGACCGCGACTACGACAAGGTCCTGCGCTTCGCCCAGGGCCTGATCGACGACGACCGCGAAGCCACCGAGGCGATCCGCGCCACGCGGGATGCCCGCCAGGCGCTGAAGGCCCGCCAGGCGCGCGGTTCGCCGCTGACGCCCGATGTGCTGAACCGGGTTGAGGCGGCGCTGGTCCGGGCCGATCTGTCCAATCTGGTGCGCCGCCAGTACATTTGCGGGGTGACAGCGAAGGGCGTGCCGGAACCGGCCTTCAGCGAACTGTTCATCTCCATCCTCGACCTTCGCGAGACCCTGCTGCCGGATGTCAACCTGGCCGGCAACCGCTGGCTCTTCCAGCACCTCACCAGCAGCCTCGACCGGCGAGTCCTCGCCATGCTGTCGAGGACCGACCAGATCACCTTCACGGGCGACATCAGCTTCAACCTCAACGTCTCGACCATCCTGTCGCCCGATTTCCTGGCCTTCGACGACAACATCACGGCCAGCCGCCGCGGTTCGCTGGTGATCGAGATCGATAAGGCCGAGGTGTTCGCCGACCTCGGCGCCTTCCTGTTCGCCCGCAACTTCGCCCAGCAGCGCGGTTATCGCATCTGCATCGACTCCCTGACCCACCAAGTCATGCCGCTGCTCGACCGCGAACGGCTGGGCGCCGATTTCGTCAAGCTGCTGTGGGACCAGGAAATGGCGGACAGCGGCGAGGACGTGCGGGAAGGGGTGCGCGCCATGGTCAAGCGGGCCGGTTCGTCGCGCGTCGTCCTGTGCCGATGCGACGACGGCGAGGCGGTGACGTTCGGCCAGTCGATCGGCATCCGCTTCTTCCAGGGCCGCCACGTCGAGACTCTCATCGCCGAGGACAACCGGCGGCGCGAACTGCTGCGCCTGAAACGGCGAATCGAACGGAGCTGACCGGTGGCCACGCCCTCCGCCCGCCCGAAAATCGGCCCCTCGCCATGAGCGGCGCCGCCCCCCGCCCGGTCGTCGAGGTCGCGAAGCTGGTCAAATGCTTCGGGTCGGTGCGGGCCGTCGACGGCATTTCGTTCACCGCCGCCGCGGGCGGCACGACGGCTCTGCTGGGCGGCAACGGGGCCGGCAAGACGACGACAATCTCGATCCTGCTCGGCCTGCTCCTTCCAACGTCGGGCGCGGTTTCGATCTTCGGCGAGGACGTGGTCGCCCATCGCTACCGCGTGCTGCACCGCATGAACTTCTCGTCGCCCTACGTCGACCTGCCGCGCCGCCTGCTGGTCCGCGAGAACCTTGTGGTGTACGGCCATCTCTATGGCGTCGACCACGTTGGCGACCGCATCGCCGCCCTGGCCCGCGAGCTTGACATCGAGGCGTTCCTGGACAAGCCGACGGGAACGCTTTCGGCCGGACAGAAGACGCGGGTGGCCCTGGCCAAGGCGCTGTTGAACGAGCCGCAGCTTTTGCTTCTGGACGAGCCCACCGCCTCGCTCGACCCCGACACCGGCGACTGGATCAGGGGCTATCTCCAGGCCTACCAGCGGCGCACCGGCGCCACCCTCTTGCTGGCCTCCCATAACATGGCCGAGGTGGAGCGCCTGTGCAGCCAGGTGTTCATGATGCGGGCGGGCCGCATCGTCGACCACGGGCCGCCTGCCGGACTCGTGGCCCGCTATGGCCGCAGCACCTTGGAGGAGGTGTTCCTCGACATCGCGCGGCGACGGCGGCCGACCGCCGAAGCAGACGGCCCGGGCGCGGCTCCATGAACGCCGCCCTCCGCAGTCCTCGCCCGCCATCCTCGGCGCGCCGCATCGGCGCCATGGTGCTTCGCCATCTTTACATGTACCGGCATTCCTGGCCGCGCGTCCTCGAGCTCACCTATTGGCCGCTGGTCCAGATGGTGTTGTGGGGATTCATCACCAACTTCTTCGTTTCGCACAGTTCGTGGGTCGCCCAGGCGGCCGGCGTGCTGATCTCGGCGGTGCTGCTGTGGGACGTGCTCTATCGTTCCAACCTGGGCCTGTCGGTGTCGTTCATCGAGGAGATGTGGGCGCGCAACCTCGGTCAGATCTTCATCACCCCGCTGCGCCCTTGCGAGATGGTCCTCTCGCTGGTCGTCATGAGCTCCATCCGCACCGTGCTCAGCGTCGGGCCGGCCGCCCTTCTGGCATGGCCCTTCTACGACGTCTGGGTGTTCGCCATGGGTCTGCCGCTGCTCGCCTTCTTCGTCAACCTGCTGGTCCTCGGCTGGGCGGTCGGGCTTTTCGTCTCCGGCCTGCTGGTGCGCTTCGGGCTGGGGGTCGAAAGCCTCTGCTGGCTGGGCATCTTCCTGCTGGCCCCGGTGAGCGGCGTCTACTATCCCATTTCGGCGCTGCCGGTCTGGCTGCAACCGGTCTCGTGGTCGTTGCCCTCGGCCTACGTGTTCGAGGGGATGCGGGCCGTCCTTTTCGAGGGGGTCTTCGACATCGGCCTGTTCGCCTGGGCGGTCGGCCTCAACGGCCTCTACCTGCTGGCCGGCGCGGCCTTCTTCCTGGCGATGTTCCGCCAGGCGCGGGTGCACGGCCTGCTGCTCCAGCAAGGCGAATAGGCGACCGCACGCCGGCGGGTGGCGTTGCGCCCGGCCGCCATGCTAGGCTGGCGCCGTCGGCGCCGAACGTTCGATCGCCGCGCCGAATGCGTCGCCCCAACCGATGGGAGGAAGGGATGAAAAGGATCCTTTTGGCCGTGGTCGTTCTGGCCAGCCTGCTGACGGCATGCAACCGCGCGCCGTCGCCGGCCGCCGAGGCCGAGGAGCTGGTCGACAAGGCGCGCTGGACGGTCGACGCCTTCAAGCAGCGGCAGGCCCCGCAATCGCCCCTCTTCCGCGATCTGCTGGCCAAGGCCGAGGGAGTGGTCATCTTCCCCGGCGCCTATCGGGCCGGATTCATCGTGGGCGCCGAATTCGGCAGCGGCGTCATGCTGGCCCGCCAGCCGGCGGGTGGCTGGAGCCCTCCGGCCTTCTACGCCCTGGGGGCGGGCAGCGTCGGCCTGCAGATCGGCGGCCAGGTGGCCGAGACCATCATCATCGTCCGCAGCCAGAAGGCCCTGCAGGCCCTGGTCAAGCATCAAGGCAAGGTGGGCGCCGATCTGGGGATCACCGTCGGCACCGTCGGCGGCGGCATGGAGGGCGCCGTAACCACCAACCTGGGCGCCGACGTGGTGGTGTTTTCCCACGCCGCCGGCCTTTACGCCGGGGGGTCGATCGAAGGATCGGTGCTGGCCCGCCGCAACGACTACAACGAAGCCTATTACGGCCAGGGGGCAACGCCGGACGCCATCCTGTTCGACCAGGCGTTCAGCAATCCCCAGGCCGATCCCCTGCGTCGGGTGCTGGCCGTTCCGTGAGTGGACGGCGGGCCTAAGCCGACAGGCCGAGCCGCACCAGCACCAGCGCCGCCACCCATCCGGCGTTGACCAGGCAGGCGACGGCATAGAGGTACAGGGACCGGCGGACGTCGCGACCGGCAAGCCGCGCGCTGCCGTCGCCGATCCAGCGGTCGCGGGTGGTCAGGCCGGCGTACTGACGCGGCCCCCCCAGGGCGACGTCGAGACCGCCGGCCATCGCCGCCACCGGCCAGCCCAGGGCGGCCGAGCGGTGGTGGCCGGCGTCGCGCATCATGACCGACAGCGCCCGGCCGGGCCAGGCGGTCGGCGCGATGACGGCGGCGATGACCAGGAACAGCCCGGCCAGCCGCGCCGGAATCAGCACCAGGATGTCGTTGAGGCGGGCCGCCGCCATCCCGAAGGCCCGGTAGCGGGGCGTACGATGGCCCAGCGTTTCGTTCATCGCCGCCGCCGCCCAGCTTACGGCGAGTCCCGGAAAGCCGAACAGCGCATACCAGAAGGCCGGCGCCACCACCCCGGTGCAGAACCCCTCGGCCGCCGATTCGACCGCGGCCCGGGCCACGCCGTGCTCGTCCATGAGGCCGGGGTCGCGCCCGACCAGCCCATCGAGGCTCCGCCGCGCAGCCTCCAGGTTGCCGGCCGCAAAGGCGGCGGCGACGGCGCGCACGGCCGCATAGCGTCGGCCCTGGTCGATCAGGGCGATCAGCAGCGCAAGTTCGACGATCCAGCCGAAATGATGGTTCTGGCCGAGCCAAGCGATCCCCCAGCCCACGACCGCCGCCGCCGCCGCCAGCCCCAGGGCAACGACGGCGCCGCGCAAGGCGCGGTCCATCTCGCTGCGCCGTTCGCGGTTGAGCTTGCCGTCGAGCGCCGACACCAGCCGGCGGGCCAGCCGCGGGAAAACCGCCGCCAGCCGGGCGAACCCCGGCAGCGTGGCCAGCCCGGCCTCGAGGCCGAGGGCGATCGCCAGCAGCACGAGGGGGTCGAAGCTCTGCGGCCCGCCAAGGAAGCCCAAGGAAAACATGGCGCGAGTTTGAGTGCCCGGCCCGCCTCCGTCAATGGCCGCCGCGTTGAGCCGGTTGCCACGATGGTCCCGGCATGCGATGATGCGGCGCTATATTCCGTGTGGTATTTCAAATGCCTAGCGAAAGGGCAGGGCGACGATGGCGGAGTCGTTAAGCCGCGCCGTCGAATGGGTGCGCAGCCTGGCGAGTGGATGGGAGTGGGACGCCATCAGGGACCACCCGGCATGGACCGCCCTGTGGAAGACGGCGACCAGCCCCGAGGGCGCCGCCCTGATCGTGACCATCTTCGTCGTCCTCGGTCTCGGCATCGCCGTCGGTTACCTGTGGGCGCGGCCGCGCCCCGCCACGGCGAAGGCGGCTCCGCCGCCCGCCGCGGAACCTGCATCGCCAGCCGCTCCGCCACCGCCCGCCGAGGCCGACCCGCCGCCGCCCGACGCGGCGGCGACGGCGTTGAGGGCCGCTCTGCTCTCCCAGGGGCTGGCGCCCGCCGCCGTTGACGCGCGCGTCACCGGCTTCCGGGCCGACCTTGCGGCCGGCCGGGCGACCCTGGCCGACCTCGCCGCCGAAACCGACCCCGACGATCAAACGGATGCGATGGTCGCGACGGCGACTCGTTCCCTCGAGCGGGGCGACTTCGCGGCGGCGATCGAGGCCCTGGATCGGGCCGGAAGCCGCTTCGGCGTGGCGGGTCGGCGAATGGCCGAGGCCGCCGAGAAACGCCGCCAGGCGGCGGTACGCGCCATCGCCCTTGCCGGAGACCTGGAGATGGCCCGCGGCCGGCATGCCCCCGCCGCCCGGTTGTTCAGCCGCGCCCTTGGCCTGTTGCCGCAGGGCGCGGAAATCCAGGTCGCCACGTTGCTGACCCGGCAGGCGACGGCCGTGTTCCAGGCCGGCCAGGTCTCCGAGGCCGAGGCCCTGCTGCGCCGCGCCCTCGAATCGGTGGAGCGGACCCGCGGCGGCGCCCATCCCGACGTCGCCAAGGCGCTGAGTCGGTTGGCTTTCGTGCGCTATGCGGCGGGGGATCCGGCCGATGCCGAAGAGCTGTACCGGCGCGCCCTCTCCATCGACGAGACGGTGCTGGGCCCAGATCATCCGGCGGTGGCGGCCGATCTTTCCAGCTTGGCGCAGTTGCTGCTTCGTCGGGGAAATCCCACCGCCGCCGAGCCCCTGCTAAAGCGGGCGCTGGCCATCCGCCGCGCGGCGCTGGCGCCGGATCATCCCGACCTGCTACGCTTGGCCAGGAACTACGCGGATCTCCTGCGCCGACTTGAGCGCCCCGAGGAAGCCCGCCGCGTGCTCGCCGACGCCGTGTCGGACGGGCGGCGGGCTCCCGCAGACGGCAAACCGGGAAGATCGACCGCCGCATCATGAAGATCTCGATCCGCATCGTCGCCCTCGTCGTCGTCGGCTTCATGGTCACGGCGTTGGTGACGGTCGTGGCCATTCTGGCGACATCGCGCATCGCCGACCGGCTGACCGGCGTCACCCGCGAGGAGCTGCCGCTGCTCGGCGTCCTGACGTCCATCACGGTGAACCAGTTCGAGCAGGCGGTCAGTTTCGAGAAGGCGTTGCGGCTGGCCGATGCCGGCCTCGTCGGAACGCCGGCGCGCGGCGCCGATTTCGGCGCCCAGACCAACCGCTTCACGGTCCTCGGCGTGCGCATCGAGGATCAGCTTCAGGCCGCCTCCGCGATGACCCGCGAGGCCTTGCGCCAATCCGCCGATCCGATGTTCCGGGAACAGTTCCGCACGCTGGTCGAAACGCTTCACGACATCCAACTCACCCACAGCCGTTACACGGGAACCGCCCAGCGCGTCTTCTTCCTCCTGGAAATGGCGAGGCGCGGAGACGCCGACCGCCTGCTGCCGTCGATCGCCATCGAGCAGAAGAACATCGCCACGGAGGTGGAGCGGCTGGTCCATCAGGTGGAAAACATCGCCAAGGCGTCGGCGACCGCGGCGCTCGGCCAAGTGCATACGAACATTGTCGTCATGGTCGGGGTCGGCGCTTCCGGTCTGGTCGTCTGTGTCCTTCTTGGGCTGGCCCTCGGCCGCACCATCACCCGACCGATCGACCGGGTGGTGGTGGCGCTTGCCGAACTGGTGCGGGGCAACGTCGATGTTCCCGTCGACCAGGGCCGGATCCCCGGCGAGATTGACACCATCTCCATCGCCTTGCGGGCCTTCCGCGACGAGATCGTCAACCGCCGCAAAACGGTCGTTGCGCTGGCCGAATCGGAACGCCGATTTCATTCCCTGGCGCAGGTGTCGCCGGTCGGCATCTTCTATACCGACCCGATGGGCAACTGTCGCTACTCCAACGACAAATGCGCCGAGATCACCGGCCTCGACGAGACCGAGATGCTGGGCACGGGATGGCAGGACGCATTGCACCCCGAGGATCGCCGCCGCGTTCTCGCCACCTGGGAGGCGGGCGCCGCCGAAGGCAAGGCGTTCACCATCGAATACCGCTTCCTCAAGGCGAACGGCGTCACGACATGGGTGATCGGCCAGACCACCTCGCACCGGGACGGCCAGGGCCGGGTGACCGGCTTCGTCAGCACGCTGACCGACGTCAGCGAACAGAAGGCCGCCGAGCAGACGCTGCGCCACTACGCCCGCTCGCGCAGCCAGTTGCAGGACATCGCCATCGACCAAACGCTGAGCTTCGACCGAAAGATCCGCCGCATGCTGATGCTGGGCGCGGAGACCTTCGATCTGCCACTCGGCATCGTCAGTCGGGTCGAGGGGGACAGCTACATCGTCGAGCACATCGTCGGCCCCGCCGAGGCGCCGCCGCCTGGCGCCATCTTCGCGCTTGGCGAGACCTGCTGCATCCACACCCTCGCCGCCAACGGCCCGACCGGCTTCGACCGGATCAGCGAAAACCACGTCCGCGACCGCCCCCCCCATCACGTGTTCCGGCTGGAGAGCTACATCGGGGTCCCCATCACGGTCGACGGCCGGCGGTACGGGACGCTCAACTTCTCGGGCCCCGCGCCGCGCGAGCGGCCGTTCGGCGAGAGCGACTTCTCGCTGATCCAGCTCTTCGCCCAATGGGTGGGCGCCGAGATCTCCCGCCGCCACGCCGAAGACGCCCTGCGCATCAGCGAGGAGCGGCTGAAGCTGGCCCTGGAGGGAACCGAGGACGGCCTGTGGGACTGGAACGTGATCACCGGCGACGTCTATTTCAGCCCGCGTTTCGAAGCCATGCACGGCTTCGCGCCGGGCGACCTCGCTCCCCGCGTGACCTCGTGGGAAGACCGCATCCATCCCCAGGACAGACAGGACGTCGCCAGGGCCATGAACGCCCATCTGCAGAACCGAACGGCCGCCTACGAGGCCGAGTACCGCATGATGGGGAAAAGCGGTGCGTGGCACTGGGTTCTTGATCGCGGCAAGGTGGTGGAGCGACGGCCCGACGGCACGCCGATCCGCGCCGTGGGAACGCATACCGACATCACGGCCCGCAAACGGGCGGAAGACGCCTTGCGCGACAGCGAAGAGCGAATCCGGGCGGTCGTCGACACCATGGTCGACGGCATCATCACCGTCGACGAAGGCGGCGTCATTGAATCGATCAACCCGGCGATCGAGCGGATTTTCGGGTATTCGAGGGACGAACTGATCGGCAGCAACGTCTCCGTCCTGATGCCCGCGCGCCCGGACGGCACGACGACCGCCGACGGCCAAGGCTTTTTCATGACCGGGCAAGCCAGCCTCGTCGGCAGCGGCCGCGAGCTCAGCGGCCGGCGCCGGGACGGCACGGTCATACCCCTTGAAATCGGCGTCAGCGAGATCGACCAGGGCGGCCGGCGGATGTTCACCGGGGTCATTCGCGACATCACCGAACGCAAGCAGGTCGAGCGCATGAAGAACGAATTCGTTTCGACCGTCAGCCACGAGCTGCGCACGCCGCTCACCTCGATTCGGGGCGCCCTCGGCCTGGTCATGGGCGGCGCCGTCGGCCCGCTTTCCGGCAAGGTCGGCGATCTGGTCGACATCGCCTACAAGAACAGCCAGCGCCTGATCGCCCTGGTCAACGACATCCTCGACCTCGAGAAGATCGAATCGGGCAGCCTCCAGTTCCGTTTCCAGGCCACCGACATCGGTCACGTCATCGACATCTCCATCGAGGCGAACGCCGGCTACGCCGAGGAATACGGCATCGACTTCGTGGTCCGTCAGCCGGTTCCCCCGCTCACCGTCAACATCGACGGCGACCGCATCGTCCAGGTGATGACCAACCTGCTCTCCAACGCCGCCAAATTCTCGCCGCCCGGCGGCACGGTGGAAGTCGCCGTCAGCCGGGTCGAGCGCTGGGCCCGCGTCGCCGTCATCGACCGTGGCCCCGGCATCCCCGAAAATTTCCGCGACCGCATCTTCCTGCGCTTCAGCCAAGCCGACTCCTCGGACACCCGCAAGGCCGGAGGCACCGGCCTCGGCCTGAGCATCACCAAATCCATCGTCGAACGCCACGGAGGCCGCATCGACTTCGGCGAGACGCCGGGCGGCGGCTCGACCTTTCATTTCGACCTTCCCATCGCCGCGCCCATCGAGGCGCCGGCGGCCGCGGAGGGCCCGGAACGAGAGCCGATCGCCGGGAGGAAGCAGGTTCTCGTCTGCGAGGACGACCCCGACGTCGCCAAGATTCTCGCCATGATGCTGGTCCAGGCCGGGATGGACGCCGAGATCGCCACCACGGCCGAGGCGGCCCAAACCCGGCTGTCCGAACGCCGCTTCGACGCCATGACCGTCGACATCATGCTTCCCGGCAAGGACGGCATCGCACTGATCCGCGAAGTGCGCCGCGACCCCGCCGTCCGCGACATACCGGTGGTCGTCGTGTCGGCGCGGGCCGGGGATGTCCGCGACCATATCGAGGCGGCGACGCTGGGCGTCCTTGACTGGCTGAGCAAGCCGATCGACGAGGAGCGGCTGCTGCGTGCCGTGACCAAGGCGGCGAACGTGACCCACAGCCGCAAACCCCGCCTGCTTTACGTGGAGGACGACCCCGATCTCGTCGAGACGATCGGCGACCTGCTGAAGGACAAGGTTTTGCTGACCGTGGCCTCTTCCCTCGCCGAGGCGCGGAATTGCCTTGACCGGAAGACCTTCGACCTTGCAATTCTGGACGTCAAGTTGCCCGACGGGTCGGGTTTCGAGTTGGTGCCGCAGCTCAAGGGCGCGGGAACGGAGAGCACGCCGGTGATCATCTTTTCCGGCTTCGCCATCGACGACGATCTGGCGCACCAGGTGGACGCCGCCCTGGTCAAGGCGCGGGTGAGCAACCGCGACCTTCTCGACACCATCCGCCGTCTGGTCGGCAACGATGCATTCCCTCAGGATCCAGAAAGGACCTCGGCATGACCGCTTCGCCGCTGAAGAAAATCCTCGTCGTCGAAGACGATCCCGACATCCAGTTGGTGGCCCGAATCGCGCTCGAGACCGTCGGCGGCCTGACCGTCGAGACCTGCGGCTCGGGCCAGGAAGCCATCCAGGTGGCGCCCCGTTTCGGCCCCGATCTCATTCTGCTCGACGTCATGATGCCCGAGATGGACGGGCCGACCACGCTCCAGCACCTGCGCGCCGACCCGGCGCTCGCGGCGACGCCGGTCGTCTTCTGCACGGCCAAGGCCATGCCGACCGAGCTTGAGCACTACAGGAATCTCGGGTCGGCGGGCGTCATCGCCAAGCCTTTCGATCCGATGGCCCTGGCCGATCAGATCCGTGAAATCTGGAACAACCGTCATGGCTGAATCGCGTCCCGATTTCGCGGAACGATTCGCGGCCCTGCAATCGCAATTCTTCGGCAGGCTGGCTGAGCGAGTCGACGTCCTCGACGCCCTGGTCGACGACCTGGGGCGGGCGAAATCGGTCAAGGCGACGCGGGCGGCGCTCGGCTCCATGCAGGAGATCGGCCACAAGCTGGCCGGCTCGGGCGGCATGTTCGGCGCCCCGACGGTATCCGTCGTGGGGCGCGATCTGGAAGAGGCCTGCGAACGGGCCATGGCGGCCCCGGGCGGACGGGTGGACGACGCGGCCCGCCGGCAGTTGCGGGATCTCGTCGGTCGCCTGCGCAAGGAGCTGGACTCGCCGCTCGAGGCCGCGCCCGACATGGCGCCCGCCGTCAAACCGGCGACGCCGCGCGGCGGATCGGCGGCCGCCCACCACAAGCGCCGGGTGGTGCTGATCGAGGATGACCTGGCCCAGGCCCGCATGGTCGCCACGGTCCTTGGCGACACCGACTACGAGGTGGTTCATTTCGACAAGGGCCGAATCGGGCTGGAGGAAATCGAAAAAAGGCCGCCCGACGCCATCCTGCTCGACCTCATGCTTCCCGACATCGACGGCATCGACATCCTGCGCCGCGTTTCCAGCCGCCAGTTGCCGTGCGTGACCGTGGTCGTCACCGCCCACGGGTCGGTCAACGTGGCCGTCGAGGCCATGCGGCTGGGCGCCTACGATTTCATCGTCAAGCCCTTCAACGCGGCCCGGCTCCAGGTGACGCTGCGCAATGCGCTGGAACACGACCGGCTGAGCCGCATCCTCGAGACTTATCAGGACCTGGACCGCCCCACCTATTGCGGCTTCATCGGATCGTCCCTGCCCATGCAGGCGATCTACCGGATCATCGACAGCGCCGCCGGCAGCAAGGCGACGGTGTTCATCTCCGGCGAAAGCGGGACCGGCAAGGAGGTGTGCGCCGAGGCCATCCACCAGAAAAGCCCGCGCGCCGGCAAACCCTTCGTCGCGCTGAATTGCGGCGCCATCCCCAAGGACCTGATGGAAAGCGAGATCTTCGGGCACGTGAAGGGCGCCTTTACGGGGGCCATCGCCGAGCGCGAGGGCGCCGCCAAGAGGGCCGACGGCGGCACGCTCTTTCTCGACGAGGTGTGCGAGATGGACCTCAGCCTGCAGACCAAGCTCCTGCGTTTCGTGCAGACTGGAACCTTCCTGAAGGTGGGGGGCGAAGCGACCGAATCGGTCGACGTCCGCTTCCTTTGCGCGACCAACCGCGATCCGCTGGCGGAGGTGGCGGCGGGGCGGTTCCGTGAGGACCTGTTCTACCGGCTCCACGTCATTCCAGTCCACATGCCGCCGCTGCGCGAGCGCGGTCGGGACGTCCCGCAGATCGCCCAGAAATACCTGGAGTCCTATGCGGCGGAGGAAGGCAAGCGGTTCGTGCGCTTCGACCCCGAATGCGAAGCCGTCCTCGCGGCCTATCCGTGGCCGGGCAACGTGCGGGAACTGCAGAACGTCATCCGCAACGTGGTCGTGCTCAACGATGGCGACACGGTGACGGTCGACATGCTGCCGTCCCCCGTGAAACTGCTGGCCGGCGCCGAACGAGCCGCCGCCCCGTTGTCTCCGGCGGCTCCGGCGGAGGAGATCGCGGACGATTCCATCCTGGAGTCGGCGGCGCCGAACCTTATCCGGCCGCTGGCCGAGGTGGAACGCGAGGCCATCGAGCGGGCCATCCGGATCTGCGGCGGGAACATTCCGAAGGCCGCGCATTTCCTGGGGGTCAGCGCCTCGACGCTCTATCGCAAGAAGCAAGGCTGGGACGACGGCCGCACGGCGGGCTAGGGCAAACGCCCGCCAACCGGGGAACGGACGGAAAAAGACGGGTCCGGAGCGCAAAGGGGGAGAAGGATGGCTCCGGACCCGCTAGGTTAAGGAAAATACGGCACCTTACGGCCGCTTTCCCCACCCTTCCGAAATACGCGGCATTGAGTCCGTTGGGCATCGGCCCCGGGGAGGCTCCGGCGCCGATGCCCCTTCCCACGCAAGGCGCATGCCAGGATAAGGACGGGGATGGCGGCGGTTCAGCGGCGCGGAGCCGACGGCGGGTACCGCTGATGCGCTGGGTTTTTTGCAAAATGCACCGCTATTTGCATTTTGCAAGGATCCGCCGGCCGGCGGGAGCGGCTTGCCGTCATGCCGGATCCCCACCCGTTTCGGCCGGTCCCCGTTGGGTTAGGGAATTCCCGAATGTCTGCCTCGGGGCGAACCGGTTAGTATCTCGAAAGAGGGAAACGCGGAACTAGGGCGCAACGTCCCGATAGGTACGACCATCCAACCCCACCCCTCCGTGCAGGATGGCCTCCGTGTTTCCCTTCACTTCTCCCGGCGATCCGCGCGACCCTGTTGCGCGGGTGTTTTTTTGGCCGCCGCCCGGCCGCTGTCAAGAACGCCCCGAGTCTGATAGACTCGTTTCCCGGTCTTGGCACGGCTAGGAGGCCCTCGCCCATGAAGACCATTCTCCTGCCCCTTGTCGACGACGTCTCGGCCGCCAGCGCGACCGAGACCGCCCTGCTGATCGCCCGCCGCTTCGGCAGCTACATCGAAGGACTTTTCGTCCGGTCGCCGTTGCCCGTGGTTTCGCATGGCCCGGTACCCCCGTATTTCCTGGGTCAGTACCGCGAGTTCTGGGATCAGAACGCCGAGCGGGCCCGCCGGCGCTTCGCCGCCTTCATGAACGAGCGCGACGTGCCGTTCCGCGAGATCTCGGTGCGCTCGGAGGAACCGACCGCCTGGTGGCGCGAGAAAGAGGGCGACCGCGACGCGGTGATCGGCAGCTACGGGCGCCTGTTCGGGCTGATTGTCATCTGTCGCACGCCCCCCGACGTTTCGCCCGACTGGATGGGCGTCTGCGAGGCGGCCATTTTCTATAGCGGGCGGCCGGTCGTGGTCAGCGCCCGCCAGGTTCCCCGGTCGCTGGGAGAGATCGTCGTCGTCGCCTGGAACGGCAGCACGGAGACCGCCCGCACCCTGGGCCTCGGATGGCCCATCCTGCGCGGCGCGAGGACGATCCACGTGGTGTCCGTCAGCGGCGCCTCGGGCGGCATGGTGCCCGGCCCCTCCGGCGAGGAGGTGGCGGCCCACATGGTGCGCGACGGCCTCAACGCGACGGCGCGGACGGTGCCGGCCAACGGCCGCTCGGCGGCGGCGGCCCTTCTGGCCGAGGCGCGGGCGTTGGGAGCCGACCTCGTGGTCAAGGGCGCCTTCACCCGCAGCCGGCTGCAACAGATGATCTTCGGCGGCACGACCCGCGAGATTCTCGCCGAGGCCGACATTCCCGTGCTCATCGCCCACTGAAGACCTGTCCTGGCCCTCGGGACCGGCTCGGGACGAGACCTTCCGGACGCGGGCGAGAAGGATCGAGGGTTTACTTCGGGCCGCGAATGCCGATGATGGGCGGCGCCGTCCCCAACGAAGGAGAGGAGTATCATGGCCCCATCCCACAGCGGTCTCAAAGCCCTGGTCACCGGGGGAACCCGCGGCATCGGCCGGGCCACGGCCGAACGCCTGCGCGACGCCGGCGCCGACGTGACGGTGACCGGCACACGCCCCGACGGCAAGCCGCCCGAAGGATGCCGCTACATGGCCGCTGACTTCGCCGACCGCGAGGCGTCGATCGCCTTCGCCGAGACGATAGGCGCCTTGGCGTTCGACATCCTGGTGAACAACGCCGGCACCAACAAGGTGGGGCCGTTCGAATCCTATGCGCTGGAAGACTTCGAGCGGGTGATGCGGGTCAACCTGATCGCCCCCTTCCTGTTGTGCAAGGCGGCGGTTCCGGCCATGATGGGCAAGGGCTGGGGGCGCATCGTCAACATCTCGTCGCTGTGGGGGGTGTCGGCCAAGGAGCATCGCGCCGCCTACGGCGCCAGCAAGTACGCCATCGACGGCATGACGGCCTCGCTGGCCGCCGACGTCGCCGAATTCGGCATCCTGGCCAATTGCGTGGCGCCCGGCTTCATCCGAACCGACCTGTCGGTCAAGAACCTGGGCGAAAAGGCCCTGGCCGAACTGGCGACGCGGGTTCCGCTCCGCCGGTGCGGCACCGTCGAAGAAGTGGCCGGGCTGATCGGTTTCCTGACCAGTCCCGAGAACACCTACATCACCGGCCAGAACATCATCATCGACGGCGGCTTCGCCCGCAGCCGCGGATAGCCGGCCGCCGTTCGGCCGCCGATCCGGCTAGCGGCGGAACCCGACGATGAACGCCTGCTTGTCCGATTCCAGTTCGAACAGGATGCGCAGGCGCTTTTTCAGGAGATTGTCCTTGTCGATCTCGTCGAGGATGATCGTCCAGTCGCCTTGGCAC
>JAVEYE010000031.1:0-18144 GCA_034003665.1 Rhodospirillales bacterium | reverse complement strand
CTTCCCGGCTAGGTCCGCAGGCTTCCGCCGGTCGCCTTTTCGACCCTGGAAACGATCTGGGCGGCGACGGCCTCGATCTCCTGGTCGGTCAGGGTCTTTTCCCGGGGCTGCAGCACGACGTTGATGGCCAAGGATTTTTTGCCGGCCTCCAGGGCGCCGCCGGCGAAGACGTCGAACACCCGAACCTCGGCGATGAGGTCGGGCTGGGCGCTCCGCGCCGCCTTCAGCACGTCGGCGGCCGGCACCTCGGCGGCGACGACGAAGGCGAAATCGCGCTCGACCGGCTGGAACGGCGACAGCACGAGATGGGGTTTCGCCGCGCCCTTGCGGCGCTTGGGCGCCGGAATGCGGTCGATGAAGGCCTCGAAACCGACGACCGGCCCGCGCACATCCATTCCGGCCAGGACGCCGGGATGGATCTCGCCGAACCAGGCGAGCACCACCTTTGGCCCCAGGCGCAGGCTGCCCGACCGGCCGGGGTGATACCAGGCCGGGGCGTCGGCCGCCGCCTGCAGATTGTCCACCGGCGCGCCGGCCGCCGCCAGCACCGCCAGGGCGTCGGCCTTGGCGTCGAAGACGTCGACGGCACGCGCCGCCTCGGCCCAGTTGCGCGGAATGCGCCGCCCGGCGCGAATGCCGGTGGCCGGCACGGTCTCGTCCTCCGGCTTGTCGCCGGCGAACTGGGGACCCACCTCGAACAGCGCCGCGTCGGCGATGCCGCGGTCGGCATTGCGGCCCGCCGCGGCGATCAGGTTGGGCAACAGCGACGGCCGCATGAGGTCGAGATCGCTGCTGATCGGGTTGGTCAGGCGGACCGCCTCGGCGCCGCCGCCGAACAGGGCTGCCGTGGCCGCCGGCAGGAACGACAGCGTCACCGCCTCGACCATGCCGCGCGCCGCCAGCGTACGGCGGGCCACCGCTCGGCGCTTCTGTTCGGGTGTCCAGGCCGGGTGCGGCAGCGACGTCGTCGGCTGCAACGGCACCACCGGGATGTGCTCGTAGCCGTGGATGCGGAGAACCTCCTCGACCAGACAGGGCTCGCCGACGATGTCGCCACGCCAGGACGGCACCGAAACGGTCGGGCGGTCGGCGGTTTCCCGCAGCCCGAAGCCGAGCCCGGCGAGAATGCGTTCGATATCGGCCGTCGCGAGGTCGACGCCGCCCAGGGTGAGGGCACGCTCGGGCCTGAGCTCGATGTCGCGCCGCCAGTCGGGCTCGGCCCCGGCGACCACGACGTCGGAGGCCTCGCCGCCGCACCACTCCAGGATCAGCCGGGTGGCGATCTCGATGCCGTCGATCAGAAAGGCGGGATCGACGCCCCGCTCGAAGCGGAAGCGGGCATCCGATTGCAGGTTGAGTCTGCGGCCCGTGGCGGCGGTGCGCAGCGCGTCGAAATAGGCCGATTCGACGAAGACGTTGACGGTGTCTTCGGTGCAGCCCGAGCGCTCGCCGCCCATGATGCCGCCCAGCGCTTCCGGCGCCTCGTCGTCGGCGATCACGGTCATCTCGCCGTCGAGTTCATAGGCCTTGCCGTTGAGCGCGTTCAGCACCTCGCCAGGGCGGGCGAGGCGCGGCCGGATGTGGCCGCGCACCTTGTCGGCGTCGAACACGTGGAGCGGCCGGTTGAGGCCGACGGTCAACAGGTTGGTGACGTCGACCAGCGCCGAGATGGGCCGCAAGCCGATGGCGGCCAGCCGCTCCTTCACCCAGCGGGGACTCTCGCCGTTCCTGACGCCGCGGATGTAGCGGCCGACGAAATAGGGGCAGGCGTTCCGCTTGTCCTCGGGAAAATCGAGGATGACGTCGATCGGGCTCCTGAAGCCGCCCGGCACCGGCGCCGCGTCCAGGGGCTTCAGCCGGCCGAGGCCGGCGGCGGCCAGATCGCGCGCGATGCCCCGCACGCCCAGGCAGTCGCCGCGATTCGGCGTGATCGAGACGTCGAACACCGGGTCCGACAGACCCATGACGTCGACGGCGCGCACCCCGATGGGCGCATCCGCGGGCAGTTCGATGATGCCGGAATGGTCGCTGCCCAGGCCCATCTCGTCCTCGGAGAGCATCATGCCGTTGCTCTCGACGCCGCGGATGGAGGCCTTCTTGAGCGTCACCTGGATGCCGGGCACGTACTGGCCGGGCCGCGCCAGCACCGCCTTCATGCCGGCCCTCGCATTGATCGCCCCGCACACCACGCTGATCGGGCCCTCGCCGAAATCGACGGTGCAGGCTTTGAGGCGGTCGGCGTTGGGATGCTGCACCGCGCTCAGCACGTGGGCGACGACGAAATCCTCGAGTCCCTTGGAACGGTCGACGACGCTCTCGACCTCGATGCCGATGGCGGTGAGTTTCGCCGCCACCTCGTCGGCCCCGGCCTCGGTGTCCAGGTACTCCTTGAGCCAGCTCAGGGTGAATTTCATGGATTGAGCCCTCCCACCAGGCTCGGCACGTCAAGGGCGGCGAAGCCGTAATGCTTGAGCCAGCGCAGATCGGATTCGAAGAAGGTGCGCAGGTCCGGAATGCCGTACTTCAGCATGGCGATGCGCTCCAGCCCCACGCCGAAGGCGAATCCCTGGTAGCGGCCGGAATCGATGCCGCAGTTTTCCAGGACCGCCGGATTGACCATGCCGCAGCCCAGGATCTCCAGCCAGTCGTCGCCCCGCCCGATGCGGAACTGGCCGCCCTCCCGCGTGCAGCCGATGTCGACCTCGGCCGACGGTTCGGTGAAGGGGAAATAGCTGGGCCGGAAACGCACCGGCAGGTCGTCGACCCCGAAATAGGCCCGGCAGAATTCGATCAGGCAGCCCTTGAGGTGGCCCATGTGGGTGGCCTCGTCGACCACGAGGCCCTCGACCTGGTGGAACATCGGCGAATGGGTGGCGTCCGAATCGCAACGGTAGGTGCGGCCCGGGCAGATGATGCGAATCGGCGGCCGGGTATCCTTCATGGTGCGGATCTGCACCGGCGAAGTGTGGGTGCGCAACACCATGCGCCCGCCGTCGGCGCCGACTCCCGGCAGGTAGAAGGTGTCGTGCTCCTGGCGGGCCGGATGCTCCGGCGGAATGTTCAGCGCCGTGAAGTTGTGCCAGTCGTCCTCGATGTCCGGCCCCTCGGCCACCGAGAATCCCATCTCGCCGAAAATGGCGACGACCTCGTCGATGGTCTGGCTGATCGGGTGAATGCGGCCGTCCTGCTCGGGGCGCACCGACAGCGTCACGTCCACGCGTTCCTGCATGAGCTTGGCGTCGATGGCGGCGGCGGCCAGTTCCGTCTTGCGGGTCTCGATGGCGGCGGCCACCGCATCCTTCACCGCGTTGAGCCGGGCGCCGGCCGCCTTGCGGGCTTCCGGCTCCATGGCGCCCAGGCCCTTCATCAGCTGGGTGATGCGCCCCTTCTTGCCGAGGGCGGCGATACGGGCCTCTTCAAGGGTCTTGAGATCGGCCGATCCGTTCACCGTGGCGACCAGTTCCGAACGAAGGGCGTCTATGTCTTCCATGGCTGCTCAACACCATCCATCAAGCAAAACGAGACCGTCGGGCGGCCCCGGCTGCTGGCTCCCGGATAAAAAATCCTCGACGATGTGCGAGAATTCAAGCGGTGGCGGGGAGCGCCGCCCGGGCCTTTTCGACCAACGCCTTGAACGACGACGGCTCGCGGACCGCGAGATCGGCTAAAACCTTCCGGTCGATCTCGATTCCCGCCAGCGACAGGCCGTTGATGAACTGCGAATAGGTCAGGCCGGACAGACGGGCCCCGGCGTTGATCCGCTGGATCCACAGCTTCCGGAAGTCGCGCTTGCGGTTGCGCCGGTCGCGATAGGCGTACTGCAGCGACTTCTCGACCTTTTCGAGGGCGATCCGGTAGCTGCTGTTGTTGCGCCCGCGGAACCCGCGGGCCATATCCAAAACCTTCTTGTGACGGGCATGCGCCGTCACGCCGCGTTTCACGCGTGCCATAGTTCGCGTCTCCTCAGGCGTAGGGCAGGTAGGACTTGACGATGCGGGCGTCGGCACTCACCAGAACCATGGTGCCGCGCGCCTTGCGCTTCATCTTCTGAGGCCGGCGGCGCAGGAAGTGGCTTTTGTAGGCCACGTTGCCACGGACCTTCCCGGTCGCCGTCAGACGGAATCGCTTCTTGGCGCTGGACTTGGTCTTCAGCTTGGGCATTTCGCAATCCTTTTCTCTGGTGCGTTCGTGAGCGGCTAGGCATGCCCCGCCGGACCGCTCGAAATTCGCTTTCGCGGGCGTGGGTTATAGCCCCCCGCCCCCGCGATTGCAAGGTGACGTTTTGGCCGCCCGGCCGTTCCCGAAAGCGAAGGCCGCCCACCCGGGGTGGGCGGCCCCTTCATGCGGGCCCGGTCACTTGGGCGCGATGACCATCGTCATCATCCGCCCCTCGGTGCGCGGGCTCTGCTCGATCTTGGCGATGTCGCCGACATCCAGTTGGATGCGATCGAGGACGCGCGCGCCCAAGTCCTGATGGGCCATCTCGCGGCCCCTGAAGCGGATGGTGATCTTGACCTTGTCGCCTTCGTCGAGGAACCGGAACATGCTGCGCATCTTGGTCTGATAATCATGCTCCTCGATGCCGGGACGCATCTTGAGCTCCTTGATCTCGATGACCTTCTGCTTCTTGCGCGCCTCGTTCCGCTTCTTCTGCTCGGCGTACTTGAATTTTCCGTAATCGAGGATCTTGCAGACCGGCGGGTCGGCGGCGGGCGACACCTCGACGAGGTCGAGTCCCACCTCCTGGGCCATCTCCAGACCTTCCTGAACGGAAACGACGCCGACCATTTCCCCGTCGGCATCGACGAGCCGTATGGACGGCACCTTGATCTCTTCGTTCACCCGCGGGCCCTTGCGGTCCGGCGGCTGATTCATGGGCGGTCGTGCTATGTAACGCCTCCTTGGCAAACAATGAACAAAACGCCACACCCCCCCTTTCCCGGAACTGGGCCCCCGGAAAGGAAATCGCGTGACACACGCAGTCGTCGGCTAACCGTTCGCAAGCGGACTCGCCGCTTCCCGACCAAGTCTAGCGACTGCCTCGTCAAGCGCAAGAATTTCTTGGGCCTGGCCGCCGAGGCGGCGCAACGCCACCGTCCGCTGCTCGGCCTCCCTGGCGCCGACCACGGCGATGACCGGCACCTTGGCGACGCTGTGCTCGCGGACCTTGTAGTTGATCTTCTCGTTGCGCACGTCGAGATCGCAGCGCAGGCCGGCCGCGTTGAAAACCTTGGCGACCTCGCGGGCGTAATCGTCCGCCTCGTTGGTGATGGTGGCGACCACCAGCTTGAGCGGCGCCAGCCACAGCGGGAACTTTCCGGCGTAGTGCTCGACCAGGATGCCGGCGAAGCGCTCCAGCGAGCCGAAGAGGGCGCGGTGCAGCATGATCGGGTACTGCTTGTCGCCGTTGGCGTCGACGTAGGTCGCCTCCAGCCGGCGCGGCATGTTCATGTCGACCTGAAGCGTTCCGCATTGCCAGTCGCGGCCGATGGCATCGCGCAGCACGAATTCAAGTTTCGGCCCGTAGAAGGCGCCCTCGCCCGGGTTGTGGGTGTAGGCGTAGCCCATGTGCTCGAGGGCGTTCTTCAGGGCCGATTCAAGCTGATCCCAGTCGGCGTCCGAACCGATCCGCTTCTCCGGTCGGTCGGCGAACTTGATCCGCACGTCGGTGAAGCCGAAGTCCTTGTAGATGTCCATGATCAGCTCGACGACGTCGCGGCATTCCTCTTCCATCTGCTCCAGCGTGCAGAAGATGTGGGCGTCGTCCTGGGTGAACTCGCGCACCCTCATGAGGCCGTGCAACGACCCGGACGGCTCGTAGCGGTTGACCTTGCCGAACTCGGCGATGCGCCGCGGCAGGTCCTTGTAGCTGGTGATGCCCTGCTTGAAGACCTGGATGCCGCCGGGGCAGTTCATGGGCTTCAGGGCGAAAACGCGCTCGTCCTCGGTGACCGTGGTGAACATGTGCTCGCGGAAGGTATCCCAATGGCCTGAGCGCTCCCACAACGAGCGGTCCATGACGCCGGGCGTGTTGATCTCGACGTAGCCGGCCCGCTCCTGGCGGGTGCGCATGTAGTCGATGAGGCTGCGGAACAGGGTCCAGCCCTTCGGATGCCAGAAGATGGCACCGGGGGCCTCCTCCTGGAAATGGAACAGGTCCATCTCGCGGCCCAGCCGCCGGTGGTCGCGCTTCTCGGCCTCCTCCAACATGAGGAGATGGGCCTTGAGGTCCTTCTCCTCGGTCCAGGCGGTGCCGTAGATGCGCTGCAGCATCTCGTTGCGCGAATCGCCCCGCCAGTAGGCGCCGGCCAGCTTCATCAGCTTGAAGGCCTTGCCGACCCGTCCGGTCGAGGGCAGATGCGGGCCGCGGCAGAGGTCGAACCAGTCGCCCTGGCGATAGACGGTGACCACCTCGCCCTCCGGCAGGTCGCGGATGATCTCGGCCTTGTACTTCTCGCCCATGCCCTCGAAGGTCTTGATCGCCTCGTCGCGATCCCACACCTCGCGCACCAGCGGCAGGTCGCGCTCGACGATCTCGGCCATCCGCTTCTCGATCTTCTCGAGATCCTCGGGCGTGAAGGGTTCCTTGCGCGCGAAGTCGTAATAGAAGCCGTTCTCGATCGCCGGACCGATGGTCACCTGGGTGCCGGGGAACAGTTCCTGCACGGCCTGGGCCATGACGTGCGCGGCGTCATGGCGCACCAGTTCCAGCGCCGCCTCGTCCTTGCGGGTGATCAGTTCCACGGTGGAGTCGGCCTCGATGTCGCGGGCCAGGTCCCACAGTTTGCCGTCAACCCGGGCGGCCAGCGCCGCCTTGGCCAGGCCGGGACCGATGTCGGCGGCGATCCGCGCCGCCGTGACCGGACCGCCGTATTCCTTGATGCTGCCGTCCGGAAGCGTGATCCTGACCGGCCTTTCCTGACTCACCGCTGCTTGTTCCATCGTTCGATCCATCCCCGCCTGGGCGCCGCCCTGCCGTCAACGACGCGCCCCAAGGACCGGGACCCTCCTTTCAAGCTTCAACACCACCGCGCTCGTCCCCAACGAAAAACCCTCCAAGCCTGGGGCTGGAGGGCTCGGGCGTCGGCGTTCGACTCAACGGCGCGACGTCACGACCCCCCCAGGGGCGTGGTAGTGGTCGTCGCCGCCGTCACGATCAACGCGCTCATCGTCCGTGTTCCGTTCGAGTGAAAGCGCCTCTTATGTCCGCATTTAGCCGAGGCATGTCAAGGTTTTTGCCGCAGAATCGGCGCCCGCCGCCGGTGGCGCCTCAGGAAACGCTCTTTTCCTGCCACATGGAGGCCAAAACCTTCTCGACGTCGACCGACGGCAACTGGTCCAGCGACGGCCGACGCAAGACCACGACGCGCCGGCCGCGCGGGGCGCACAGCGCCGGGTCGGAGTCGGCCGAATAGAGGACGACCGACGGGCAGCCGGCCATGGCGATCAGGTGCATCGGGCCGGTGTCATTGCCGATGGCCGAAACGGCGCCGCGGGCCAGCCCGACGATGTCGAGAAAGCCGGTCTCGCCGGCCAGCGGACGGGCCTCCGGGCAGGCGGCGGCAATCGCCTCAAGGGTCCGCAACTCGGCCTTGGTGCCGAGCAGGACCGGGACGATTCCCTGGCGGGCCAGCCAGTTGGCCAGATCGGCGAAACGCTCGGCCGGCCAGCGCTTGGCCGGACGATGCGGCGCCCCGCCCGCCACCAGCAGGGCATATCGCCCGGTCAGGCCGAACTTGGCGACGTCGGCCTGGGCCCACGACAGGTCGGGCGGCGGCACGTCGTCGATGCCGGCCGCCCGCAACTGCTCGGCCTGGCGGTCGACGGTGTGCATCGCATCGCGGTCGGGATTGGCATGCGGATGCGAGCAGCCGCGGGCGATTCCCGACCATTCGGGATACGGCCCCGGCCAGAACAGATGATAGTAGAAGGAGCTGCGGTCCGACGTCTGGAGGTCGTAGACCCGCCGGAAGCGGGCCGCCCGCATCCAGCCGCGCAGGGCCATGAGCCGGCGCGGCAGGCGCGAGCGCCGATCGATCCAGATCTCGTCGAAACATCCGCTGGCATAGGCGAGCTCGGCATAGGGCTGGGTGGTGAGCAGCGTGATCCAGGCGTCCGCGTGGTGGCGGCGGATGGCGGCGAAGGGACCCAGCGCCTGCACGAAGTCGCCCAGCGCCCCCAGCTTGATGACGAGAATGCGCTCCTTACCGTCCATCGTCGGTCACCTTCAGGTCGAGAACCTCGTTGTAGACGTCGAGCGTCTTGTCGCACATGGCGTCTTTGGAAAAGTTGGTGCGGACGTGGGCGATGGCCCGATCGGCCAGGGCCTGGCGGGTCTCGGCGTCGATGGCGAGCACGCGCCCGAGGGTGGCGGCCAGGGCCTGGGCGTCGCCAGGCGGGGTCAGCCAGCCGGTTTCGCCCTCGATGATGGTTTCGCGCGCGCCGCCGTGGTTGCTGGCGATCACCGGGCGACCCAGCGCCTGGGCTTCGGGCACCACGCGGCCGAAGGCTTCCGGATCCGTCGAGGCCGAAACCACGACGTCGGTCAGCATGTAGGCGGCCGGCATGTCGGCGCAATGATCGACGATCCGAACCACCTCGCCGAGGTCGTGGCGGGTGATGAGGTCCTCCAGTTCGCGCCGATAGTCGGCCCGTCCCTGGTCGGAGCCGACCAGCAGGGCGCGGATGTCCTTGCGGCCCAGCCGGGCGATGGCTTCGAGGAAGATCGTCTGGCCCTTCCAGCGGGTCAGCCGACCCGGCAGCATGACGACCGGCAGGCCGTCGCCGAGGCGCCACTGGCCGGCCAAGTGCGCCACCCGCTCGGCCGAGATGCGCGCCGGGTCGAAGCGTTCGAGGTCGACGCCGCGCGGGATCACCCGGATGCGGGCGGCGGGAATCCCATAGATCTGGCGGATATGACCGGCGATGAAGGACGAGATGGCGATCACCCGCTCGCCCCGCGTCATGATCGAGTTGTAGCGACGTTTCAGCGGATTGCCGGCCGAATAGGTGCCGTGGAAGGTGGTGATGAAGCGTCGCCGGGTGCGCGCCGCGGCGTAATAGGCGCTCCACGCCGGCGCCCGCGAGCGGGCGTGCACGATATCGACGTTCTCTTCGACGATGAGTTTGGCCAGGCGGGCGATGTTGGCCCGCATGACCAGAGGGTTCTTGCTGTCGACCGGCAGCTCGACATGCTCGGCCTTGGCCCGCGTCAGATCATGGATCATAAGACCGCCGGCCGAGGCGACCAGCGCGCGGCCGCCCGCATCGACGATAGCCCGCGCGATCTCGACGGTGCCGCGCTCGACGCCGCCGCCGCCCAGCGCCGGCAGCACCTGCAGCACGGTGACCCGGCGCCCGGCCGACGGCGTCGGCGAATGCGGCTCCTGTTCCACCGGCGTCGCGCCGATGTTATCGTGCACTTCCTCGTTCATCCGGAACAGCAACCCAAGATGGTTTAAGACATGAACGACGAGACCGCCGCCGCCCCCGCGCCTCGGATATTAACATGCGCCGACGGCGCGGCAATCGCCTACCGCAAGACGGCGGGAAAATCGCCCGGCGTCATCTTCCTGCCCGGCTTCATGTCGGACATGACCAGCGGCAAGGCCACCTTCGTCGAGGCCCTGTGCGCGGAACGCGGCCAGGCTTGCCTGCGCTTCGACTATTTCGGCTGCGGCGCCTCGTCGGGCGCCTTCACCGAGGGGACCATCGGCCGCTGGGCCGAGGACGCGACGGCCGCGCTCGACGCCCTGACCGAGGGACCGCAGGTGCTGGTCGGGTCCTCGATGGGCGGCTGGATCATGCTGCTGGCCGCCCTGGCCCGGCCCGAGCGGGTGGCCGGCCTTGTCGGCATCGCGCCGGCGCCCGATTTCACCGAGGATCTGCTTTTGCAAGGCCTGTCCGCCGAACAGAAGGCGGCGATCGAACGCGACGGTGTCGTGTACGTCGACAGCCCCTATGGTCCCGACCCGACGCCATTTACCAAGGCGCTGATCGAGGACGGCCGACGGCACCTGGTGCTGCGCCGCAAGATGCCGCTGACCTGCCCGGTGCGCATCCTGCACGGCATGCGGGATCCCGACGTGCCGTGGCAGACCAGTCTCAGGCTCTGCCAGATGCTGGAAGGCGACGACGTCGAGATCCAGTTCGTCAAGGCCGGCGACCATCGGCTGTCGGAGCCTCACGACCTGGCCCGCCTCGGCCGCACGCTGACGACCCTGCTCGACTCCCTTCAGTAGGAAATTTCCGGGATCATCCCCCCGCCGCCAGGATGGCCCTCAGCCCTTCGCGGTAGGTGGGATAGGCCAATCTCACCCCAAGATCGCGCTTGAGCCGGCCGTTGTCGATCCGCCGGTTGTCGCGCCAGAACGAGAGCGCCATCGGCGACATCGTTTTGGCGGCCTCCTCGAACGTCACCGGCGGCGGCGGCGGACGTCCCAACAGCCGGCAGGCGAACTCGATCACCTCGGCCGGCGGCGCCGGCTCGTCGTCGCAGACGTTGTAGACGGCACCGGGATCGGGCCTTGCCATCGAGGCGACGAGGACGCCGGCGATGTCGTCGACGTGAATCCGCCCGAAGGCGTGGCCGGGCTTGACGACGCGTCTCGCCGTGCCGTCGCGCACCCGATCGAGCGCGCTGCGGCCGGGCCCGTAGATGCCGGCCAGGCGAAAGACATGGACCGGCAGCCGGTGGTCGGCGTGAAGCGCCAGCCAGGCGGCCTCGGCGGCGACGCGGCGACGCCCCCGCGTCGAGGTAGGGGCCAGCGGCGCCCCTTCGTCGACGACGGCGCCCCCGGTGTCGCCGTAGACGCCGGTAGTCGACAGATACCCCGCCCAGCGCCATTGGGCGGCGCCGACGAGGATCCCGCCCACGGCGCACAACACCGGATCGCCCGCTTCGGCGGGCGGCACCGAGCTCAGAAGATGAGTGGCGCCGGCCAGCGCGGCGTCGGCGTCGGCGAACGGCCGCCCGCCATCGAAGACGTGGGCCTCGATGCCCCTGGCCGCCAGGTCGCGACGCTTTTCCTCGCTCTGGCAGGTGCCGGCCACCGACCATCCCTGGGCCAACAGCCGGTCGGCCAGGGCCGTGGCGGAATAGCCCAGGCCGAAACAGAACAGTCGGGGCCTTTCGGCGGTCATGGCGGGGCGACCTCCACTGGGGTTGATCAGAATGCTTGCATTCCGGACCGGAAGCCGGAAGTCTATCGGCACCAGAGGTGGAGGAACAGGGTCGTGTTGCCGGGTTGGATCTTGGTTTTTGCGGGCGTTGCCGGTCTGGCCGCCGGGCCGGCGGCGGCGGTCGAGATGTCGGACCGCGACCTGGCCCGCCAGTACGCCGCCTGCATGGCTCAGGCCGAGACCGAGCCCCAGGACGCCTTCAACATGGCGATCGTCTGGCAGGACATGGGCGGCGGCGACGCCGCCCGGCACTGCGCCGCCAAGGCGCTGTTCTTTCTCGGGCAATTCGAGGAGGCGGCCCGGCGCTTCGAGGCGCTGGCCCAGGACGTCAAATCCGGGCCCAAGTTCAAGGCCGAACTGTTGTCTCACGCCGCCCAGGGCTGGATGCAGGACGACAGCCCCGAGCGGGCCGACGACATTCTGACGGCGGCGCTCAAGCTCAACCCCGAGGACCCCACGCTGTGGGTCGACCGGGGCCTGGCGCGGGCCGGCCTCCGTTCCTACCGGGCCGCCATCGCCGACTTCGACCGGGCGTTGGAGCTCGACCCCGAGATGGTCGATGCCTACACCTTCCGCGCCACCGCCCACAGCTACCTGGAGGAGATGGACGCCGCCGCCGCCGACATCGAGCGCGCGCTGGCCCTCGATTCGCTCAACCCCGACGCCCTGCTGGAACGCGGCATCCTGCGCCGACTCGGGGCCGACGCGGCCGGCGCCCGCGCCGACTGGCTGCTGGTCATCGAAATGGCGCCGGGCACCCCGGCGGCGGCAACCGCCCAGGCCAACCTCCAGAAGCTCGACCTTGGGGACTCCGGTGGCTGACCCGGGCGGATACGCCGCGCGCCCCGCCCTCGAGGTGCCTGCCGGTCATGCCGTGCTGCGTTCGACCGCGGGCGGCGGGTCCGCGCTTTGCCTGAAGGGTCGGCGCCAGGCCAAGCGCCACATCCAGGACTACACCGTCGCGCTCGACCCGGTCGCCGAGGGCGGCCATCGCCTCGACTTCATCGACCCCGAGGACGTGCTGACCGATTGCGGAACCCGGCTCGTCTTCGTCGCCGAGCCGCAACCGGCGGGGCGGGGCGGCGCCCGGCCGCACCCCCAGCCGGGAGATCTCGTCGAAGGCGTCGAGGGCTTGTGGCTCGCCGTTTCGGAAACCAACGGGCTTTATCGGTTCGTGTCGTTCATCCATGTCGCAACGGGCGACGTTCGGCGCCTGCGCGAAGCGACGTTGACCGCCGTTCATCGGCGCTGGCGGATCGAGGCGCCGGCCGCGCTGAACGCGCTCTTCCCCGGCCTTGCCTCGGGTCGGCAGGCCCCCTAGAAGTCCAGGTCGGCGTAATGGCGGGGCGGCGGCGCGCCGGGGATGTGATCGGAAAGCAGGGGCCGGAAGCTCGGCCGCGACTTGACCCGGGCGTACCAGTCCTTGGCCTCCGCGTGATCGTCCCACGGCACGTCGCCCAGGTAGTCGACGGTGGACAGGTGGGCGGCCGCCGCGACGTCGGCCAACGAGAAGTAGTCGCCGGCCAGCCATTTGCGGTGGCGCATCAGGAAACCGATGTAGTCGAGGTGGGTGTGAATGTTGGCGTGGCCGGCCCGGATCGCCCCCGAGTCGGGTTCCCCCAACCCCAGGAAGCGTTTGGTCATCTTCTCGCCGACCAGGTTTTCGGTGACCTCGCGATTGAACTTCTCGTCGAACCAGGCGACCAGGCGGCGCACCTCGGCCCTCAGAAAGGGATGGGGGCCGATCAACGGCGGTTCGGGGGTGATCTCGTCAAGGCATTCGCAGATGGCGTCGCTGCCGCACAGCGCGGTGCCGTCGGGCTCGACCAGCACCGGCACCTCGCCGGCCGGGTTCAATGCCAGGAAGGCCTCGCGCCGTTCCCACACCTGTTCCGCCCTGAGGTCGAATTCGATTCTCTTCTCGTGGAGAACGATCCGCACCTTGCGGCAAAACGGCGACAACCACAGGTGATACAGCACCCGCACGGGCACCCCCCCAACACAAGACTACCGTCCGTGACCCGGCACTGCCACGGACCGACCGCCGCGACAAGCCGCCCCCACCGGCTCCTTCAAGGAATTAGGCCCTGGCGCGACGCGACGCAAGCGCGTTGAGCCCCGATCGCGTCACGCCGCCGGCGGGCGTCCTCGCCGCTCCTTCACGGCCTTGTTATTCGCACCAACGCCCCCACGTCACAAGATATCCCAAAGGCCGGGCCGGAAAACGGCTTGCGGCCGGCGGATTTCCAGAGCCGGACAGCCCGGCGGGAAAGGTGATCATGATCCAGGTAACCATGACGTCTCGGCGCACCCTGGTCGGCGTCTTTCTGTTCGTCCTAGCGGCGTTTGCCCTCGGCGCCATTGGCGCGGCGGCCCCGGCGCGGGCCGGCATGACGGTCTACACGGCCGACGGCGCCGCCATCGGCGGCTACGACCCGGTCGCCTATTTCACCGACGGCAAGCCGGTCCCCGGCAAGGCCGAGTACAGCCGCGACTGGATGGGCGTCACCTGGCGCTTCGCCAGCGCCGGGCACCGCGACGCGTTCGCCGCCGAGCCCGAGAAATACGCGCCGCAATACGGCGGCTTCTGCGCCTGGGCGGTGGCGGAGGGCTATACCGCCCAGATCGATCCCGCCGCCTGGCACATCGAGGGCGGCAAGCTTTACCTCAACTATTCCAAGTCGGTGCAGTCGCGCTGGGCCAGGGACATCCCCGGCAACATCGGCAAGGCCGACCGGAACTGGCCCGACATCAAGGCCGGGCTCGCCGCCAAGTAGATTTCGCATAGGAATTCCCAAGCATGCTGATCCGTTTCGTCAAGGCCTCCGACGTCAAGCCGTCAGAGATCACGCCCAAGGCCGTATTCGAGCAGCGCCGCCGGTTTCTCAAGACGGCCGCCTTCGCCGGCGCCGGACTGGCGGCCGGCCACATCCTGCCGACCCCGGCCGAAGCCGCGCTCGACGGCGTCGTCAAGAGCCGGTTCTCGACCGACGAGGAGCCGACCTCGGTGATGTCGGTCACCAGCTACAACAACTTCTACGAATTCGGGGGCGACAAGGGCGACCCCCTCCGCAACGCCAAGAACTTCAAACCGAAACCGTGGAGCGTCGCCGTCGACGGCCACTGCGAGAAGCCCGGCACCTACGCCTACGAGGACGTCATCAAGGGGCTGACGCTCGAGGAGCGCATCTACCGCCTGCGCTGCGTCGAGGCCTGGTCGATGGTCATCCCCTGGGTCGGCGTGCCCCTGGCCGACGTGCTGAAGAAGTATGGACCGACCGGACAGGCCAAGTACGTCGCCTTCGAAACCGTGATGCGGCCCGACGAGATGCCCGGCCAGCGGACGCCCCTGTTGCCCTGGCCCTATGTCGAGGGGCTGCGCATGGACGAGGCCATGCATCCGCTGACCATCCTGGCGGTCGGCCTCTACGGCGAGGAGCTGCTGCCCCAGAACGGCGCGCCGCTGCGCCTGATGGTGCCGTGGAAATACGGCTTCAAGTCGATCAAGTCGATCGTCCGGATCAGCTTCACCGAAGACGAACCGCCGGCCACCTGGAACAAGCTGCAGCCCGCCGAGTACGGCTTCTATGCCAACGTCAACCCGACCGTCGACCACCCGCGCTGGAGCCAGGCCAAGGAGCGGCGCATCGGCGAGTTCCTCAAGCGCGACACCCTGATGTTCAACGGCTACGCCGAAGAGGTGGCCGGCTTGTACGCCGGCATGGACCTGGGCAAACTCTATTAGGCCGGATCGGCCCCACCCAGGGAACGCCATGACCCGCGAGCAGCGCCTGCGCCTGATCGTCAAGCCCGCCGTCTTTGCGGCCTGCCTCGGGCCGTTGGCCTGGGCGGCGTGGCTGGCGGCGAGCGGCGGGTTGGGGGCCAACCCCATCGAGGCGGCAATCCGCCATTTCGGCGACTGGGGCCTGCGTTTCCTGCTGATCGCGCTGGCCGTCACGCCGCTGCGCGAGATCACCGGCTGGGCGCTGTTGACCCGCTTCCGCCGCATGATCGGCCTGTTCGCCTTCTTCTACGTGTCCCTGCACTTTGCGGCCTATGTCGGTCTCGACCAGTTCTTTGACTGGCGGGCCATCTGGGCCGACATCGCCAAGCGCACCTACATCACCATCGGCATGGCCGCCTTCGCGCTGCTGCTGCCGCTCGCCGTGACCTCGACCAAGGGCTGGGTCAAGCGGCTGGGCGGCAACCGCTGGCAGGCCCTGCACCGCGCCGTCTACGCGGCGGGCGTGCTCGGCGTCGCCCACTACTTCCTGATGATCAAGGCCGGCTACCGCGAGGCGACGCTCTATGCCGTCATCCTCGCCTTCCTGCTCGGCTGGCGGCTGTTTGCCCGGTGGCGGCGCGCCGCGCGAACGGCCAAGCCCTTGCACGCCCAGTGATTCTTGCGCCGCCCGCGGCGGCGGACCTATATATCCTCCCTACAAAATCGGCCCGCCCGACGCAGGCCGCCTTCGAGGTGGTGGTCGGCGGCCTCATCGTCTTCGCCACCGGCATCCTCATCGGCAGCGCGTAGGCGGCGCGGCAAGCCACCGGAGCATTCCTTGAAACGTCATGGCCGTGACAAGTGCGGGCATGACGAAAAGAAAAGGGTCCCCGCCCGCCATCGCTTGGCGCTAAACTTTCCGCAAATGGCGGGAGGACGGACATGGGCATCGGCGGATTCCTGAAGGGGTTGTTCGGCGGCGGCGATGACGGCGGGGGCGCCGGGGCCGGTCAGGCCGTCGAATACAACGGCTACACCATCCACCCGACGCCTCGCCGCCAGGGCGGCCAATGGCTGACCGCCGGCGTCATCCGCAAGGATTTCGGAAGCGAAACGAAAGAGCACGCCTTCATCCGCGCCGATACCTTCGGCAGCCGCGACGACGCCGCGGCCATGGCCGTGGAAAAGGGCAAGCTGATCATCGACGAGCGCGGCGAGCGGATGTTCGGCTAGGCCCCGCTTAATACCGGGGACAGCATACCTAATTCGCCGGCCGTGAACGAAGTGACGGGCGGCACGTCATGTTGTGAATTGACCAAGCCGTCCACGAAACTGGCTGACGCTCCCTAATGCGCCTCGTCCCAGCTCGGCGCGATGCCGGTGTCGACCACCAGCGGCACGTCGAGGCGGGCGGCCCCTTCCATCACCGCCTTGACGACGGCGGCGGTGGCCTCGGTCTCAGCGTCCGGCACCTCGAAGATCAGTTCGTCGTGGACCTGGAGCAGCATGCGGGCCGAGAGGCCGGCGGCCTCGAGCGCGGCGGGCAGGCGGACCATGGCCCGCTTGATGATGTCGGCGGCGCCGCCCTGGATGGGGGCGTTGATGGCGGCCCGCTCGGCGAAGTTGCGGCGGGCCTGGTTCCTGTCGGCGATGCCCGGCGTCGGGCATTTGCGCCCGAACAGCGTGGTGACGACGCCCTTGGCGCGGGCCTCCTCCTTGGTCTTCTCCATGTAGTCGCGAATGCCGGGGTAGCGCTCGAAGTAGGCCCGGATGTAGGCGTCGGCCTCGCCCCGGGGGATGGAAAGCTGGCGGGCCAGACCGAAGGCCGAGATGCCGTAGATGATGCCGAAGTTGATGGCCTTGGCCTTGCGCCGGACCATCGGGTCCATGCCCTCGATCGGCACCCCGAACACCTGGGACGCCGTCATCGCGTGGATGTCGAGGCCCTTATGAAAGGCCTCCTTCAGCGCCTCGATGCCGGCGACGTGGGCAAGCAGTCTCAGCTCGATCTGCGAGTAGTCGGCCGACAGCAGCTTGAAGCCCGGCTCGGCAACGAAGGCGCGGCGGATCTTGCGGCCCTCCTCGGTGCGCACCGGGATGTTCTGGAGGTTGGGGTCGGTCGAGGCCAGCCTCCCGGTCGAGGTGGCGGCCATGGCGTAGGAGGTGTGGACGCGCCCGGTCTTCGGATTGATCTGGCCGATCAGGGTGTCGGTGTAGGTGCTCTTGAGCTTGGCGAGCTGGCGCCAGTCGAGCACCCGGGCCGGCAGGTCGTGGCCCTCGGCTGCCAACGCCTCCAGCACGTCGGCGTCGGTCGAATAGGCCCCGGTCTTGCCTTTCTTGCCGCCCGACAGCCCCATGTCCTCGAACAAGACCTCGCCCAGCTGCTTGGGCGAGCCGACGTTGAAGGGGCGGCCGGCCAGCTGGTGGATCTTGTCCTCGAGGTCGATGAGCCGCCCGGCGAAGTCGTCGCTGAGGCGCTTGAGTTCCGCGGCGTCGACCTTGATGCCCCAGCGCTCCATGCGCTCCAGCACGGGGACCAGCGGGCGGTCCATGGTCTCGTAGACCGTCACCATGCGCTCGGCGACGAGCCGGGGCTTGAGCACGCGGTGGAGCCGCAGCGTCACCTCGGCGTCCTCGGCGGCATAGTCGCGGGCGGCCTCGAGCGGCACCCGGTCGAAGGTGACCTGGGCCTTGCCGGCGCCGACCACGTCCTTGTACTTGACCGTCGTGTGGTCGAGGTGGAGGGCGGCCAGTTCGTCCATGCCGTGGCCGTGCAGGGCGCCGTCGAGCACGTAGCTGATCAGCATGGTGTCGTCGATGGGCGCCACCCGGATGCCCAGGTTGGCCAGCACCTGCATGTCGTACTTGATGTTCTGGCCGATCTTGAGGACCGCGTCGTCCTCCAGCAGCAGCTTCAGGAGATCGAGGGCGCGGGCCGTCGGAATCTGGCGGATCTCGGCGTCGGTGGCGGCCTCGCCGCCGAAGTCGAGCGCCCCCTGGGCGGCCGGCGCCCGGTGGGCCAGCGGAATGTAGCAGGCGTGCCCCGGCTCGACTGAAAGCGAGACGCCAACCAGCTTCGCCGACATGGCGTCGAGCGAGGTGGTCTCGGTGTCGACGGCGACGAAGCCGGCGGCATGCGCCGCGGCGATCCAGGAAGCCAGCGCCGTTTCGTCCTGGACCAGCTCGTAACGGGGCGCCGCCGCCGGGGCGGGGATCCCCGCCGGCGCCGGGCCGACGGC
>JAVEYE010000030.1:0-18172 GCA_034003665.1 Rhodospirillales bacterium | reverse complement strand
CTTGGGGCCGGTCGCCTGCAGACCTTCCGACGGGTCATCCTGCCGGCCGTGTTCCCGGCCATCTTTACCGGCTTCGCATTGGCCTTCGCCCGGGGCATCGGCGAGTACGGCTCGGTGATCTTCATCGCCGGCAACCTGCCCATGGTTTCCGAGATCGCGCCGCTGCTTATCGTCATCAAGCTGGAGCAGTACGATTACGCGGGGGCTACCGCCATCGCAACCTTCATGCTGTTGGCGTCGTTTGCCCTGCTCTTCGTCATCAACCTGCTGCAACGCTGGAACCGCACCCGTTACGCATAGGCCCGGCCATGTTTTCGTGGACGCCCAGGAAACGCACTACTTCCGTCATATCCGAACCGGTTTGGGTAAGGGTGGCGTTGATCGCGGCGGCGCTTGTCTTCCTCGGCCTGTTCCTGCTGCTGCCGCTCTTCGTCGTCTTTGCCGAAGCGCTGCGCAGCGGAATTGGAACCTACGTCGAGGCGTTCGCCGAACCGGATGCCTTGGCCGCCATCCGTCTGACCCTGATCACCGCCATGATTGCGGTGCCGCTCAACATCGTCTTCGGCATTGCGGCGGCCTGGGCCATCGCCAAGTTCGAGTTCACCGGCAAGAGCCTGATGATCACCTTCATCGACCTGCCTTTCTCGGTATCGCCGGTGATCGCCGGCCTGATCTACATCCTGCTGTTCGGGGCGCACGGATGGCTCGGCCCGTGGCTTATCGCGCACGACGTCGAGATCATCTTCGCGGTGCCGGGAATCGTGATTGCCACCATTTTCGTCACCTTCCCGTTCGTCGCCCGCGAACTCATTCCGCTCATGCAGGAGCAGGGCAACGAGGAGGAGGAGGCGGCGCTGTCCCTGGGCGCCGGCGGTTGGCAAACCTTCCGGCGGGTTACGCTCCCCAACATCAAGTGGGGCCTGATCTATGGCGTTCTGCTGTGCAACGCCCGGGCGATGGGCGAATTCGGCGCGGTTTCGGTGGTGTCCGGCCACATCCGAGGCGAGACCAACACCATGCCGCTCCATGTCGAGATCCTTTACAACGAGTACAATTTCACGGCGGCATTCGCCATTGCCTCGCTGCTGGCGCTGTTGGCCGTGGTGACGCTGGTGCTGAAGACGGTTCTCGAATGGCGATACGGGGCCGAGCTGGCGGCGGCCCGCCGCATGTAAGGGTGATTCCGATGCGCATCGAGGCCAAGAACATCACCAAAAGGTTCGGTGGATTCACCGCTCTTCGCGACGTCGATCTGACGGTGGACTCGGGCGAGTTGGTGGCGCTTCTGGGGCCATCAGGCTCCGGCAAGACGACCCTTCTTCGCATCATCGCAGGTCTCGACTTCCCCGACGTCGGCGCCATCCTGTTCGATGGCCAGGACGCCAGCCGTCGCTCGGTGCGCGAGCGCAACGTCGGCTTCGTTTTTCAGCATTTTGCCTTGTTTCGACACATGACGGTGTTTGAGAACGTGGCGTTCGGCTTGCGCGTCAAATCGCGGGCGACGCGGCGTTCCGAAGCGGAAATCAGGACCCGCGTCGAGCGTCTGCTCGACCTCGTGCAACTCACCAATTTCGCCGCCCGATATCCGACCCAGTTGTCCGGCGGGCAACGCCAGCGGGTAGCATTGGCCCGCTCGCTGGCTGTTGAGCCCAGCGTGCTTCTGCTTGACGAGCCGTTCGGGGCGCTGGACGCGAAAGTGCGCCGCGAACTGCGGCGCTGGCTCCGCGCGCTGCATACCGAGATGAAGCTGACCAGCGTGTTCGTGACCCACGACCAGGACGAGGCGCTGGAATTGGCCGACCGGGTGGCCGTCATGAGCAACGGCGCGATCGAGCAGATCGGGGCGCCGCAGGATGTCTACGATCATCCCGCGTCCGCCTACGTCTGCGAATTTCTGGGCAACGTCAACCGGTTCGACTGCTTGATTCGCGGCGGTGTCGCCGTCGTCTGCGATGACGAGTTCATGACCGTTCGCTCTCCCGGCGCCATCGAGGGGCAGGCCGTCGCCTACGTCCGTCCGCATGACATCGCCATCTACACGACGAAGGGGCAGTTGGGGCTGCCGGCGATCGTGCGCCATATTGCGGCGGCCGGGCCGGTCGCCGTGGTTGAACTGGCCGCCGAGGGGGTGAAGGGGCCGGTTGAGGCCCTATTGTCCAGGGAGCGCCACCGTGAACTGAAGCTGACGGTGGGCCAAGCGGTTTTCCTCCGTGCCTTGGCCGCCCGCGTCTATCCGGCCCAAGCAGGAGAGACGGGCGGGACCGTCGTGCCGCTCGCCGTTGCCGACGTCCGCGTTTGAAAGCCTATTCCCGCGGCCCCAGCATGGTTTCGGGACGCACCCAGGCATCGAAATCGGCGCTGCTGACGTAGCCCAGCCCCACTGCCGCCTCGCGGAGCGTGGTCCCCTCGACGTGGGCCTTCTTGGCGATCTCGGCGGCGCGGTCGTACCCGATGTGCGGCGAGAGCGCCGTCACCAGCATCAACGAACGTTCCATCAGGCCCCGCAACCGTTCGGCGTTGGCGGTGATTCCCGACACGCAATTGTCGGCGAAACTGCGGCAGGCGTCCGACAGCAGGCCGATCGACTGCAAAAGATTGTAGATGATGACCGGCTTGAACACGTTGAGCTCGAAGTGCCCGCTGGCACCGGCCACGGTGATCGTCACGTGGTTGCCCATGACCTGGGCGCACACCTGGGTCAACGCCTCGCTCTGCGTGGGGTTGACCTTGCCCGGCATGATCGACGAACCGGGCTCGTTGGCGGGCAGCACCAGTTCGCCCAACCCTCCGCGGGGGCCCGAGGCCAATAGCCGAATGTCGTTGGCGATCTTCATCAGCGAGACGGCCAGCACGTTGAGCGCGCCCGAAACCTCGACCAAGGTGTCGTGCGCGGCCAGCGCCTCGAATTTGTTGGGGGCCGATACCAGCGGCAGACCGGTAACGGCCGCCGCTTTTTCGGCGAACACCTCGGCGAAGCGCGGATGGGTGTTGAGCCCGGTGCCGATGGCGGTGCCGCCCTGAGCGATTTGGTAAAGCCTGGGCAGGCACGCGCGCAGCCGGGCAATACCGGTTTCGACCTGGGCGGCATAGCCCGAGAATTCCTGGCCGAGGGTCATCGGCACCGCATCCATGGTGTGGGTGCGGCCCATCTTGACGATCTCGGAAAAGGCATCGGCCTTGCGCAGCAGCATGCCGTGAAGCTGGTGCAGGGCGGCCAAAAGCTGATAGTGGATTTGCTCGGCCGCGGCGATGTGCATGGCCGTCGGGAAAGAGTCGTTCGACGATTGGCCGCGATTGACGTGGTCGTTGGGGTGGACCGGTGCATGGCTGCCGAGGGGAGCCCCCAACATCTCGTTGGCGCGATTGGCGATCACCTCGTTGACGTTCATGTTGCTCTGAGTGCCCGAGCCGGTCTGCCAGACGACGAGCGGGAAATGGTCGGCGAAGGCACCCTCGATGACCTCGTCGGCGGCCTTGACGATGGCCTCGCCAAATTCGGCCGGCAACTCCTTCAATTCGACGTTGGCCTGGGCGGCAGCCTTTTTGACGATGGCAAGCGCGCGGATCACGGACCGCGGCATGGGCTCCTCTCCAATCCGGAAATTCTCGATGGATCGTTGGGTTTGCGCCCCCCAGTATCGATCCGCGGGAACCTTGACCGTCCCCATGGAATCGGCTTCGGCGCGAAACTTTCCGGACTCCGGCATAGGGACCTCCCTCAACGCGGCTGTGGAACGTGCTGTCTTTATTTTATCCGATTACGCCGCCGAGGCGAACCGCGCAACTGCGGCGATTGCCTCCTGCCAAGTTTCCCGCTGATTGCGGCCCGAGCGCTTGCGCGGCGTCAGGTCGTGGTCGCCGTCGTCGATCCAGTGAAGTCGGATGGTCGCGGAAAGTGTGTAGCCGGCCACCTCGTCGCGGGTGCCCAATGGGTCGCGGGTGCCCTGCACGATCAGTGTGGGGGTGGCGATTGCCGACAGATGGGCGGTGCGAAGCGTGGTCGGACGGCCCGGCGGATGGAACGGGTAGCCCAGGCAGACCAAGCCACGCACTCCGGCCTCGTCGGCCACCAGGCTGGCGATCCGCCCGCCCATCGATTTGCCGCCGATGATCAAGCGCCCCGGGTCGTCGAAGCGGCCGACGGCATCCAGCCAGGCGGATAACAACGCGGCTGGGCGATCGGGGCCGCGTCGATGACCATTCATGCGCCGTGCGGCCATGAATGGAAACTCGAAGCGTGCGACGCGCATCCCGCGCGCGGCCAGCCCATCCGCGAAGAACGCCATGAAAGGCGAATCCATGGGTGCGCCGGCGCCATGGGCGAGCACCAGCGTGGTCTCGGCGTCGGCGGGGCCATCGAACAGGAATTCCATCGGCAGGCGTCCGCGCCGGCTTGGCTCAGAGCAGTTCCTCGACGATCTCGGCGGCGGAACGCACGATGTCGGGGCATATGCGGCGGGTGATCTTCATGTCGCTGTTGAGCTTGCGGCCTTCCTCGGTGGAAAGGTCGACGCCGATCAACCCCTTGCACTCGATGGTGCCGTGGCGCTCCTTGAAACGCTCTGTGAAGCGGCGGACCATCTCGTAGGCTTTGGTCTTGGCTTCTTTTTCGTCGTTTGCCAACTGGGCGGCGCGAATGCCCAACGTCATTACCGCGCCGGTCACCGCGCCGCAGGTCAGCCCGTGCATGGCGATGCCGCCACCAAAGCCTCGGGCGGCGTTCATGGCCGCGGTCTCGTCAAATCCGACGGCGCTGGCGAACGCGACAGTCACGGCCTGGCTGCAACTGCACTTGCCGGGCTCGAACAACTCAACGGCTCTCTCGACCCGTTTCGACATCGGTGCTCTCCTTCCTCATGGAGTCGGTTTTCCGAACACCATCATGTAAATCGCCTTCTCATTTTCGCCCATTACGGCTAGCGGCTTCAATCGTTGCTCGTCTAGCGCGCCGATCGCCACGGCACCGAGATTGAGTGCCTGCGCCTGCAATGAAACGTTCTGGGCGGCATGACCCGCCTCGATCAACACGAAGTCGCGCCCCATGTCGCCGTACTTCGCGGTCGTCCGTTCGAAGACGGCGCCGAACAGGATGGCGGCGGCGCATGTGGCGACGCAGGCTTGGTTCATGCAGGCGGCCGCCAATTCGGCGCGGACGTCGCCGGGCGCGGTCAGGGCAAGGTCGTGTGTCGCCGGCTCGTAGCGATAGACGCCTGCGGCCAGTCCGTCGACGGTGCCTGCCACCAGATAGGTTTCCAGCGGGAAGGTTGCGCCCGCCGACGGCGTGGTGCGGTATCCCTCCGGCGAGGTGACGCCGGAGGCCGACCATAGGAGCTGCGCAACGTCGGCGAGCGACAGCGGGGTTTCGGCATAGGTGCGGATGGAGCGGCGGTCATTCAGGGCCTGGGTCAGCGACATGCCGCCGCTCTTTCGGGGTTCGGGAAGTTTCATGGCGTTTCCTATGGGCATTGGACGCGGCGGCCGCAAACGGCCGGCGCCTCGGTCTGTGCCTTCAATGGGCCGCGTTGATCAGTTCGGCGAAGAAATCGTTGCCTTTGTCGTCGACGCAGATGGCGGCCGGGAAGTCCTCGACCTCGATCCGCCAGACCGCCTCCATGCCGAGCTCGGGATACTCGATACACTCGACTTTTCTGATGCAGTCGTGCGCAAGACGGGCCGCCGGGCCGCCAGGGGAGGCCAGGTAGAAGCCGCCGTGCCTCTTGCAGGCGTCGGTGACTTGCTGGGAGCGGTTGCCCTTGGCGACCATCACCAGGCTGGCGCCATTGGCCTGGAACAGGTCGACGTAGCTGTCCATGCGCCCGGCCGTGGTCGGCCCGAACGAGCCCGAGGCGTAACCGGCCGGGGTCTTGGCCGGACCGGCGTAATAGACCGGATGGTCCTTGAAGTACTGCGGCAGCCCCTGGCCCGCGTCGAGGCGTTCCTTGAGCTTGGCGTGCGCGATGTCGCGCGCCACGATCATGGGGCCGGACAGCGAGACCAGCGTCTTGACCGGATGTTTGGAAAGTTCCGCCCGGATGACGTCCATTGGCTGGCTGAGGTCGATCCTGACGATCTCGTGGCCCGGGCCGTGACCGCGGATTTCGGGCAGGTACTTGGCGGGATCAGTTTCCAGTTGCTCCAGGAAGACGCCGTCCCGGGTGATCTTGGCCTTGATCTGGCGGTCCGCCGAGCACGAGACGCCGATGCCGACCGGGCACGAGGCGCCGTGGCGGGGCAGTCGGATGACCCGGACGTCGTGGCAGAAGTATTTGCCGCCGAATTGGGCGCCGATGCCCATCTTCTGGGTCATCTCCAGGATCTTCTGCTCCAGTTCGATGTCCCGGAACGCCTGGCCGTACTTGCCGCCCTTGGTTGGAAGGGCGTCCAGGTAGTGGGTGCTGGCCAGTTTCACCGTCTTCAGCGTCAATTCCGCCGAGGTGCCGCCGATGACCAGCGCCAGATGGTAGGGCGGGCAAGCGGCGGTGCCCAACGTGCGGATCTTGGCGTCGACGAACTTCATCAGGCTGGCCGGGTTGAGCAGCGCCTTGGTTTCCTGGAACAGGAAGGTCTTGTTGGCCGAGCCGCCGCCCTTGGCGACGAACAGGAACTTGTATTCGTCGCCGGGCGTCGCGTAGATCTCGATCTGGGCCGGCAGGTTGTTGCCGGTGTTCACTTCCTCGAACATGTCGAGGGCCGAAACCTGGCTGTAGCGGAGGTTGTCCCTGGCGAAGGTTCGTAGAACACCCTCGGCGATGGCCGCCTCGTCGTCGGCGCCGGTCCAAACGTTTTCGCCCTTCTTGCCCATGACGATGACGGTGCCGGTGTCCTGGCACATGGGCAGCACGCGATCGGCCGAAATCACCGCGTTCTTGAGCAGTTCCAGGGCCATGAACCGGTCATTGGGCGAGGCTTCCGGATCGTCCAGGATCTTGCCCAGCTGAGCCAGATGGGCGGGGCGGAGCAGGTGCTGGGTGTCATGGATGGCCGCCTCGGCCAGCGCCGTCAGTACGGCGGAATCGACCTTGAGGAGAGTCCGTCCGTCGACATCGACCACCTTCACGCCATCGTTGGAGAGCAGACGGTAGGGCGTGTCGTCGTGGCCCAAAGGGAACATCTCGTGATGGATGTACTCACTCATGGCTGGTTTTCCTATCTTGGCTTCTCGAACGGAACCGCTCCACCCGTTGACGGGTGGGGTTGGTCAGGATGGCAGCGGCGGAAAGGCTTCAGGACTGCTTCTTGCGGAAGGCATCGAGGGCGATGACCTCTCCCTTCTTCTTGTCTTCTGCGGCGGCATCGGCGGCCGGCGACGAGGGGTCCGTCTTGGCCGCTGCTGCCGGTGCCACCTCTGCGCGGCTGTGGTCGGCTTCCTTGAGCGTCTTGGCGCCGGCCGGAGCCGTGGGCTTGAGTTGAAGGCCGAAATTGACGGACGGATCGGCAAATGCCGTCATCGCGGCGAAGGGAATGGTCAGGCGTGCGCTGCGCCCCTGGAACTTGAGCGTGACCGAGAAGGCGACGTCATCGAGCACCAAGTCCGAATACTGGTGCTGCAACACGATGGTCATGTCCTCGGGGTATCGGGCCTTGAGGTGGCCCGGCATTTGAACGCCCGGCGTGGCGGTACGAAAGGTGATGTAGAAATGATGATCGCCTGGAAGCCCCTCCGACGCGGCCGCGGCCAAGGCCCGCTTGACGACGCCGCTGAGGGCGTCGGCAATCCATTGATCGTATTGGAAAGTGTCGGGCGTCATACGATAGTCCCTGCCGTGGTTCCTTTTGGCGGCGGTTGGGAAGTGGGGGGCTTCTGTTGCCAGGTGCCCCCCGAACCCCGTTGCCGCATTAAGCGGCTACAGCAAATGCCTCGTTGTCGTTGGCATCTGTAGGAATGGCCCGATAACGGCGGATACCATGCCGGGCAAAAACCTTACCTTTACCACGCGCGTCGATCCTGGTTCGCCCCCTGAAAATGGTCGACTCCGCCGCGGATAATCGACCACGAAGGAAATTGGTGGAGGCGCCGGGTACTGCCCCCGGGTCCGCTACGCTTATTCCGTAAGGCGTTTATCGCCATAGTCGGTTTCCCGACCCCCTGAATATAATGGTTTAGCGGTTGCGAGGAAAGGGGGACGGCGGCGTTCCGCGTCGTGTCCAAGACAAACAAAGCCGGCGGCGGATGGCTCCGCCGCCGGCTTGCCTGTTGGTTGTTGCCGCGTATCAGTTGCGGACGCTCGACATCGACGGCTCCATGTGGCGGTGCCCGACGGAACGGCGGGACCGTTCGGCCTGTTTCTCGCCGGCCAGACGCAGGAGCCAGTATCCCACCACGCCAGAGAGAAGAGAGCCGGACAGCACGCCGAAACGGACGGCCGCGGCATGGGCCGGATCGGCAAAGGCGAGGGTGCCGATGAACAGGCTCATGGTGAATCCGATGCCCGCAAGGACGGCGATGCCGTGCATCTGCGCCCAGTTGACGCCGGCCGGCATGGCGCAGACACCAAGCCGGATCGCCGCCCACGAGAAGCCGAGAATGCCGACCTGCTTGCCGATGAAAAGGCCCAACGCGATGCCAAGGGGGATCGGCGCGAGAAGGGTGTCCAGCGAGAAGCCGGCGAGCGACACCCCGGCGTTGGCGAAAGCGAATATCGGCATGACCCCGAACGCCACCCACGCCGCCAAGCTGTGTTCAAGATGGTGCAACGGCGAGGCTTCGCTGCCGCCGGGAACCCGCAGGGGAATGGCCATCGCGATGGCGACACCGGCGAGGGTGGCGTGCACGCCCGATTTCAACACGCACACCCACATGACGAGCCCGACGATCAGGTACGGAAGAAGGCGGGTCACGCCCTTCATGTTCATGGCGAACAATACGCCGCCGCTCAGCAAGGCGATGGACAGGGGAACCAGGGCAAGATGGTCGGTATAGAAGACCGCGATGATGGCGATGGCGCCGAGATCGTCAAGAATGGCCAACGCCAGCAGGAAGATCTTCAGGGAAACCGGCGCGCGCTTTCCGAGCAGGGCGAGGGCGCCCACCGCGAATGCGATGTCTGTTGCCGCCGGAATGGCCCAGCCCCGGATGGCGGTCGGGTCGCCGTGATTCAGGGCGATGTAGATCAGCGCCGGAATCAGCATGCCGCCCGCGGCGGCAATGGCCGGAAGAGCGGCCTGTTTCCAACTGGACAGACGCCCCTCGACCATCTCGCGCTTGATTTCGAGGCCGACGTGGAAAAAGAAGATGGCCATCAGTCCGTCGTTGATCCACAGCAGCAGTGGCTTGTCGATGGCAAGGGCCCCGATCTTGACGGCAAGCGGCGTTTCCAGGAGTGACCTGTACAGCCAGTCGATGGGCGAATTGTCGAGGGCGATGGCGAACACCGCCGCCACCATCAACACCACGCCGCCCGCCACGTCGCTCCGGAAGAACGATGTCAAGCGCCCGCTGTGGGAAGACTTCATTTGTCGTTATCCTTTCTTTGTTCCGCTACGGCTTGCATTTCCGCGCCCGCCGTCCTTGACCGGCAGGCCTGTCAGTCGCCTGTGGACGTCGGCCCGCTTGGAGAGAATCCCGATGCATAGCCGCCCGGGTCGAGTGGCGACGGGGGGTGCGGGTCATGCAGTGAAACAATGTCGTCAGTCATGGCGATCCCCAGAGCTTCCATCCGGCGCTCCAGGGCGATGATCGAGTTTCGGAGATAGGTCTTCAGGCGCCGCAGCCGCTGAACGTACAAATCGTCGCGATTCGAGGGGTGGAGCACAGAACCGAGTTCGGCGTCCAGGATCCGCTGGGCTGAAACGAGCGTGCGGTAGCGGAACGCCAACTCTTCGGCTTCCGAGGGCATCGAAACATTCGCTCGAGAGGCTGCCATCCAAGTCTCTCCTGTCGCCCGACTCACCGCCTGGACCGATCCGGCCGCGTGACCGATCGGGGCACGCAACCGAAACGCCTGAGCGTCAGAAACCGCATGGAACGGGGCTTTTTGCGGTCTCCACCAACGCTCCTTGATCATGATGGGGAAAAGCGTTAGGTAGATCTAATCGATAACAAAGCGTTTTTTATTCGAAATTTCCTATCAAAAAAACGCGTTGCTCACCGCCGATTGCCGAAGGGGATTGCCTGAATGCCGACGTTGAAACGCCTTCGATATCTTGTGGCTGTGGCCGAGACGCTTCACTTCCGGCGTGCCGCCGTCCTTTCCAATGTCAGCCAGCCGACTTTGAGCGGTCAGCTGCAGGAGTTGGAAGAGCGATTGGGAGTGCAGCTGGTCGAGCGCAGCCGATCGCGCGTGGTTCTGACTCCCATCGGCAAGGAAATCGCCGCCCGCGCGAAACGAATTCTCAGCGACGTCAACGACATCGTCGAAATGGCCAAGTACGGGGGAGCGCCGTTCGGGGGCACCGTCCGCGTGGGGGTGCTGCCGACGGTCGGTCCCTATCTTCTGCCGCACCTGCTGCCCGACCTGCATCGAACCTATCCGTATCTCAAGCTTTATCTGCGGGAGCGGGTGACCCTGACCTTGTTGGAGGGGCTCGGCGACGGGACGTTCGACGCCCTGCTGACGCCGGTGCCGGTAAGCGGTATCGACACGACTTCCGTTCCCCTCTATCGCGAGCCCATGCTGGTGGCATTGCCGGCCGACCATCCGCTGGCCCATAAGGAGGTCATCGAACGCACGGACCTCTCCGGCGAAACCGTGCTGGCGCTCGAACCGGGGCACCGTCTGCATGAACCGGTGCGCGATCTATGCGCCCAGTTCGGGGCGCGTTTGTCCCTGGATTTCGGTGGAACCAGCCTGGATACCCTGAGACTGATGGTCGGCATGGGGATGGGAATTGCGTTCCTTCCCTCGCTGTACGTCCGTTCAGAAATTCCCAAAGAGCAGAACGTCGTGGCAAGGCCACTGCGCAACCGGCCGCCGAGCCGCGTCATCGGCATGACCTGGCGGCGGCAATCGGCTCGCGCCGCGGAGTTTTCCATTCTGGCCGATCTCTTTCAGCGGATCCTTTCGGAGAAGGTGCCGGAGGTGATCCCCATGCGATGACCGACGGCGGCGGCGCGACCCGGCCGATAGGGGGCTGCCTTCTCGATCGACGCCACGAAGGCGGCGGACTTGACGGCGAGGACCGCGCAGTCGGCCAGCGGCAGGATGCGCTCGACCAGATTGCTGTAGATGATGCGATCGAGGCCGGTCCGGCTGACGGTGCCCGCGACGATCAGGTCGACGTCGCTCTTCCACGAGAAATCCAGCAGAATCCGATACGGATCGCCTTTGGGCATATGAACTTCGTGGTCCATGCCTTCGAGATCGACCGCGGACAGCACGCTCTGCAAGGCCCTTGCATGGGCCATGCGATTGCGTCGGTAGAGCGCCCGCCACATGGCCGGCGTCAGTTCCGATCGGCTGGTTTCGAGATCCTGGCCCTTGAAGTCCCAGGCGTGGACGATGTCAAGCTTGCAGCCTTCGCTTCGCGCCAGATCGGCGGCGAGCGTCAGCACCGCTTCGTCGATGTCCGCCGGAGCGCCGTCCGCACCGCCGGCTTCGACTGCCGCGACGATGCGACGGAAACCGCGCGGGGCGTCGGGCTTCACGACCCAGACCGGGCAGGGGCAGGCGCGCACAATCCGCGACGAGGGCTTGCCGAACAGCAGGCCTTCAAGGGTGGTTCGCGTCTCCTCGGCCGTGATGACCAAATCGTAGCCGTGCCGAACGACCGCGCGGGCGATCTCGGTATGTGGCGCGCCCCGGAGTAGGGCCGGCCGGACATCGATGTTTCGCCGCCGGGCCTCGGCGAGGATGCGTTCAAGTCGTTCCCGAAAACCGATTTCATCGGGATCGACGGCTTCGACGGCGCCGGCGGAAAATGGGTTGAGGCGGGCAAAAGGTCCCTCGGGGGCTTCAGGAACCACCTCGGCGATGGTCAACCTGGCGCTGTTGCGCTCGGCCAGGGAAACCGCTCGAGCCAAGGCGGACTCGAATCCGGCGGCGTCGTCGTGGATCAACAGGATGTTCCCGAATCCGTTCATGGCGACCTCGCTTTCCAATCGTTCCGGTGCTCGACCATGGGTACGCCATGGCCTTGCCTATGATGGTGAGGCGCGGCATCTGGTAAATCAAATCGATCTTGTCATGCTGTTTGATAGACAATAACTATTGAACTGTATCGCATGAAGAGGACGCCCATGGCTGCTCTAGGGCGCGGAAATCCTAGCTTTCGGCCGATTCGGGGCGATTTCAGGGGGAAACCTTGTCGCCGACCCTTTGCTCTGGTTGGGTGAGCGGGTAAAGTGGCGCCGCCAGCCTGAAGGAGAGACGAGAATGAGCCTGACGCCGGAACAGCGGGCCGAAATCGACGAAGCGCGTGCCCAGCAGGGACAAACCCGCCGTCCCACCGTGCCGGCGCTGGAGGAAATCCTCTACGAGCCGCTGGCGGTGCTCGACCACGGGTTCGTGCGCGTCATCGACTACATGGGCGATGATGCCGCCATCGTTCAGGCGGCGCGCGTCTCCTACGGTAAAGGCACGCGCAAGGCCAGGGACGACGCCGGCCTTGTCCGTTATCTGATGCGCCACCGCCATACGACGCCGTTCGAGATGTGCGAGATCAAATACCACGTCAAGCTGCCGATCTTCGTGGCCCGGCAGTGGATTCGCCATCGCACCGCCAACGTCAACGAGTACTCGGCGCGCTATTCGATCATGGATCGAGAGTATTACATCCCGGAGCCGGCCCAACTTGGCACCCAATCAAGCGCCAACCGCCAGGGCCGTGGCGACGTTCTGGAGGGCGACGAAGCGGCCGACGTCCTGCGGGTCCTCCGGGAGGATGCCGAACGCTGCCACGCCGACTACGAGGCGATGCTGAATGAGGATGCCGATGGCAACCGGCGCAATGCAAACCGGCGAGGGCTGGCCCGTGAACTGGCCCGCATGAACCTGACGCTCAACACCTATACCCAATGGTACTGGAAGATCGACCTTCATAATCTGCTGCATTTCCTTAGCCTCAGGGCTGATCCGCACGCCCAGTACGAGATCCGCGTCTATGCGGACGCCATGCTGGAAACGGTCAAGCGGTGGGTTCCCGTAACCTACGACGCCTTCGTCAACTACCGCCTGGGCGGGGCCCAGATCTCGGCTTCAGGTCTTGGCGTCATCCGCCGGCTGCTGGGGGGCGAAACGGTGACGCAAGCCGAAAGCGGGATGAGCCCTCGCGAATGGCGCGAACTGATGGCGGTCCTTGGTCGCGAAGGGTAAGCCGAGCGTGGAAGAATCGCCATTCCCCCCTTTGTTGATGTAATTTGCGGAGGCGCTTGAGGCGGAAGTCCCGTCGAAGACAGGACGTCGAGGGCAACAGCGGAATGGCGGTACAGCAAACGGCTTTGGGGTTGTCGGCGGTCACCGTCGCGGTCACCAACGAGGTGCCGCGTGTGCTGGCGGTGCGGCGCATGACCCACGAACTGGCGACCCCGTTGCAGCGCGGCGGCCCGCCGCGGGGTAGCGAGTCCGCCCTCGCCCTGCCTTTCGGTCCGTTCCAGCCGGAACGCCATCGCACCCTGGAACTGGGCCTGCGGTCGTGGGTCGAGGAACTGACGGGGCTAAGGCTGCGCTATGTCGAACAGCTGTACACCTTCGGCGACCGCTTTCGCGATCCGCGCGAGGCGGCCGGCGGCCCGCGGGTCGTGTCGGTCGGCTATCTGGCCCTCGTCCACGAGGCGCCGCTGACCGGCAGCGGCGAGGCCGAGTGGTGCGACTGGTACGATTTTTTCCCTTGGGAGGACTGGCGAAAGGGGCGACCGCCGGTCATCGATGGCATCGTCCGGCCACGGCTGGACGACTGGGTGTTCCAGGCCGCCGACGATTGGGAACGGCGCGCCCGGTCCGGGCGCGTGGCGCAATGTTTCGGCGCCGACGAGCAGTGGGACATCGAACGGACGCTCGACCGCTATGAGCTCCTCTACGAGGCGAGGCTGATTCCCGAGGCGGGGCAGGACGGTTGCCCGGCCAATCCTCGACCCGTCGACGAGGAGGCTGCGCGTTTCCTGGGCCGGCCGATGGCGCTCGACAATCGGCGCATTCTGGCCACCGCCATGGGTCGTCTGCGCGGCAAGCTGCGATACCGTCCGCTGGTTTTCGACCTGCTGTCGCCCAGCTTCACGCTGCTGCAGTTGCAGCGGGTGGTCGAGGCGCTGTCGGGAACGCGCCTGCACAAGCAGAACTTCCGCCGACTGCTGCAGGCGGGCGGCCTGGTCGAACCGACCGGCCACCTCGAAGCGACGGGCAGGGGCCGCCCGGCCGAACTGTTCCGTTTCCGCCGCGAGGTGCTGCATGAGCGGGTGGCCCCGGGAGTCGGCATCCCGACGGTTCGAGTGGGCGGCTGAACGGTTCTCTGCGGAGATCGCGCAAACCGGCCCCGCCGGATAACCCGGCAAGTTGGGCTTGACTCCCAATTATGCTCACATGTAGCATAATAAATATACTCTAAATGAGTATAATTTGTGCTCGGGAGATCCGACCATGGCCGAATTGGGATTGACGCCTGCGGTAAGGGCTGCGACGCAGCCAATCTTCGACCGTCTGAGGCATGTCGTACCCGAGGCGGAATGGCCTTTTCATGCACCGCTGATCGCGCGCATCAACGAGCTGAAGAAACGGCGTAACGCGGTCGTCCTGGCCCACAACTACCAGACGCCGGAAATTTTTCACGGAGTGGCCGACATGGTTGGCGACTCGCTGGCGTTGGCGCGGCAGGCGATGCGGTGCGACGCCGCCGTGATTGTGCTGGCCGGCGTCCACTTCATGGCCGAGACGGCAAAGCTGCTCAACCCGGCGAAAACGGTGCTCATTCCCGATCCGGCGGCCGGTTGTTCCCTGGCCGCATCGATCACTGGTGCCGATGTCCGGGCGTTGCGCCGCCGCCACCCTGGCGTTCCCGTGGTGTCCTATGTCAACACGTCGGTCGAGGTGAAGGCGGAAAGCGACGTCTGTTGCACGTCATCGAATGCCCTTCAAATCGTCGAGGCGCTAGGCGTCCCCCGCGTCATTTTCCTGCCCGACGAATACTTGGCCAAGCATGTGGCCCGGCGCACCGATGTCGAGATCATCCCCTGGCGCGGCCACTGCGAGGTTCACGAGAGATTCACCGGTGACGAGATCGACGGCTTCCGCCGTGGGGTTGCGGGTCTTGCCGTGCTGGCCCACCCGGAGTGTCCTCCCGACGTCCTGGATGCCGCGGATTATGTGGGGTCCACGCAGCAGATGATCGACTACGTCGACGAGCATCGGCCGGGCCGTGTGTTGCTGGTCACCGAATGCTCCATGAGCGACAACGTGGCGGCGGCGTTCCCCGACATCGAATTCGTCCGCCCCTGCAATCTGTGCCCGCATATGAAGCGGATCACGCTTGAAAAGATCCTCGCCTCGCTGGAAACCCTTCGAACCGAGATCGAGATCGCGCCCGAGTTGGCCGAGCCGGCGCGCCGGTCTGTTTACCGGATGGTGGAGTTGAGCCGATGATGCCTTATTGCGCACTTCACGCCGTGCAATACGAGCCGATCGTCCGCCGGGCCCTCGAAGAGGACCTGGGGAGGGCGGGCGATCTGACCACCGAAACCCTGGTCGATCCCCAATGCCAGGCCGTCGCCCATGTCGTGGCCCGCGAGGCCGGTTGCGTTGCCGGCCTGGCGCCGGCGTTGGCGGCATTCAAGATGCTCGATCCTACGGTGGCGGTCGGCAGCCATATCGCCGATGGTGCCGCCGTCGAGGCGGCGACCTTGCTGGCAACCCTGAGCGGCCCGGCGCGGACGATCCTCTCGGCGGAACGGGTGGCGCTCAACCTTTTGGGCCGCATGTGCGGCATCGCCACCGCGACGGCGCGTGCGACTGCCGCCTGCCGGGGAACCGGGGCGACGGTGGTGTGTACCCGCAAGACGGCGCCGGGTCTGCGCGTGCTCGACAAGTATGCGGTCCGGATGGGGGGCGGCGGCAATCACCGCTTCGGACTCGATGATGGAATCCTGATCAAGGACAATCACATCGCCGCGGTCGGCGGCATCGATGCCGTGCTGACGAGGCTCAAGAGGCGGACCGGCCACATGGTCAAGGTCGAGATCGAGGTCGACACCCTCGATCAATTGGATCGCGTGCTCGACATCGGCGGCGTCGATGCCGTGCTGCTCGACAACATGTCGCCGGAGACCTTGTGCGAGGCGGTTCGCCGGGTCGGCGGACGCCTGCTGACCGAGGCGTCAGGCGGGATCACGCCCGACCACATCGCGGCGGTGGCGGCGGCCGGCGTCGATCTGATCTCGCTGGGCTGGCTGACCCACTCGGTGCGCAACTTCGACGTCGCACTGGATTTTCAGTGCGGTTGACGGGCCGGATGGCAGACGGGCCATCCCTTGGGATGGCCCGTTTGAGTGCTGCCGATGGCGACCGCCGCCTATTGCACCAGGATGCGGGGCGCCGCCCGCTCGCGATCGGCCAGTTCCTTTTCCACCTTGGCCCAGACCTTGTCGGCGATTTCCAAGTAGGCCTTGGCGTGCGGCGAGGCGGGATCGGAAACGACGATCGGGTTGCCGCCGTCGGAAGTCTCGCGGATGACGATGTCGAGAGGCAGCTCGCCCAGGCAGTCGACGCCCAACAACTCGGCCTCGGCCCTGGCGCCGCCGTGGCTGAAGATGTCGGTCCGCTCGCCGCAGTGCGGGCAGGCGAAATAGCTCATGTTCTCGACGATTCCGAGGACCGGCACGTTGACCTTGCGGAACATGTTGAGGCCCTTCCTGGCGTCGGCCAGCGCGATGTCCTGCGGCGTAGAAACGATTACCGCGCCGATCAACGGCACCCGTTGGGCCATTGTCAGTTGGGCGTCACCGGTTCCCGGCGGCATGTCGACCACCATGATGTCGAGCGGGCTCCACCGCACGTCTTTCATCATCTGCTCAAGCGCGCTCATCACCATCGGCCCGCGCCAGATGATCGGCATCTCCTCCTCGACCAGGAAGCCGATCGACATGCATTCCACGCCGTGATTGCGCATCGGGTTGATCGAATGACCGTCGCTCGACGTCGGTTGGCCCTTGATTCCCAGCATGCGCGGGATCGACGGGCCGTAGATGTCGGCGTCGAGAACGCCCACCTTCAGCCCGCGGGCCGCCAGCGCCAGGGCGAGGTTGACGGCGGTGGTCGACTTGCCGACGCCGCCTTTGCCCGAGGCGACGGCGACGATGGCGCGCACCTGCGGCAACAACGGCTCGTCCTGATGGGCGTGGTTGTGGCTTCGGGGTTTCGGTTCGGCCTCGGCCTTGCGTTCGGCCGTCAGCACGACGGTCGCGGTCAACACGCCGGGCAGGGCGTGGACGGTCTGTTCGGCCTTCTTGCGCAGAGGCTCCAACCGGGGCCCGCGTTCGGGGTCGACCTGGATGGCGAAGGCGACATGGCCTTGCTTGACCTGAAGCCCGCCGATCATTCCAAGAGAGACGATATCTTGGTTCTTTTCCTCGTCGATGACCCCCGAAAGGGCCTCCAGCACTTGTTGTTCGCTGACTTGCGCCATGCTTGAAAACTCCACCAGTAACGTCGATATCCGGGCGACGGCAGGCCGCTTGACATTGCGTGGCCCGCCGGGCAGTCCTATAACGTAACGGATAACCAAATAGGCAACGCGGTAGATATACGAAGCCGCCTGTCAAAACACAAAGCCAATTCCCGAAACATTTTGGACCACGCGAAAGGAACGCACGGACATGGCATGGAATCCACAGGGCGGTGGCCCTTGGGGTGGTGGTGGCGGCCAGGGCCCGTGGGGTCGCGGCCCCTCGGGACCCCGGCCACCTGATTTTGAAGACCTGATCCGGCGCAGCCAGGATCGGTTCAAGCAGTTTCTGCCCGGCGGCATGGGTGCCGGCAAGGGGTTGGTCATTGCTGTCATCGCGGTTTTGGCCCTGTGGATGGGAACGGGTATTTACCGCGTCCAACCCGCCGAACAGGGTGTCGAACTGCTGTTCGGCAAGTGGCAACAAACCACCGGCCCAGGCCTGCACTGGTGGCCCCCGGCGCCGATCGGCGAGGTGTTGACTCCCGAGGTAACCCGCGTCAATCGGGTCGTGGTCGGCTTCCGGGAAGGCGGCACCGGCCAACGTGGCGGTGCCGTACGGGCGGTGCCCCAGGGAAGCCTGATG
>JAVEYE010000029.1:15748-18201 GCA_034003665.1 Rhodospirillales bacterium | reverse complement strand
AGCGCATCTACGAGTCGATCGCCGGACGCGACGCCGAGGCTGCGCGCCAAGCGGTCCGCGCCCATCTGACGCGGGCGGCGCAACGCCTGGGCCTGATCGAACGGATCGACGAACCTTCCTGAGAAGTCGGGGAGCCCTCATGCACGAGATCACCTGCCAGTCCGTTCCGGTCGTTTCATACGATGCGGTGCGCCGCGTCGAGGGCTTGGCCGAGATCGCCGAGAACTACGCGCCCTACTTGGCCGACGAGTCCCGTCTGCCGCACCAGGGGGCCGATGTCCTGTTTTTCCCCAACGACGAGGCCGAGTTGGCCGCCGTCATGCGCGAGATGGGAGCCCGCGGGCTGACCGTCACCGTGGCCGGGGCGCGGACCGGCCTGGTCGGGGGATGCGTGCCGGCCGGTGGCGCCGTCGTGGCACTCGATCGATTCGACAAGACGCTGGGGCTGCGTTTCGACGATGCGACCGGCGAGTGGCGGGTTTTGGCCGAGCCGGCGGTGACGCTTCGCGACCTCGCCGACTGGATCAACAAGAAGACCTTCCCCGGCCTGACGGGGCGGGCCAGCCCGGAGACTTTGGCCGCGCTGGACAAATTCAAGGAAGACAACCGCAGCTTCTTCTATCCGCCCGACCCCACCGAGATGAGCGCGTCCCTGGGCGGCACGGTGGCGACCAACGCCTCGGGCGCCGCCAGCTACAAATACAAGGCGACGCGCAACTGGGTGCGTCGGCTTCGCCTCATGTTGGCCTCCGGCGAGGTGCTGGACATCCCGCGCGGCCGCTATTTTGCGACGAACGAGCGCACCTTCACCGTCATCGACACCGCCGGCCATCGAACGACCCTGCGGCTTCCCGGCTACGACATGCCCAAGACCAAGAATACGGCCGGCTTCTTTGCGGCGCCGGGCATGGACATGATCGACCTGTTCATCGGCTCGGAGGGCCTGTTCGGCGTCATCACCCAGGTTGAGGTGGCCCTCGAGGCGCGCCACGACAGCCTCTCGGTGGTGCAATTCCTGCCCACCGACGAGGCGGCGCTTGATTTCGTCATCGCTCTGCGCCAGGAAGCGGTGGTCCGCCCCGAGTTCATCGAGTTCTACGACGCCAACGCCCTCAGTCTGCTGCGCGCCAAGCAGATCGACAATCCCAAGTTCATCGACATGCCGCCGATCCCGGAGGGGGCGGGCGCCGCCATCTTCTACGACATCGCGTTTAACGGCGCCGATCCCAAGCCCGATTTCGGCTGGCTCACGGCCATCACCGAGCGCTGCGGGGCATCCCTCTCCGACACCTGGGCCGGATACGAGCGGCGCGACCTCGCCCGCTTCCGCCATTTCCGCCATGCGCTGCCGGAAAGCGTCAACGCCATCATCGGCGAGCGCAAGAAAACCTATCCCGGACTGCATAAGCTGGGCACGGACCTGGCGGTGCCGGACGACGCGTTGCGAGAGATCTGGCGCTTCTACCGCTCGAAATTGGACACCGCCGGCCTCGAATGGGTGGGCTTCGGCCACATTGCCGACAACCATTTCCACGTCAATATCCTGCCCAAGGACATGGACGACCTGGCCAAGGGCCTGACCATGTACAAGGAGTTCGCCGAGAAGGCGGTGGCGCTGAAGGGCTCGGTATCGGCCGAGCACGGGATCGGCAAGATGAAGAAGAAATTTCTTTCCGTGATGTACAGCCCCGAAGAGATCGCCGAGATGAAAGCTCTCAAGCTGACCCTCGATCCCAAGGCCATGCTCAATCCCGGCGACATTCTGGATTGCGGAGTGGCCCGATGAAGATCCTGGTCTGCGTCAAGCAGGTGCCCGAGGCGACCGAGGTGAGAGTCAATCCCGACACCGGAACGCTGAACCGCGACGGCGTCGCCTCCATCCTCAACCCCTTCTGCGAGTACGCCCTGGATCTGGCCCTGGACGTCAAGGCCACGTTGCCGGGGACCGAGATCGTGGTGCTGACCATGGGGCCGCCGCAAGCCCGCATGGCCTTGCTGCGGTGCCTGGAGATGGGGGCGGACCGCGCCATCCTGGTGACCGACCGCCGCTTTGCCGGGGCCGACACCTGGGCGACCGCGCTGACCATCGCCAAGATTGCCGGCAAGCTGGAGGGCATCGACCTCATCCTGGTCGGCAAGCACGCCATCGACGGCGACACCGCCCAGGTCGGACCGATGCTGGCCGAGGTGTTGAACATCCCGCAGATCACCTATGCCGTCGGCATCGAGGTCGAGGAAACCGCCAAGGCCAAGCGGGTCAAGGTGCGCCGCGAGAACGAGGGCGGCTACGAGACCGTGCAGATGCGCCTGCCCGGCCTGGTGTCGGTGAGCAGGGGCGCCGCCTCGCGCCAGGTTTGCTCGTTCCAGGCCATCCTGGACGCCCGCGCCAAGGAGATCCGCACGATGACCGCCGACGACCTCGGGCTTCCCGAGGCCGAGCTCGGCCTCAAGGG
>JAVEYE010000029.1:0-15648 GCA_034003665.1 Rhodospirillales bacterium | reverse complement strand
CGCTTCGAAAACAAGCTGCTGTGGCCCTATTCGACGGACGCCTACACCACCGTCATCTCGGCCATGGTGGCGGCCAAGAAGCCGTCGATCTTCCTGCTGGGCGCCACCCCCAACGGCCGCGACCTGGCGCCGCGCGTCGGGGCCCGCCTCAAGCTCGGCCTCACCGCCGATTGCACCATGTTGGAGATCAACGACGACAGGCAGTTGGTGCAGACCCGCCCCGCCTTCGGCGGCAACATCATGGCGTCGATCCTTACCCCCTTCTCGCGCCCGCAGATGGCCACCGTCCGGCCCAACGTGTTTACCGTCGGCACGCCCGATCCGGCCCGCAAGGGCCCCATCGAGGACTTCGCCGTAACGCTGCAGCGCGGCGTCGTGCGCACCAGGATTCTCGAGGTCGAGAAGCTCGCCGGCACCGGCGGCGGCATCGACGCCGCCAGAATCATCGTGGCCGGCGGCCACGGTCTGAAGTCAGCCGAGAACCTGGCCATGCTGCGCGACCTGGCCGACGAGCTCGGCGGCACGCTGGCCGGCTCGCGGGCCATCGTCGAGGCCGGCTGGGTTCCCCACACCCTGCAGGTCGGCCAATCCGGCATCACGGTGTCGCCCGACCTCTACATTGCCGTCGGCATCTCCGGCGCCGTCCAGCACATCGTCGGCATGAGCAGCGCACGCACCATCATCGCCATCAACAACGACCCCGAGGCCCCCATCTTCAAGGTGGCCGACGTCGGCATCGTCGGCGACGCCTTCGAGGTGGTGCCCGCCCTCATCAAGGAAATCCGTGAAGCCAAGAAGAAGGCGGCCTGACAGCCTCCCAGGCCCGCCCGCCTCTCCTCTCCCTGAGGCCCCCATGTGGGGGGCCTTTTTCTTGCCCGCTCTTGCTGGGGTATTCGACGGCCCGTTGCAATTGTCGCTTGCTGGGCCATATCCAAGAGCAGCGACGGGACGCATGACATACGCCAAGGAGTTCGCGGAATGGAACAAAAACCGCCATTTGCGGTTACCGTTCCTGCGGATTCGGGGTGGCCCATCGCCCGGTGACGGAATTGGCGCGCACATGAACCCGTTGTTTCGACTGGCTCAACCGCCCCCCTCCGGGGCAACGACACCAGGCACAGGAGAAAGGCTCATGTCCATTTTGCGTCGACTTCGTCACTTCATCGCCGCGCCGCTGATTGCGGCGATGACCTTTCTAAGCATGCCGCTTGGGGTCGCCCAGGCTGGCCTGATCGGCTCCGATTCGATCGTCGCTTCGGAAACCAGCGCCGCCAACCGACAGGCCGTCGATTCGTTCCTACAGCGCCAAGACGTCCGCGACCAGATGCAAGCGATGGGAGTGGATCCGTCCGAAGCCCAGGGCCGCGTCGCCGCGCTGTCGGATGCCGAGGTCGCCCGGATTGCCGGCTCCCTGCCCGCCGATCCGGCCGGCCAGGGCGCCGTCGGGGCGGTCGTCGGTGCCGCCGTGCTCATCTTCCTGGTGCTGCTGATCACCGACATCCTTGGCTTCACGTCGGTCTTCCCCTTTACCCGCAGCGTTCGCTGACTGCTTCCCATGAGCCGATTCCGGCGCTTCCTGGCGGCGGTCACCCTGGCGGTGGCCGTCGCCGGCTGCGCGGCGCCGCAAACCGCCAAGCTGCTGGAAAACCGCGCCTCCCTTCGATTGCCGGCCCAGGCCCTCGTCGATGGCGTTCCGCTCATCCCCCAGGAGGACCGCTACTGCGGCCCCGCCACCCTGGCCATGGCGCTGGCCGCCGCCGGGGTCCCGGCCGACCAGTCGGCGGTGGCCGAGGCGATCTACACCCCTGGCCGCGAAGGCACGCTGCGCGGCGACGTGCTGGCCGGGGCCCGCCGCTGGGGCCGCATGGCGGTGCCGGTGAATCGCATGAGCGACCTGCTGGCCGAGATCGCCGCCGGCAACCCGGTCATCGTCTTCCAGAACCTGTCGCTTGACATCGCGCCGCAGTGGCATTTCGCCCTGGCCGTCGGCTACGATCTCGATCACCGCCAGATCATCCTCAATTCCGGCACCGTCGAACGGCTGAGGACCAGCCTTTCAACCTTCGAGCACACCTGGGCGCGCGGCGACCACTGGTCCCTGGTGGTGACCGCTCCCGACCGCCTGCCGGTCAGCGCCGACGAGCCCGAGGCGATGGCCGGCGCCGCCGGATTGGAGCGGGCCGGCCGCTTGGCTGAGGCCAGCCTCGCCTGGCGCGCGGTGATCGGCCGGTGGCCGGATTCATTCGGCGCCCATATGGGCCTCGGCAACACGCGCTACGCCCGTCATGACTATGCAGGGGCCCGTTCAGCCTTCATGCGCGCCGCTGAAATTCGTCCCGGATCGGCCGACGCCTGGAACAACTTGGCCTACGCCCTGGCTCGCCTGGGCGATCGGAGAGCGGCCATCGCGGCGGCCCAAAAGGCGGTCAGTCTGGGCGGCGACAACCCAATCTACCAGGATACCCTCGACGAAATTCGCGGCGGCGCAGCGATCTGAACGCTGCCGCCGTACCCATTGCGGCCGCCCCATCGGCTGCCGATCACGCCAGGGGGGCCGGATTCCGGCACGTTCGATGCAAAACCGGATGGCAATCCCAAACGCCCTTGATTGCGTCTAAAAATCAAGTTACTCTCTTACTTCGTAATTCATTCCGATTGAGCTGGGAGCCTCAGCCATCGCCGAACACGACATCGCATCACGCATGAAGCGCTTCGAACGGGTCTGTCGCGAGGCGGGCGCGAAGCTGACCCATCAGCGCATCGAGATCTTCCGCGAAGTGGCGAAGACCGGTGACCATCCCGACGCGGAAATGATCCTTCGGAGGGTGCGGGGCCGCATGCCGACGGTGTCGCTGGACACGATTTACCGGACCCTGTGGCTGCTGGTTGACCTCGGCCTGATCCAGACCCTGGGACCGGGGCGCGAACGGGCCCGCTTCGATGCCAACCTAGACCATCACCATCATTTTGTTTGCGTCAAATGCGGTATGACACGGGATTTCTACAGCAAGGACTTCGATGAACTGGCGCTGCCGGACTCGCTCAGGACGTTCGGCCGGGTTGACGCAACCCACGTCGAGGCACGCGGCCTATGCCTCGAATGCGCCCGACAGGACACCGCGCCCCCGGCCAGGGCCATGAACAGGGAGGAATAGTACCGGGCGATAAAACTGACCAGCACTGCCGTCGGGACGGCAACGGGGAAATCGAAACGACGGGCACCAAGCCGCCGTTTCGTTGGAGCGTTCAAAAAGCAAGGCATGAGACGGAAGGAAGACAACATGGCTGAAACGACAGGAAAAGGTGGGGGCAAATGCCCAGTGATGCACGGCGGTCTCACCAGCGCCGGCATGTCGAACATGGACTGGTGGCCCAACGCGCTGAACCTCGACATTCTTCATCAGCACGATACCAAGACCAACCCAATGGGCCAGAGCTTCAACTATCGCGAGGAAGTCAAGAAACTTGACGTCGCGGCCCTCAAGAAAGATCTGCACGACCTCATGACCAATAGCCAGGCGTGGTGGCCGGCCGATTGGGGGCACTACGGTGGACTGATGATCCGCATGGCCTGGCACGCCGCCGGATCCTATCGCATCGCCGACGGCCGCGGCGGCGGCGGCACGGGCAACCAACGTTTCGCGCCCCTGAACTCCTGGCCCGACAACGTGAACCTGGACAAGGCGCGCCGCCTGCTGTGGCCGATCAAGAAGAAGTACGGCAACAAGATCAGCTGGGCCGACCTCATCATCCTCGCCGGCACCATCGCCTATGAATCCATGGGCCTGAAGACCTTCGGCTTCGGCTTCGGCCGCGAAGACATCTGGCATCCGGAAAAGGACACCTACTGGGGTTCCGAGAAGGAATGGCTCGGCCGCGATCGTTATGACGACGATGAAGAGCCGGATTCGATGGAGAACCCGCTGGCCGCCGTGCAGATGGGCCTGATCTACGTGAACCCGGAGGGCGTGAACGGCAAGCCCGATCCCTTGAAGACCGCCAAAGAAGTCCGCATGACCTTTAGCCGAATGGCGATGAACGATGAGGAGACCGTTGCGCTGACCGCCGGCGGCCATACCGTCGGCAAATGTCACGGCAACGGCGATGCAAGCCTGCTGGGTCCGAATCCCGAGGCCGCCGAGGTCGAGGATCAGGGACTCGGCTGGATCAACAAGACCAAGCGCGGCATCGGCCACGACACCGTGACCAGCGGCATCGAAGGCGCGTGGACGACCCATCCGACCAAGTTCGATAACGGCTATTTCGACCTGCTCTTCGGTTATGACTGGTGGTTGCAGAAATCCCCCGCCGGAGCCTGGCAGTGGGAGCCGGTCGGCATCAAGGAAGAGGACAAGCCCCTCGACGTCGAGGATCCCTCTATCCGCCACAACCCGATCATGACCGACGCCGACATGGCGATGCGGTTTGATCCCATCTACAAGGAAATCGCGCAACGGTTCCACAAGGACCCGGAGTACTTCAGGGAAACCTTCGCCCGGGCCTGGTTCAAGTTGACCCACCGCGATATGGGGCCAAAAGCGCGCTACATCGGCCCCGACGTGCCGAAGGAAGATCTGATCTGGCAGGATCCGGTGCCGGCAGGCCGCGCCGACTATAACGTCGATGCCGTCAAGGCCAAGATCGCAGCCAGCAGCCTGTCGGTCAGCGAGATGGTCGCCACCGCCTGGGACAGCGCCCGCACCTTCCGCGGCTCCGACATGCGGGGCGGCGCCAACGGCGCACGCATCCGCCTGGCCCCGCAGAAGGACTGGGACGGCAACGAGCCGACGCGCCTGGCCAAGGTGCTGTCCGTGCTCGAACCGATTGCCGCCGAAACCGGCGCCAGCGTCGCCGACGTGATCGTGCTCGCCGGCAACGTCGGCATCGAAAAGGCGGCTAAGGCAGCCGGCTTCGCGGTCACCGTGCCGTTTGCGCCCGGCCGCGGGGATGCCACGGACGCGATGACCGACGCCGATTCCTTCGAGCCGCTGGAGCCCATCCACGACGGTTACCGCAACTGGCTGAAGAAGAACTACGTCGTCCGCGCAGAGGAGTTGATGCTCGACCGTACGCAGCTCATGGGGCTGACCGCCCCCGAGATGGTCGTGCTGGTCGGCGGCATGCGCGTGCTTGGGACCAATCACGGCGGCACCAAGCACGGCGTATTCACCGACCGCGTCGGCGTCCTGACGAACGACTTCTTCCTCAACCTGACGGACATGGCGTACACCTGGAAGCCTGCGGGTGACAACCTGTACGAGATCCGCGACCGCAAGACGGACGCCGTCAAGTGGACGGCGACGCGGGTGGACCTCGTCTTCGGGTCCAACTCGATCCTTCGCGCCTATGCCGAGGTCTATGCCCAGGACGACAACAAGGAGAAGTTCGTGAACGACTTCGTCGCCGCCTGGACCAAGGTCATGAACGCGGATCGCTTCGATCTCGCCTGAGTCGGGGAAAAGGCGCCTGGGCAAATTCCCCAGAGGCCTTCTCCACGAATGGGAAATCGACGATTCCCAAAAGCGCTCTCGGGGCGGACCCTTGCGGTCCGCCCCTCGCTTTTTTCAGATCAAAACACAGTCCTTTGGATACGCCGCGGCGCACACGCGGGAACACACACGCCCGGCGGCAATTGACAGCGGGCGACGGCTCGGCCACGGTACGGCACGAGACGGGACGGAGAGTGAACGATGACGGCGGTGTGGGTGATCATCGGCAGCGCACTGGGCGGCGGTGCCCGCTACTGGTGCTCGGGCTTCGTCGCCCGCCACATCGGCGAGACGTTCCCATGGGGGACGCTGACGGTGAACGCCGTCGGCTCGCTGATCATCGGGCTGGTCGCCGCCCTGACCGGGCCGGACGGACGCCTTCTGATGGGAACCGAAGCCCGCCAGTTCATCATGATGGGGGTGCTGGGCGGCTTCACGACCTTCTCGTCGTTCAGTTTGCAGACGCTGGCGCTGGCCCAGGACGGCGAATGGGTTCGGGCCGGGCTCAACGTCGTCGCCTCGGTGGCGATCTGCCTGGTCGCCGTGTGGGCGGGATGGGCGCTGGGCACCGCCATCAACCGCTAGGGAGGGCACGGAGATGAACCTGGCCAGGGACGCGGTGCTGCTGCGCATCTTCCTGGGCGAAAACGACAAGGCGAATGGGGGACCGCTTTACGAGGCCCTGGTGCTCAAGGCCCGCGAGATGCAGATGGCGGGTGCCACCGTGCTGCGCGGCCCCATGGGATTCGGCCGGTCCAGCCGCCTACATACGGCCAAGATCCTGCGCCTCTCAGAAGACCTGCCGGTCGTGGTCGAGATCGTCGAGGCGGAGGACAAGATCGAGGCTTTTCTCGCCGCCGTCGAGCCGATGATGGGAAGCGGCTTGATCACGCTGGAAAAGGTGCGAGTGCGACGCTACGGCAACCAACAACCGGCCGAGGCGTGAGAGTTCCTGGGGAAGCTTCGCCGCTGACGCCCGGTGCCGTGGAAAATGCCGGCCGGATGATTTTGGCGGCAGTTCGCCTGGACGATGGCGGGGGAGTACCTATATTGGGGGCGCGGCGGCTTGCTGCGGCTTTTGGGGGGACGGCCACGAAATGACCGACAGGATCGAGTGTGCGGTGATCGGCGCCGGCGCCATTGGCTTGGCCATCGCCCGCGAAATGGCGATGCGCGGCCGCGAGGTCATCGTGCTCGAGGAAACCGACACCATCGGCTCGGACACCAGTTCGCGAAACAGCGAGGTCGTGCACGCCGGCATCTACTACGACAAGGACAGCCTGAAGGCGAAACTGTGTGTGGAGGGCCGAGAGCGGCTGTACGAGTATTTCACAAGCCACGGCGTCAGCCATCTTCGATGCGGCAAGTTGATCGTCGCCGCCGACGAGGGACAGTCCGCCCAACTGGAAAGACTGAAGGCCAAGGGCGAAGCCAACGGCGTAACCGACCTGCGCCTGCTCGACGCCGCCGAGGTGAAGGCTGTGGAGCCCAATCTCAAGGCCTCGGCCGCCCTGCTCTCTCCGTCGTCGGGCATCATGGACAGCCATCGCCTGATGCTGGCCTACCAGGGCGACCTCGAGGACAGGGGCGGCATGGTCGCCTTCAAGAGCCCGGTGTGGGGGGGACGGCTGGAGAACGGCGTCAAGGTCATCCAGGTGCATGGGGCGGAACCGATGGAATTGGCCTGCGACATGGTGATCAACAGCGCCGGCCTCGGCGCGCAGCCACTCAGCACCTCTTTCGAGTTCCTGCTGCAAGAGACCGTTCCGCCTCGCTATCTTGCCAAGGGCAACTACTTCACGCTGAACGGCAAGGCGCCGTTCTCGAGGCTGGTCTATCCGGTTCCCGAGCCGGGCGGTCTGGGGGTCCACTTGACGCTCGACCTTGGCGGACAGGCCCGCTTCGGCCCCGACGTGGAGTGGGTGGAAAAGATCGACTACACGGTCGATCCCGGCCGCGCCGAACGGTTTTACGCCGCCATTCGCACCTATTGGCCGGCCCTCGCCGACGGCGCGCTGCAACCGGGCTACGCCGGCATTCGCCCCAAGGTGACCCCGCCCGGCACTCCGGCCGGCGATTTCCTTGTCCAGGGCCCGGAAACCCACGGCGTGGAAGGTTTTGTCGCCCTCTACGGCATGGAGAGCCCCGGCCTTACCGCCTCGCTGGCCATCGCCAAGCACGTCGCCGATTTGTTGGAGTAAGGCGGGTCCCGCCCTCGCCCACCCTTTGCCGCCAGGCATCCTTTGCGCTACAACGAATGTGGAAGGCTGCCTGCCGAGGGGATGCCATGCTGCGCCGGTGCCGTGTCGTTCTGCTGTCCGCTTTCGTCGCCCTGCTGGGCGCCGCTCCATCGGTATTCGCCCAGACGCAGCCGCCGAGCAACGTCGCCCCGATGCCACAACTGTCAGCCGGTACGCCCCTCCAGGGCGCGGAGGTGATGCCCGCCGCCGACGCCCCCACCGCCGTGCCGGCCGGAAATTTCCTCGACTACCGCGAGGAAATGCGCAAGCTGGTCCAGGCCATCGCCACCTATGCGCGCGGCCAAAATCGCGACTTCGCGGTGGTGCCGATGGGTGGCCTCAACCTTCTGGTCAAACGGGACCCGGCACAAACCGACCAAGTGCTGCCGGCGCCAGCCTATGCCCGAGCCATCGGAGGCGTGCTGGTGGAAGGACTCCATTACGGGGTGCCTGTGGCCGGCAAGCCGACGGAAGCCGACCGTCGCGAGCGCCTGCTGCCGTTGATCGAGCGGGCCAGGATGAGCGGCCTGCCGGTTCTAGGCGTGGACTACGTCACCGACCCCAAGACCATCGACGATGCCCGCGCCCAGGCCGCCAGGCGGGGCGTGGTTTTCTTCGCGGCGCCGGCCCGCGGGCTGGGGCTCAACGCGTTGCCAAAATATCCGCGTCGCCCGTTTGCCGAGAACGGCGACAACGTGCTCGGCCTGCGCGAGGTCCGAAATTTCGTGATGCTTCGCGATTCGGCTCCGTTCGGCCGCGAGGACGCCTTCGCCATGAAGATGCACGACACCAACTACGACCTGGTGATCGTCGACGTCTTCCATAAGGTCGGCCAGCCACTCAGCAAACGGGCCGTGGAGACCCTGAAATACAAAAAGCTGGGGGCCCGTCGGCTGGTCTTCGCCTATGCCAACATCGCGGCCGCGGCCAGCGACGCCTTTTACTGGAAGGCGAACTGGCGCGAGGGGACTCCCACCTGGATCAGCGCGCCGACTCCCGGAAACCCCGATCAGTACTTTGTCGAGTACTGGCAGCCAGAGTGGCAGCAGATCGTTTTCGGCGGCCCGCAATCCTACCTCTACGGCATCATCGCCCAGGGCTTTGACGGGGTGATCCTGGACGGCGTCGACAACTACCTGTTTTACGAAGGCGGCCTTGACGCCGTCGCCGCAGCGGAACGGTAGCGCGACGGGGTGTCCAAAGAAAAAGGGCGCAACCCGAAGGCCGCGCCCTTGTTAATGAAGCAACCCTTGCGGCCTACCAGTTCTCGCCCAGAAGTTCGAAATGACCCTGCGGCTTGGCGCAGGCCGGGCAGGTGCGCGGCGCCTCCGGCCCCTCGTGCAGGTAGCCACAGGTGATGCAGCGCCAGGTGACGGTGTTTTCCCGCTTGAAAACCCGTGCATTGGCGACGTTCTCGGCCAGCTCCAGGTAGCGCTTCTTGTGCTGACGCTCAGCCACTGCGATCGCCTCGAACACCTTGGCGATCGGTTCGAACCCCTCGTCACGCGCCGTCTTGGCGAAACCGGGATACATCTCGGTTTCTTCGTATTCCTCGCCGGCGGCGGCGTGGCGGAGGTTCACCTCCGTGGTCTCAACGCGCCCGGCCGGGAAGGACCCAGCAATCTCCACCTCGCCGCCCTGCAACAGCCTGTAAAGGCGGCCGGCGTGTGCCTTTTCCTGATCGGCGGTCTCGGCGAAGATAGCGGCAATCTGCTCGTAGCCCTCGTCCCGCGCCTTCTCGGCATACAGCGTGTAGCGATTGCGGGCCTGCGATTCACCGGCAAACGCGGCGAGGATGTTCTTTTCGGTCTGGCTGCCCTTCAACTTCATGACGTTCCCCTTTTCTTGTTGCGTGCAGAATGTCCGCATAACTTATAGGGATTCTAATCTAAGTAAAGGGCCTCATTCGTGAATTTTTCGAAAAAGGGCCGTGACCACCACCTTTTTGCGAAGCGCTCTCACCCCGATCCCGATGCGACTGAACGGAAACGCGGCTCAGTCGATCTTGTCGGGATCGCCCGAAAATTCCATGCCGCAGAACCAGCCGCCGTGGAACAGCCGCTCGATCGCGGGTTCGTCCTTAAACTTCTGCTTGGACAGAACCTGATCGATGTGATCCTCCGCGTCGTCCTTCGGCTCGTAGCCGATGATCTCGGCGGACGGGTTGTCCCACAATTTCCGACTGTTGGCCGACACCCCGTAGACGACCAGGAAGTGGAGATCCGGAGTGTCCAGACACTGGCGGGTCATGTGGACGTAGTCGGGATAGCTCTGCCACGTCCACAGACCGCGTACATGCGGAACCTTTTCCTGCGACACCCCGATGCGCTGGCACACCACGCTCATGCCGTATTTGTCGGCGTACATGCGACCCAGGGCCTCGCCGAACACCTTGCTGGCGGCATAACGCGAATCGGGGCGGGGCGGCGCGTCGATCCCAACCACCGTGTCGCGCCGGTAGTAGCCGACGATGTGATGGGTGCTGGCGAAGACGACGCGCTTCACCGCATGGCGCCTGGCCGCCTCGAAGACATTGTAGGCACCGATGATGTTGCTCTGGAGAATCTCCTCCCACTCGCCCTCAACCGCCTTTCCGCCCAGGTGGACGACGGCGTCGACGCCTTCCATGGCGGCGTCGACCTCCGAGAAGACTTCCAAATTGGCGACGTTGATCTCCTCGCCCGGGCCGGCCGGGCCGACATCACGGCGATGCGACAGGCGCAAAACCGGATAGGCGCCCTTAAGGCCCTCGCGCAGCACACGACCAAGGGCGCCCCCGGCCCCGGTGATCAGAACGCGGTTGTACATGGTGGAAACCTCCTCACCGTCCTGGCCGACGCACCGCCGGCAAATCCATTCTACGTTGGCCGGCTATTTGATCTTGTCGAGGTCGCCGTCGAACTCCATGGCGCAGTAGGGGCCACCCTGAAACAAGCCCTCGGCCGGCGGCTCCTCGGCCTGGACCGCCTTGATGGCGGCAACCACGGCGGCCTGATCGGCAACGTCGGTGGTGCCACTCTTCGAATGCTTGGCCTCCTCGCGGGCCTTGCGCTGGGCCTCGAAGATCTCCTCGGCGTAGTCCTCGGAATTGTCCTGCGGCACGAATCCCAGCTTGAACGCCGGCGTGTTGTCCCACCAGCCGCGGGTGTTGCCCGACACCCCCCAGACGATCTCGAAATGGGTGTCCAGGGGCGCGTTCAGGCAGACCCGGGTCAGTTCGATCATGTCGCGGTGGCTGCACCAGCCGCTCAGCATGCGCACGTTGAGCGGCTTCGGCTGGAACGAGCCGATGCGTTGGCAGATGATGCTCATGCCGTACTTGTCGGCGTACATGCGGGCCAGCGCCTCGCCGAACACCTTGGTGGCGGCGTAACGGCAGTCGGGTCGCGGGGGATCGTACACCGTCAGCTTTTGACCGCGCCGGTAATAGCCGATGATATGGTTTGTGGACGCGAAGATGAACCTCTTCACCTTGTGGCGCCGGGCCGCCTCTAGGGTATTGTAGGCGCCAAGGATGTTGCTTTTCAGCACGACGTCCCAGGTTCCCTCCTCGGCCTTGCCCCCCATGTGGATGACGGCGTCGACCCCCTCCATCATGGCGTCCACCTCGTCGTAATTGTCGAGGTTGGCAAGCACGATCTCCTCGCCCGGCAGGGCATCCCCGAACGGGCGGCGGTGGGAGAGCCGGAGCACGGGATAGACGCCGCGCAAGGCCGGCCGCAGAACCTTGCCGATAACGCCGTTGGCGCCGGTGAGCAACACGCGGTTGTACATGGAGATCCCCTTCTTTCGTCTTGACCCGCGGACGACATCGCCCGACCCGCACAATAAGGCGGCGGCGGCGGCCATGCCACCCCCGCCGCCGGCTTTTTTACCGACTCAACGCTGGACGCGGCCCGAGGCGTCACCGCCCTTGAGCTTCTCGACCTCGGAAACCGACATCCGGTTGAAATCGCCCAGGATCGAGTGTTTCAGGCAGCTTGCCGCCACCGCGAACTCCAGGGCTTCCTGCCGACTTTCGTAGGTGAGCAGGCCGTAGATGAGGCCGGAACCGAAGGCGTCGCCGCCGCCGACGCGATCGACGATGTCGGTGATCGAGTACTTGCGGCTGAGCTTGAAGCCGTCCTTGTCGCGCAGGCAGGCCGACCAGTCGTTGTGGTCGGCGCTCTTGCTTTCGCGGAGCGTGATGGCCATGACGTGGAGGTTCGGGAACACCTCCATCATCTTGGCGCTCAACGCCTCGTACTTGGCGGTATCCAGCTCGCCGCTCTCGACGTCGACGTCGACCGTCACGCCCAGCGATTTCTGGCAGTCCTCCTCGTTGGCGATGCCAACGTCGACGTACCTGACCAGGTCGGTCATGACCTCGGGGGCCTTCTTGCCCCACTTCCACAGTTTGCCGCGGTAGTTGAAGTCGCAGGACACGGTGATGCCCATCGCCTTGGCGGCCTTGACCGATTCCATGGTCATCTCGGCCGCCGCCTCGCTGATGGCCGGCGTGATGCCGGTAACGTGGAACCACTCGGCGCCGTTCAGCGCCGCCTGCCAGTCGATGGTGCCGGCCTTGGCCTCGGCGATGGCGGAATGGGCGCGATCATACACCACCTTCGATGCGCGCTGGTTGGCGCCGCTTTCGAGGTAGTAGATGCCGATGCGATCGCCGCCGCGCACGATCTTCGACGTATCGACGCCGAAGCGCCGCAGCTCGGCGATCGCCGCCTCGCCGATGTCGTTCTTGGGCAGCACGGTCACGAAGGCCGCATCCAGGCCGTAGTTGGCCAGCGAAACCGCGACATTGGCCTCACCGCCGCCGAAGGTGGCTTCCAGGGTTGGGCTCTGGAACAGCCGCTCGAATCCGGGCGATTTCAGGCGGAGCATGATCTCGCCGAAGGTTACAACGCGTTTCGTCATCGTCAGTCACTCTCCTCGTGCGGGAGGGGCCTATCCCCGGCCGCCCTAAGCGGCCGGGTCCCCGGACGAGCCCCTCCGGTGTTGCGGATATCAACAAACCGTGGCTTAGCGGCGCATCAGGTGGACGGCGAAGCCGGCGATTTCCTCCTTGAGATAGATCGCCTTCAGCGGACCCTTTTCCGGCCCCTTGGCGGAAGCCATGTCGAACTCGACGCCGGCCCGGCGCAGGAAAGCCATGGCCCGCTCGATGTCGTTGGTACCGATGGCGATGTGGCCATTGGTGCCCGGTCCCTTGCCCTTCATCACCTCGGCGATGGTGCCGGCGAAGTTGGAACTGTTGCCCTCCTTGACCGGAAGGGCAAACAGGCCGCCCAGCTTCCTGGTGACGGAAAGCGAATCGGCGTCGTCCTTAGCGTTGATGCCGACATGCGCCAGGCCGAAGCCCAGCATGGTCAGCACCGCCTCGCGGGTGAGGCGCTCGATCTCGTCGAACTTCTCGGCGGCGATCAGGTCCGACTTCACCATCCAGCTGCCGCCGCAGGCCAGCACCTTGTCATAGGCCAGGTAGGTGTTGAGGTTGGCGGCGCTGATGCCGCCGGTCGGGATGAACTTGACCATGTTGTAGGGGCCGGCGATCGCCTTCATGGCCGGCAGCCCGCCCATGTTCTCGGCCGGAAAGAACTTGACGACCTCAAGCCCGAAACTCAGCGCCATCGCGATGTCGCTGGGACAGGCGACGCCCGGCGTCACCGGAATGTTGTTCTCGACGCACCAGCCGACCACCTTGGGCTCGATGCCGGGCGAAATGATGTAGTTGGCGCCCGCCGCAACCGCCCGCTTCGCCTGCTCGATGGTCAGCACGGTGCCGGCGCCGAGCATGACCTCGGGCACCTCCTTGGCGATGCGCTTGATGGACTCTTCCGCGGCGTCCGTGCGGAACGTGATCTCGGCTACCGGCAGGCCGCCCGCCACCAGCGCCCTAGCCAACGGCACGGCATGCTTGGCGTCGTTGATGGCGACCACCGGGATGATCCCGAGATCGTGAAATTTTTGGTAGATATCCGACATTTTCGTTCCTTCCCAAAAGGATGTTCCGGGGTTTCGAAACGATGGCAAGGTATACGCACCGGACGTCACCCGAAAAGAGGCGATTTCGACCGGCCGTCACTTTTGTTCGATTGTGTCACCTTCCCGCATGCGAATCATCATGACGTTCTCTCCTTCCTGAACCACGTCGCCATGCTGGTTCCGTACTTGGAACCCCAGGGTAACGATGCCACGACCCGGCTTGCGGGTGGGACGCAGGGCCTTGACCGTGATGTCCGCCTGAATTCGGTCGTTCACGTTGATCGGCCCCAGGAACTTCCAGTTCCAGCCCAGGGAGGCGATGGCCTTGATGCGCACCTCGGAGCGGTTCTTGAGGCCGTCGGTCATCGACAGACCGAGGAGGCCGTGGGCGATCCTCCCGCCGAATCCGAGGCTGCGGGCGAATTCGTCGTCGGTATGGACCTCGAAGAAGTCACCGGTCAGGCCGGCGAAGCCGGCGATGTGGGATTCGGTAACCAGGATGCCGGGCGTCGTGTACGTACCGCCGACCTCCAGATCTTCATACCAATAGATTCCGGGTTTCAGATCCGCCATGTCGTTATCCCTTTTTCTAATAGTGCCGAATGTACATGCCGCCATCGACGCATACCGCCTGCCCTACCGTGAAGGGCAGGCCGCCGGTCGCCATTGTCGCCACCGTTCGCCCGACGTCCTCGGGCTCTCCCCACCGGCGAATCGGCGAGATGCCCTCGGCGATGGCACGGTCGTAATACTCCTCGGACTTGACGGTCATCGGCGTATGAATGAGGCCGGGGCGGATTTCATAAACGCCGATGCCCTCTTCGGCCAATCTGACGCCGAACAACTGGGTCATCATGGCGAGGCCGGCTTTCGACATGCAGTACTCGCCGCGCGCGATGGAAACCAGGCGGGCGTTGCTGGACGAAATGGTGACGATGGAGCGGTGCGGATCGCCATCGGCCGCCGGATGGTCGACCATCCAACGGGCAATGCGCTGCGTCAGGAAGAAAGTGCCGCGCAGGTTGACCCCGATGCAGCGGTCGAAGCTCTCGACCGAAACGTCCAACAGGTCGCCGCGGCTTATGACCGAAACGCCCGCGTTGTTGACCAGACAATCCAGGCTCCCGAATGCAGATGTCGCCTCGTCGACCAGCCGTGGATGTTGATCGAGGTCGGCCAGATTGGCCTTCACAAATGCCGCCCGCTGGCCACGCTCGGCAACGCCTTCCAAGGTTTCGGCGGCGTCGGGCGACCGCTCGAGATCGTTGACCACGACGTCGAACCCCGCTTCCGCCAATGCGTAGACGCAGCCCCGGCCGATGCCGCGCTGGCCGCCTGTGACCAGGGCGACCGGCGTACGGCCGGCGCCCTTCGATGACGATGCCGCCATGACCTCCTCCCTCGCCGTTACGTGCCGGCTATTTCAGCAGATTGCGGGCGATGATCATACGCTGAATCTGGTTGGTTCCCTCATAGATCTGAGTGATCTTGGAATCGCGATACAGGCGCTCCACCTCGAAGCCGCGGATGAAGCCACTGCCGCCGAAGATCTGCACGGCGTTGCAACTGTGGGCCACCGCGGCATCGCCGGCAAAGCACTTGGCCATGGAAGATTCCAGTGCCGCGCTTTCGCCCCGGTCCAGCTTGGCGGCGGCGTTGTGCACCAACAGGCGCGCCGCCGTTAGATCCTTGGCCATATCGGCCAGCATCCATTGCACCCCCTGGAACTCGCCGATCGACTTGCCGAACTGCCGGCGCACCTTGGCATAGTCGATGGAAGCGTCGAGCGCCGCCTGGATGATGCCCACCGCCAACGCGCCAATGCCGACACGGCCCTTTTCCAGCACACTCATCATGATGTGGAAACCGCGGTTCTCGGGGCCCAGAAGGGCTTCGGCCGGTAGCGGCACGTTGTCGAACTCCAGCGCCCCCACCTGCGA
>JAVEYE010000028.1:0-18443 GCA_034003665.1 Rhodospirillales bacterium | reverse complement strand
GTGACATCGAGCGTGATCAGGTCCATCGAAACGCGTCCAACCACCGGCGTCCGGATGTCGCCCACGAACCCGCACCCTGTGTTGCCGAGGGACCGTAGGAAACCATCACCGTAACCGACGGCGACGGTGGCAATCCGCGACGGCCCGGCGAAGCGGTGTGTGGCACCATATCCAACGGTCTGAGGGGTGTCAACGTCCCGTACCTGCAGGATTTTTCCTTGCAAACGAACCACTTGCGCCATCGGATTGGCCCGTTCCGGCACCGGATTGCCGCCGTAGAGGGCGATCCCCGGCCGAGCCAGATCGAAATGGAAGTCGCCGCCCAGGAAGATGCCTGCCGAGTTGGTGAAGGATGCCCGGATCAGAGGCAGCCGTCGGCGAACGGCCGCGAAGGCGGCGAGCTGTTGGCGGTTCATGGGATGGTCGGGTTCGTCGGCGCAGGCCAAATGGCTGATCAGGTAGCGAGGTGCCAGCCCATCGAGGCGCGCCGGTTCGGCGGCAAGGGTTTCCCATTCGTAAGGCGGCAGGCCGAGCCGGGACATGCCGGTGTCGACATGGATGTCGGCGGCCAGCGCCCGGGTCTGGCGGTGGCAGAAGGTCCGCCACTCATCGACAGACCCCAGGCTGTTCAGCACCGGGATCAGTCGGCTCGCGGCGAACTCGGCGGCGGTGCCCGGCAACAGCCCGTTCAGGACATGGATCTCCGCCTTGGGCAGATGGGTGCGCAGCGAAATGCCCTCGTCCAGCTGGGCGACGAAAAACACCCGGCATCCCGCGGCGGCCAAAGCCCCGGCCACCGGCTCCAGGCCGAGGCCATAGGCATCGGCCTTCACGACGCCTGCACATTCGGCGCCCTTCAGGCGATGCCGCAGGTTTATCCAATTGGCTTTCAGCGCGGCCAGATCGATGGTCAGAATGGCGCCGCGGGAAGACTCGCTCATCATGGTCGGCTCACCGGTAGCCCGGATGGTCCTGGTCAAGGTTGCCGAACCGGGTGAACGCCCCCTGGAACATCAGCTTGATGGTGCCGATCGGTCCGTGGCGCTGCTTCGCCACGATGACCTCGGCGACGTTCCGCACCGTTTCCAGCCGTTCTTCCCAGCGCTTGCGGCGTTCGAAGAATTTGTCGTCGTTCTCGTCCTGACGCTGGGCCGGTTCGTCGCGCTCCAGGTAGTACTCTTCCCGGAAGATGAACATGACGACGTCGGCGTCCTGCTCGATGGATCCCGATTCCCTGAGATCGGAAAGCTGCGGCCGTTTGTTGTCGCGCTGTTCGACGGCACGGGACAACTGGGAAAGCGCCAGCACGGGAACGTCAAGTTCCTTGGCCAGCGTCTTCAGCCCGCGGGTGATTTCGGAAACCTCCTGCACGCGGTTGTCGCTGCGCGATCCCGACGAGGCGATCAATTGCAGATAGTCGATGACGATCATGGCCAGCCCATGCTGCCGCTTCAGGCGGCGCGCCCGCGTGCGAAGCGCGCTGACCGTCAATGCCGGCGTGTCGTCGATGTAGATGGGGATCTGATGCAGTGTCTGGCTGGCGACGACCAGGCGGTTGAATTCGTCGTTCGACAGTTCTCCCTTGCGCATGCGGTCCGACGAGATGTCGGTCTGCTCGGAGAGGATTCGGCTGGCCAGCTGCTCGGCCGACATTTCCAGCGAGAAGAACCCGACGATACCGCCTTCGCCGCCTTTTGCCTTGGCATAGCTGTATGCGGCGTTGAAGGCGATGTTGGTGGCCAGCGCCGTCTTGCCCATCGACGGCCGGCCGGCCAGGATGATCAGGTCTGAGGGATGCAGGCCGCCCAAAGTCTTGTCGAGGTCCGTGAACCCGGTGCCGACGCCGGCCAACGATCCTTCCCGTTTGTGGGCCTTTTCCGCCATTTCGATGGCGTCGATCACCGAGGTTTTGAAGGGCTGAAATCCACCCTCGTACTCGCCGCGGGTGGCCAAGTCGTAGAGGCCCTGTTCGGCTCGCTCGATCTGTTCGATTGCGGTCGCGTCGACGTCGCCACCATAGGCACGCTCGACCACGTCTCCGCCCAGGCTGATGAGCTCGCGCCTGAGGTGCAGGTCATAGACCAATCGCCCGTACTCGCCGGCGTTGATCAAGCCGACCGCCGCCGACGCCAACTCGGCAAGATAGGCCGGCCCCCCGATCTCGGCCAGGGACTGATCCTGTTCGAAGAAATTCTTGAGCGTTACCGGATCGGCGATCTGGCCGCGCTCCACGAGCTTGGCACAAGCCGCGAAGATCCGACCGTTCTGCGCAAGGGCAAAATGTTCCGGCTTGAGAAATTCCGAGACGGCCTCGTAGGCGCGGTTGTTGGTGAAGATGGCGCCAAGCAACGCCTTTTCAGCCTCGATGTTGTGGGGCGCCGTGCGAAAGGCCGAAAGCCGCGGATCGGAATCGGCAAAATGCTGAGGCAGTGGGGTTGAGATCTGGCTTGTCATGGGACGCCCAACCTAGTTTTTCGGCGCGCTTCTGGAAAGACGCCAATTCAAGGCGCCCCTGTGTATAGGGTGGATGACCGGTGGAAAACGTCGAAACAAGCCGGCCGACGGTTCAGGCGGCCTCGCGCTTCTCGTTGGTTTGCCGCGCCATCCGACGGCTTTCGTCGGTCAGGTAGTTGCGGGTCAGCGGAACGGCGTCCTGGCGGCGTGCCAACTGGATCTGGAAGACGACCAGCCCAAGGTGGCGGAAGGCGACTTCGCTGGCGGCCAGATAGAACTCCCACATCCGGCAAAAGCGCTCGTCGTATATGGCCTCGGCCTCGTCCCAGTTGGCGATGAAGCGCTCCCGCCAGTGATGCAGGGTTTCGGCATAGTGAAGCCGCAGTACCTCGACGTCGGTGATGAAAAGCCCGCAGCGTTCGACCGCCGCCGTTATTTCCGACAGCGCAGGAATGTAGCCGCCCGGGAAGATGTACTTGCGGATCCAAGGGCTGGTGGCTCCCGGTCCGTCCGCCCGGCCGATGGTGTGGATCAAGGCGACGCCGTCGTCCGTCAGGAGGTCGCGGATTTTTTCGAAGAAGGCCCGATAGTAGCCGACGCCGACATGCTCGAACATGCCGACCGACACGATGCGATTGAAGCGTCCGTTCTGCTGGCGGTAGTCGCGCAAATGGAAATGGACGCGCTTGCTGAGGCCGGACTCCTGGGCGCGCTGGGTGGCCATTTGGAGCTGCTCGGTCGACAGGGTCATGCCGGTGACCTCGACTTTGGCCCGCCGCGCCAGGGTCAGCGCCAAGCCGCCCCAGCCGCATCCGATGTCCAGAACCTTCTGCCCGTCGCGCAGCAGCAGCTTGGCGGCGATATGATCTTTCTTGTTGGCCTGGGCGGTTTCCAGGTCATCGTCGGGCCGCGCGAAATAGGCACAGGAATATTGGCGGTCGCGATCGAGAAACAGGTCATAGAGCGCGCCCGAAAGATCATAATGGTGCGCAACGTTGGCCCGCGCCCGACGGAGGAAGTTGAACTGGTGCAGGCGCCGCAGGGCACGTTGCATGAGATTGCCGAGTGCAAAGAATGGGTGAGACTGCAGAGACGGCAGGTTGATTGCGGCGACGCTCAACAGGTCGTACGCTGAGCCGTCTTCGACGGTCAGCGTTCCGTCCATGTAGGCTTCGCCGGCGGCAAGCTGCAGGTTGAGGGGCAGGCGCCAATGAAGGGCCTTGTCGTGAAGGCGAACCTTGACCTCGGGCCCTGGCTCGCCGCGGTAAACGCGGGTCTGGCCGTCGGCGTCGACGAGCGTCAGGGTTCCAACCCGGATCAGGCGTGTCAGCAGCCAATGCAGCAACATCGCGCCATTCCCAAGCGGCGCCTCTATGGCGCCTAAGACTGGTCGTCCCGTTATGCGGGTGCCTCCTTACAAGGCATCCGAAAAAAAGTGTACCATACAAATGGGACTTTTGAGTAGGCGTGAAAAGAGGTGGCCGTCAACCGGGCGCGAAAATGGGCGCGTCAGGGGTTCCGACGCGCCCATCGCAACACGGACCCCGGGAAGATCCGAGCTAGGCGTTGTCCTCGTCAGCGGACCCTTCGGCTTCGGGGGCTGGCGCGTCTTCGGAATCGGCGACCTCTTCCTCGGCGAGCAGGGCCGGCCGCTGGTCGGCCTCGGCGCGGACCACGGCTTCGCCGGTCTTGGCCTGGATGTCGGCTTCCTCGGGTGACCGCGCCACGTTGGCCTTGACCGTGATGGCCACTTCGGCATGGAGATCAACCCGTACGTCGTGGACGCCGACCGTTTTGATCGGCGGTGCCAGCTTGACCTGTTTGCGGCTAACCGCGAAGCCGGCTGCCGTCATGGCGTCGGCGATGTCGCGCGCGCCCACCGATCCATACAGCTGACCCGCTTCGCCCGCCTGACGGATCAGCGTCACCGACACGGCTTGCATCTTCGCGGCAACCGCCTCGGCCTCCTGGCGGCGCTCAAGGTTGACGGCCTCGAGTTGGCTCCGCTGCTTTTCGAAGTAACGGCGGTTTTCGTCGGTCGCCCGCAAGGCCTTCTTCTCGGGCAACAGATAGTTCCGGGCATAGCCCGGCTTGACGTTCACGACGTCGCCCATCTGGCCGAGCTTTTCGATCCGCTCCAATAAAATCACTTGCATCATTCGTCCTCCCGCACCGGGTTCGGTCCGGCGACACGGTGCCGCACGCCAACCCACTGCTCGATCAACCCAAGTCCGACCACGGCCATTCGGGCCCAGACGGACATGAACAAAACCACGTAGAAAACCACCAGAAGCGGCTGACGGGCGTGGACCCGGCGGGCCAACCCATGAATCACGGCCGTTCCCAAGACAAAGAAAGGAACCGCCATGATCATGGCCAGGTTGCGCCCGATATACTCCACGTCGCCCGATCCCAGCAAGGCCAAGGCTGCGGCGGCCACCATCAGCCACGATATCCAGTCCGGCAACGCCACGTCCCGTCCGTTCGGGGCGGGACGCAGACTGCGCCCCGAGCGGGTCAGGATGGCCAGGGCAAGCATCCCGTTGCCGACCAGAACCGCAAGCCACATGGCTGCGGCCGCTCCCGGAAAGAACGGGACCATATCGGCGAGGAGCTGATTCCGCTCGGTTTCGGCCAGCACCGGCCAGACGACCCGGAACACCATCTCGAGGTAGGCCGACACGGATTGGCTGAGACTTTCGCCGTTTCCGTGGCTGACCAGGGCGACCGCCACCAGCAAGACGCCGGCAAAGGCCGTTAACCAGCAAAGGACGCCGCCCAACGGGTACCACGAGACCTGACCCTTGGCATCGGTCTGGCGCACCAGGGTTTGGCGGATTGCCAGACCGCTGGGTAACGCATGAACCAACCCGTACATGCCGGCCGCCATCAGACCGCCCAGGCCCGCCGATAGGACAAGCCCGATGCCGAGCGCAAGGAACCCCGCCTTGACCCCATAGCCAAGCCCAACAAGGAACAGCGGCAACGGCGCGAGATTGGCCAGCACGATCATGCTCGGCTTGCCCGTCGCGAACGCAATCGACAGGATCGCGCTCGCAACGCCGCCCAGGGCGATGAATAGATGCCTGGACATGGGTTCTCGGGCCTTTGTTCCGGAGGCTGCGCGGGGCGCGGACCGGCGGCGCCGTCCCCCCGAGATCGAGGGGGGATGCCGGCGGTCCTGCGACCGGGGCGTCCCTACTTCAGCACGTAGGGCAGCAGCGCCAAGTAACGGGCCCGCTTGATGGCCCGCGACAGTTCGCGTTGCTTCTTGGCGGAAACGGCGGTAATCCGGCTAGGCACCATCTTGCCGCGTTCCGACACATAGCGCGTCAGAAGCCGGATGTCCTTATAGTCGATCTTCGGCGCGCCACGGCCGGAAAACGGACACGTTTTACGCCGACGGACAAACGGCCGGCGGCCGCCGCCGGCGGCACCGCGGGCACCACCCGCTCTTTCATTCTTGTCGCCGTCGATCATCGGTCGTCTCCCTCTCTCTCGTCGTCGCCGGTTTCGGCCTCGATCGGGGAATCGGCATCGCTGCCGGCGTCGTCGTCGCTTCCGAAGCGCGATGAAGCACCCCGATCGCCGCGACGGTGCCGCTCTTCGCGGCCGCCCCGGCCCTGGGCCATCGCCGAGGGACCTTCCTCCAGTTCGTCGACGCGCACCGTCAGGTAACGCAGCACGTCCTCATTGATCCGCATCAGCCGCTCCATCTCGTGGACCGCCTCGGCCGGGGCGTCCAGGTTGAGGAGCACGTAGTGGCCCTTGCGGTTCTTCTTGACCCTGTACGCCAGGTTCCGCAGCCCCCAGTACTCGCGCTTGGCGACCTTGCCGCCCATCCCTTCGATGGTGCTGGTAAAGGCGTCGGCGAGGGAATCGACCTGGGTGGCAGAGATGTCCTGACGTGCAATAAACACGTTTTCGTAATACGGCATCTACTTCTCCGTCTGGCTTTTCTCAACCCGTCGATCGGCGTTTCAAGCGGATACGACGAGCATAGCCGGGCCCGCCCCGGCACAGAGATATAAGGCGCGGCACTATACACATTTGAAGGCCATGTGCAAGCGCGCTTGACACGTGCGGCGCAGGCGCTATCACTGGCCGCCATTCCCGTTGAGGGCTGTCCAAAGGAATAGCGTATGACCCGAGCTTTCGTCTTTCCCGGCCAGGGTTCGCAGGCCGTCGGCATGGGCCGCGAACTGGCTGCCGCCTTTCCCGCCGCGCGCCACCTTTTCCAGGAGGTGGATGACGCGCTGAGCCAGCATCTGGCCCAGTTGATGTTCGAAGGCCCCGCCGACGAACTGACCCTGACCGAGAATGCCCAGCCGGCTCTGATGGCGGTTAGCCTGGCCGTTGTCCGAGTGCTGCGCCAGGAGGGGGGCGTGGACATGGCGAAGACCTGCGCTTTCGTCGCCGGGCACTCCCTGGGAGAGTACTCCGCGCTTGCCGCCGCCGACGCGCTGGGCGTGCCGGTGGCCGCCCGCCTTTTGAAGACGCGCGGCCGCGCCATGCAGCAGGCGGTGCCGGTGGGCGTCGGCGGCATGGCCGCCCTCATCGGCGTCGATATCGAAGCGGCGCAGGCCATTGCGAAGGAGGCGTCGGCGGAAGGTGTGTGCGAGACGGCCAACGACAATGCGCCGGGGCAGGTCGTGGTAAGCGGCGCCCTGACCGCCGTCGAACGCGCCGTTGCCATAGCCGGCGAGAAGGGGGCCCGCAAGTGCGTGATGCTTCCGGTGAGCGCCCCCTTTCACTGTTCGCTGCTGTCCCCCGCCGCCGAGGTGATGCGCGATGCCCTGGAGGCCGCGGAGATCGCGACCCCGGTGGTTCCGCTGATCGCCAACGTCACCGCCGAACCCGTCCGGGATCCCGCTGAAATCCGGCGACTTCTGGTCGAACAGGTGACGTCGACCGTTCGCTGGCGGGAGAGCGTGCTGGCGATGAAGGCGCACGGCGTCGATACTCTGATCGAGGTGGGGGCGGGCAAGGTGCTGACCGGACTGGCCCGGCGCATTGATCGCGAAATGACGGCAATGCCCGTCGGTACGCCCGAGGATATCGAGACACTGCTCAAGATCCTGTGACGAAGCGAGGAGGGGAGAGGGAAGCCATGTTCGATTTTTCCGGCAAGTGCGCGCTGATCACCGGGGCCTCCGGCGGTATCGGCGGAGCCATTGCACGTGTCCTGCACAAACAGGGGGCGACGCTTGGCCTGACCGACATGCGCGGCGAGGGCATGGAGGCTCTGGCCGCCGAACTGGGCGGGCGGACCCATTTGTTCGAGGCGAACCTGAGCGATGCGGAAGCCCCGGCCAAGCTGGTGGCCGACGCCGAGAAGGCGATGGGCCGCATCGACATCCTTGTCAACAACGCTGGCCTGACTCGCGACAACTTGGCCATGCGCATGAAAGACGAGGATTGGCAGTTGGTTCTCGACGTCAACCTTACGGCGGCCTTTCGGCTGTCGCGCGCCTGTTTGCGCCCGATGATGAAACAGCGATCGGGGCGCATCGTCGGCATTGCCTCCATCGTCGGAGTGACGGGCAACGCGGGGCAGGTCAATTATGCGGCCTCGAAGGGCGGTATGATCGCCATGTCGAAATCGCTGGCCCAGGAAGTGGCGTCGCGCGGCATCACCGTCAACTGCGTGGCGCCCGGCTTCATCGCGACGCCGATGACGGACGCCCTGTCGGACGAGCAGAAACAGCGTTTGGTCGCCAACATTCCCGGCGGCCGTTTGGGGACGCCCCAGGATGTGGCAGTCGCCGTGGCGTTCCTGGCCAGCGAGGAAGCCGCCTATGTCACCGGGCAAACCATCCACGTCAACGGCGGCATGGCCATGATCTAGGAATACGGGGCTTTTGCTGGGTGTTGGCAAAGGCCGAAAAAGTGTGTTACGAGATGGGCACTGCCGGCACCCTTGGGGCCCGCGGGACCTTCGCGGGAAGCGCCCGGATCGAAGTGTTTACAAAGGAACAGGCAAGGAATTTACCAATGAGTGACGTTGCTGACCGCGTGAAGAAAATTGTCGTGGAGCATCTCGGCGTCGAGGAGACGAAGGTGACCGAGAATGCCAGCTTCATCGATGACCTTGGGGCCGACAGCCTGGATACGGTTGAACTCGTCATGGCTTTCGAGGAGGAATTCAATTGTGAAATTCCCGACGATGCCGCCGAGAAGATTTTGACCATCAAGGATGCCATCGATTTCATCGAATCCCACAAATAGATCCTTCCCCGGGATAACCGAAGGCCGGCCCGCCCGCGAGAGGCGTCTTCGCGTTTTCCCTGCAATTACGGAATCGCAGCCGTCATGAGACGTGTCGTCGTCACCGGAATCGGGCTACTGACATCCCTTGGATGCGGAGTGAAACCCTGTTGGGAGCGCTTGCTTCAAGGGCAGTCGGGTGTCAAGGCCATCGAAAACTTCGACGTTTCCGACCTCTCGGCCAAGATCGCCGGTCAGGTTCCGGAAGGGCCTACGGCGGAGGGCCTGTTTACCGCCGACGACTGGATGGAGCCGAAGGACGCGCGGCGGGTCGACAAGTTCATCCTTTACGGGATGACGGCGGCGATGCAGGCGATCGAGGATTCGGGATGGCAGCCGCAAAGCGATGAAGACCGATTCCGGACAGGCGTGCTGATCGGCTCCGGGATCGGCGGCTTGGCTGAAATCGCCAAGGGAGCCGTCACCGTTGCCGAGAACGTCCGGCGGTTGAGCCCGTTCTTCATTCCGGCCAGCCTGATCAATCTGGTGTCCGGCCAAGTGTCGATCAAGTACGGCTTCAAGGGACCGAATCACGCCGTCGTCACCGCCTGTTCGACTGGCGCGCACGCCATCGGCGACGCCGCCCGCTTGATCATGTGGGAGGATGCCGACGTTATGGTGGCGGGGGGCGCGGAGGCCGCCGTCTGCCGCCTGGGCGTGGCCGGATTTTCCCGGTCCAATGCCTTGTCGACCAAGTTCAACGAAACCCCGACCCGCGCATCGCGGCCCTGGGATCGCGACCGTGACGGCTTCGTCATGGGCGACGGGGCCGGCATTTTGGTGCTTGAAGAACTCGAGCATGCGAAGAAGCGGGGCGCCAAAATCTACGCCGAGTTCGTCGGCTACGGCCTGACCGGTGACGCCCACCACATTACGGCGCCGGCCGAGGACGGCAATGGTGCCTTTCGATGCATGACGATGGCCCTCAAGCGGGCCGGCATGGCCCCGGGCGATATCGATTACATCAATGCGCACGGGACATCGACGCCGCTTGGCGACGAGATTGAACTGAATGCCGTCAAGCGATTGTTCGGCGACGCCGTCGGCACCATGTCGATGTCCTCCACCAAGTCGGCGGTCGGGCATTGCCTGGGCGCGGCAGGTGCGGTCGAAGCGATCTTCTCGATCCTGGCGATGCGTGACGGCGTGGTGCCGCCGACGCTCAACCTGGACAATCCGTGTGACAGCGCCGAGGGCGTCGATCTGGTGCCCCACAAGGCCAGGGAAAGGAAGATCCGGGCCGTTCTGTCCAATTCCTTCGGGTTCGGCGGAACCAACGCCTCGGTCATCTTCAAGGCGTTGTCGTAGAATGTGAGGCGGCATGCGCCGCATCGCGTTGCTCCTGGTTTCCCTGACTGTTTTGGCAGGGCTGGCGGGTGCCGGCCTGTTCACCTGGGGCTACGCGCAATTCACGGCGCCCGGACCGCTGGCGATGCCGGTTACGCTGCTGGTTCCCAAGGGAGCCGGACTCGGTGGGATTGCCGTCCAATTGGCCGAGGCAGGCGTCATCGCCCACCCCATCGTTTTCAAGGCGGGTGCCAAGCTCACCGGTGCCGATGGTCGTCTGCGGGCGGGCGAATACGCCTTTCCGCCGGCGATCAGCATACGCGACGCCATTGCACTTCTTGAAAGCGATCAAACGGTGGTCCGGCGCCTGACCCTGGTAGAGGGGGCGACGGTGGCGCAGATGATGGCGCAACTGCGTGCCGCCGACGGCCTCGTCGGCGAAATTATCGAAATACCCGCGGAGGGAACGCTGCTACCGGAGACCTATCACTATTCTTATGGCGACAGTCGCCAAGAGGTGATGGCGCGCATGGCCCAGGCGATGGACGACGTCCTGGACCGTTTTTGGGCGGAACGCCGGCCAGATCTGCCGCTGGCCTCGCCGCGCGAGGCGGTCGTTCTTGCCTCGATCATCGAGAAGGAAACCGCCGTACCGGAGGAAAGGTCGCGGGTCGCGGCCGTGTTCATCAATCGGCTGCGGCGCGGTATGCGGCTGCAATCGGACCCCACGGTGGTTTACGCGTTGACCGGCGGCAAGGAACCGCTGGGGCGACCTCTTACGCGCCAGGACCTGAAGGCGCCATCGCCGTTCAACACGTATCTGCAGGACGGTCTGCCGCCGGCGCCGATCTGCAATCCAGGCCGGGCTTCCATCGTGGCCGCCCTCAATCCTGCTGACACCGACGACCTGTATTTCGTGGCCGACGGTAACGGCGGACACGCCTTTGCAAGAACCCTCGAGGAACATAACCGCAATGTCGCGCGCTGGAGGAAGCTGCGCGACCGGGCCGTCCCGGAACCGGTGGCCCGGTGATGCTGCTCAGGCGTCGCGGGGCACCCGCCTGACCAGCGGGTCGGTCCAGGCCGGGGGCAGGACGCTCATCAGCCATACGATGAAGTACATCGGCAATGGAAAGGCAATGCGGGCCTTGTCGCGCGCCAAGCCGCGCCGGATGATGGCCGCCGCCTTGTCGGCGCCCATGATGAACGGCATGGGGAACGTGTTGACCGCCGTCATCCCGCTGACGACGAAGCCCGGGCAAATCACCGAAACCCCGATGCCGCTCTCCCACAGAAAGCCGCGCAAGCCCTCGCCGAAGCTGCGTACGGCCGCCTTGCTCGCGGAATAGGCAGGGTTTCGTGGCATGCCTCGGAATCCGGCGATGGAACTAACCAGGGCCAGTTGCCCCCGGCGGCGCGGCCGCATGCGGGCGATGGCCGGGTCGATGGTGTTCAACAGCCCATCCACGTTGACCGCGAAAATTTCACGGATCTTTTCCGTGGGATCGGCCGATTGCGCCGTGCCGGCCGAAATACCGGCGTTGGCGATGACCAGGTCCAGCGGATGGGCGGCGTCCACGCCGTCGATCCAGGCCGCCATGGCGGCGCGATCGACCACCTCGATGGCTTTGACGGTCGCCTTGGCGCCGCGTTCTCGGCATTGCCGGGCCACCGTCTCCAGGCGTTCCATGTTGCGCCCGCCCAGCGCCAGGAAGACGCCGGGGCCGGCGTAGCCGATGGCCAGGGCGGCGCCGATACCGCTCGACGCGCCGGTGATCAGGATGGATTGCGGAGACGAAAAATTTCTCACCATGGTCCCTATTGTGCAGGGGGTTGCTGCCACAAAGGATAGTGGAATCGGGGACCGGAAACGACGAAGAAAACGTCCCGGTGAGGGGCGGCTTGTTGATCCAGGTGGCGGACGATATAACGGAGACCGCATGTCGATGTTGGGGAGGTAGAGTGGTCATTTCATCGATGACGGGCTTCGCCCGCGCGCAAGGCCAGAACGACCGTTGCGCCTGGACCTGGGAAGTCAAAAGCGTCAACGGCCGCGGCCTCGACGTGCGCAGTCGCTTGCCGAACGGGTTCGAGCGGCTCGACCCGCCGATCCGCGAACGGGTTGCCGCACGCTTTCGCCGCGGCAACTTCGCGTTATCCCTGTCGATGCAATGGAATGTCCGTGGCGCCGGGTTTCGCATCAACCAGACGGCATTGGACGAGGTGATCGGCCTCCTTGCCGAGATCCAGCGACGAATCCCGAACGCCGCCCCGCCCCGTCCGGAGGGGGTGCTTGCGCTCCGCGGCGTCGTGGAGGCGGTCGAGGAAGAGGTTGACGAGGAAACCCAGCAGGCGGCGGATGCCGAAATCCTCGCTGCTCTCGACACGGCGCTCGAATCGCTGCAAGCGGCCCGGCGTGATGAGGGGCGGCGGCTGTCGGAGATCGTCAGCGGCCAGTTTGACGAAATTGAGACGTTGTGCCGGGGCGCCGAAACAGTCATCGCCAGTCAACCCAAGGCCATCCGCGAGCGCCTGCTCAATCAGGTGAAGGCCCTTCTCGACGAATTGCCAGCCCTTTCCGAGGAACGGATCGCGCAGGAGGCGGCGCTGTTGATGACCAAGGCCGATCCGCGCGAGGAGCTGGACAGGCTGAAGGCACACTTGGCCGCGGGCCGGGCATTGTTGGGCGAATCCGAGGCGGTGGGACGGCGGCTCGATTTCCTGTGCCAGGAATTCAATCGGGAGACCAATACGCTCTGCTCGAAATCCTCCGACATGGAACTCAGTCGCTGCGGGCTTGCCCTGAAGGCTGTGATCGACCAGATGCGCGAACAGGTTCAGAACATTGAGTAGCGCCGACCCAGCGGGCGCCGATGACGCCCTGCCGAAAGAGCGGATGGCCCGCCGCGGCTTGATGCTGGTGCTTTCTTCGCCCTCCGGCGCGGGCAAGACGACGATCTCGCGCCTGCTGTTGGACCGTGAAAGCGATCTGATCCTCTCGGTGTCGGCGACGACGCGTTCACCGCGTCGCGGTGAGGTGGATGGCCGCGACTATTTCTTTGTTTCAGACGCCCGGTTTGAAGAAATGGTCGCGGCCGGCGAGTTTCTGGAGCATGCCGAGGTTTTCGATCACCGCTATGGGACCCCGCGGGGCCCCGTTGAAATGGCCCTGCGCGAGGGGACGGACGTGCTGTTCGACGTCGATTGGCAGGGCGCGCAGCAACTGGCCCACAACGCCGGCGCCGATCTTGTCAGGGTTTTCATTCTCCCGCCGTCCCATGACGAGCTTGAAAGACGGCTGAGGACCCGTGCCCAGGATTCCGACGAGGTCGTGCGCCGCCGCATGGCCAAGGCCGCCTCGGAGATGAGCCACTGGGAAGCCTACGACTACATCGTGATCAATCGGGTGGTGGAGGAAAGCGTGGCCGGCGTCCAGGCCATCCTTGCCGCCGAACGGTTGCGGCGCAAACGCCAGCTCGACCTGCCCGCTTTCGTCGCGGGACTGTGCCGGGAAGGGTGATTCCGTGTCGGGTTCCCGCTAACCGATGATCTCCGCCATCGGGGCGATGGCGACACCTGCGGCCGTCAGCGATTCACGAATCAGGTTTGCCGTGGCGACGGCGGCTGGATTGTCGCCGTGGACGCACACGGTATCGACGCGCACCGGCACGCGCTTGCCGGTAATGCTGACGATTTCCTGGTCCTCGACCATGCGTACGACCCGCCGGGCCGCCACTTCGGGATCGTGGATCATGGAGCCTTCCTTCTTGCGGGAAACCAGGTGCCCCTCGTCCGTGTAGGCGCGGTCCGCGAAGATCTCTCGGGCCACCCGTAGCCCCAGCTTTTCGCCGGCTTTTTCCATTTCGGTCCCGGGCATGGCCACCAGGATGAGGTTCCAGTCGCTGGTGCGTGCCGCGCGGGCGCAGGCCATGGCGAGGTCGGCATCGACACAGGCCATGTTATTCAGCGATCCGTGCGGCTTCAGGTGAGTGACGGCGTGACCGACATGGGACGCCATGGCCACCAGAGCGCCGATCTGGTAAACGAGGATCTTCTCGATATCCTCGGGGCGCTCACCCAGGATCGGCCGCCGGCCGAATCCCCACGCGTCGATAAAGCTCGGATGGGCACCGGCGCCAACGCCGTTTTCCTTGGCGCAGCTAAGCGTGCGGTGCATGACCAGTGGGTCGCCGCCGTGGAAGCCGCAGGCGATGTTGGCGGAACTGACGATCTTCAGCATCGATGCGTCATCGCCCATGCTATAGGCGCCGAAGCTTTCACCCATGTCGCTGTTCAGGTCGACCCGTAGCATCGCCGTTCTCCCTCGCTGTCTCGTGACGGGAGGGCACATTATGGCTCACATGGTGGGGGCTTTGCCAAGAACCGATTGCCAGGCGCATCCCGAATCGGCAGGCTAGGGGGTGGCGAGATGCGGCGCCAACGGAGGGACTGCGATGTCCGACAGCGTGCGAGCCTGCAGCGGCCCTGCCAGTCTGCCGCGCTTTCTTCCGGCGGGTGACGGCGCCGTCGTCATCGAGTTCGGCAATACGGTGGACGAAGCGTTGAGCGACCGCGTCATGGCCCTGGACGCGAGGATCGCCCAAGCGGCTATCGAGGGTGTCGTCGAGACGGTGCCGACCTACCGGTCGCTTCTGGTTGTGTACGACCCGCTGAGAATTCGCTACCGCCAACTGATTCCGCGACTGGCGGATATGGCCGCTAAGGTCGACATGGCGGCGATAGCGGGACGGCGATGGGTGATCCCGGTCTGCTATGGCGGGGATTATGGGGAAGACCTGGAATGGGTGGCTCAGGCTCACGCCATGACTCCGGCGGAGGTGATCGCCTCACATTTCGAGGCGACGTACCGGGTCTACATGATCGGCTTCACGCCTGGATTCGCCTATCTGGGAGGATTGCCGAAAGTTCTTCACACGCCACGGCGCGAAACGCCGCGAACCCTGATTCCGGCCGGCAGCGTCGCAATCGGCGGCCAGCAGGCGGCGGTATTTTCCGTGGCGGCGCCCAGCGGCTGGCACATGCTTGGTCGAACGCCGGCCCGCACATTCGACCTCCGCCGCGACGATCCCTTCCTGATCGCGCCCGGGGATAGAATCCGTTTCTCGCCCATCGGCGCCACCGAGTTCGAGGCCCTGGCGGGGCGGGCGGAGGCCGGCGACATCGTGGCCTGGCGAGAGGATGCCGACTGATGGCGGCTCTCCTCGTCGTCGATCCCGGCCCGCTGGCCACCATTCAGGATCTCGGACGCGTCGGCTACCAGCGGTTCGGCGTCACGACCGCGGGTGCCTTGGACGAAGCCGCCCTGCGCCTCGCCAACCGTCTGGTGGGAAACGAGCCGGGCGAGGCCGCCGTCGAATTCACGCTGGCCGGCGGCGCCTATGTGGTGGAGGCGGTGGCCTGCCGGGTTGCCATTGCCGGGGCCGACTTCCCGGTTTCGATCAACGATAGGCGGGTCGGGGCTTACGCCAGCCACACCCTGCGGCGAGGCGACCGCTTGATCATTGGGCGGGCCCATGCCGGTGCACGGGGGTACCTGACGGTGGCCGGCGGCCTTGACGTGCCGAAGGTACTGGGTAGCCGCTCTACCCATCTGCGGTCCGCGTTGGGCGGGATGGGCGGCCAGATGGTGAAGGCGGGAAGCCGCATTCCCCTGATCGACCCCGAACGGTTCGATGGTCCTGACAGGTGGCTGAGTCCCCGTCTGTGGCCGCGAACGCGCGATGTCGTACGAGTCGTCCTCGGTCCCCAGGACGAACTGTTCACCGAGGAGGGAAAGGCGACGTTTCTATCCAATCCCTACCGCATTCTGCCCCAGTCGGACCGCATGGGGTATCGATTCGAAGGACCGCCAATCCAGCACATTTCCGACTACAACATCGTGTCCGACGGTATCGTGCGGGGCAGCGTCCAGGTGGTCGGCAGCGGCCAGCCGATCATCATGCTGGCGGACCGCCAGACGACGGGTGGATATGCCAAGATCGCCACGGTCATCTCGGCCGATCTGCCGGTGCTGGCCCAGTGCCGGCCCGGCAACCGGGTGCGGTTCCGCGCGGTGGGTGTGGAGGAGGCCGAGGATCTTTGGGCCGCCATGCTTGACGGAATCGACGGTCTGGCCAAGTCTTTCTATCGGGTCGGCAGCGCCGCCGACGACACGGCCAATCTTCTCGGCACCAATCTGATCGACGGAATCGTCAGCCCCAAGGAAGTGTCTCCCTGCTAGGCGCGGCCTTCTTTCTGCTCCAAGGCCCTTGCCAGGGCGCAGAATGCGGGCACCCCCAGTTCCTCGGCCCGGGCTGACGGGTCGATGCCGAGATCGGCGAGGTCGAGTTCCAGTCCGCGCAGGCTGGAGCGCAGCATCTTGCGGCGCTGGCCGAAGGCGGCCGCCGTCACCGCTTCCAGAGATCGGAACGTTGCGGGAGACAGCGGCTGTGGCCGCGGTGTCAGAACGACGACGCTGCTCGTCACCTTGGGCGGCGGCGTGAAAGCGCGCCTGTCGACGGTGAAGGCGTGGCGCACCTCGCAAAGCCATTGGGTGATCACCGCCAGTCGCCCATAAGCTTTCGTGCGCGGAGCGGCCAGCAGACGATCGGCCACCTCCCTCTGGAACATCAGGGTCAGACTCTCAAGGGCCTGGACTTGGCGGAGCCACTGCAAAAGAAGGGGGGTCGCCACGTTGTACGGCAGGTTGGCAACGATTCGCAGCGGCCGCGGGCCAAGGCCGGCGACGTCCACCTCCAGGGCGTCGGCCTCGATCACAGTGAGCCGGTCAGGAAAGAGGTCGGTCAGCCCCTGAAGGGCGGCGACGCACCGTGCGTCCTTTTCGATGGCGATCACGCGGCGAGCCCCGGCCAGGAGCAGGGCGCGCGTCAGGCCCCCGGGACCCGGGCCGATCTCGATGACGGTGCAATCGCCAAGGTCCCCCGCCGTCAGCGCGATGCGCCGGCAAAGATTGGAATCGAGAAGAAAGTGCTGTCCCAGGGAGTGGCGGGCGTTGAGATTGTGCCGGACGATGACGTCGCGCAGGGGCGGAAGATCGGCCGCCGTTCGGACGGCGGTCATGGATGCGACCGGTTCGCCGTCATCTCGGCGGCGACGCGCAGGGCCGCCATCAGGCTGCCCGGCTCGGCTTGGCCGGTCCCGGCGATGTCCAGCGCCGTGCCGTGATCGGGCGAGGTGCGCACGAAGGGAAGACCCAAGGTGGAGTTGACGCCGCCATCGAAATCCAAGGCCTTGATGGGGATCAAGGCTTGATCGTGGTACATGCAGATGGCCGCGTCGTAGGTTTTCCGAGCGCGTGGCGTGAACATGGTATCGGGGGGGAAGGGGCCCGCCGCCTCGATTCCGTTGGCCTGGAGGGCGGCAACCGCCGGCTGGATGATCGTCTGTTCCTCGGTGCCCATTGCGCCACCTTCCCCGGCATGAGGATTAAGGCCGGCGACGGCAACTCGGGGGCGTTCGATCCCGAAATCCCGGCGCAGGGCGGTGGCGGTGATTTCGGCGGCAACGACGATGGACTCCGTCGTCAGTGTCCTGAGCGCATCGGCGAGGCTGACGTGGATGGTGACAGGCACCACCCGCAGTTCTGGGCACAGCAGCATCATCACGGGAGGTGTCGCGATGCCCGCCAGAGCAGCAAGAAATTCGGTATGGCCGGGAAAGGTGAAGCCGGCGGCATAGAGGACTTCCTTGTGGATAGGGTTGGTGACGACGGCTCCCGCCCGACCCTGCTGAACGAGCGCAACCGCCGTCTCGATGGACCGGCGGACCGCATCTGCGGCGGCGGGCGTCGGTTTCCCAGGGAGGACATCGAGGCCGAGCGGTCTGTCCAAGACGGGCAGGGCGGTGGGGAACGTGGCCGAAGCCTCTTCCGGAGAAGCGATGGCTTCGACGGGCACCGGAAGGCCAAGCCTCGCCGCCAGTGATCGCAGGCGGGCGGCATCGTCGATCACAAAAAAGCAGGGCATGGCATCGTCACGCCGGAGCCACGCTCCAAGCGTGACCTCGCCGCCAATCCCCGCCGGTTCCCCCATCGTGAGGGCCAGCGGGAGCGGGAATGCCTTTTGAGCCGGGAACGACATGGCAGACATCACAGGCGGAGATCGATGAAGGCCGCGCGCCGCAAGTCGCGGAGGTAGCGTTGGGCGGCGGCATCGAGGCGCTGAAGGGTGAGCATCCGCTCGATTTGCTCCCGCTGCTCCTGCTCGGCGTTCTGGCCGCCCTGACGGTCGCATACCATCAGGATTGCCAGGCCGTTCTCATTGCGCACCGGACCGCTTGGGCGCCCAATGTCGAGGCCGTTGATGGCGTTTCGGACCGCAGGCGGCAAAGAACTTGTCTTCAGCCTGCCAAGGCTTCCGGACATTGGCGTGGCGAGTTCTTTGGCGAGGCTCTCCATGTCGGCGCAGTTTTTCGCT
>JAVEYE010000027.1:0-18734 GCA_034003665.1 Rhodospirillales bacterium | reverse complement strand
GGGAATCGTCTATGTCCGCGCCGAATACCCGCTGGCCGTCCATCGGTTGGAAAAGGCGCTCGCCCAGGCCCATGCCTATGGCCTGCTGGGCGAAAACAGCCTGGGCAGCGGTTTCTCCTTCCACCTGTCGCTGGTCGAAGGCGCCGGCGCCTTCGTCTGCGGCGAGGAGACGGCGATGATCGCCTCCCTCGAGGGCCGGGCCGGGCGTCCGCGTCCGCGTCCGCCCTATCCCGCCGAGAAGGGCCTGTGGGGCAAGCCCACCAACATCAACAACGTGGAAACCTGGGTCAACGTGCCGGTCATCGTGAACAACGGCGGCGCCTGGTTCACCCAAATCGGCACCGACCGCAGCCCAGGCACCAAGGTCTTCTCGCTGGTGGGCAAGGTCAAGAACACCGGTCTCGTCGAGGCGCCGCTGGGAACCCCGCTTAAGACCTTCGTCTACGACATCGGCGGCGGCACCGGCACCGGCAAGAACGTCAAGGCCCTGCAGACCGGCGGGCCGTCGGGTGGCTGCGTGCCGGTCGACATGTTCGACACCCCGGTCGACTACGAGGCCCTGGCGCAATTGGGCGCCATCATGGGCTCGGGCGGCATGGTGGTGATGGATGAAGACAACTGCATGGTCGACGTCGCCCGCTACTTCATCGAGTTCACCCATTCGGAATCGTGCGGCAAATGCGTGCCCTGCCGCGTCGGGCTCGACCAGTGCCTGCGTATCCTCAACAAGGTGACCAAGGGTCAGGCCACCTCGGCCGATCTCGACATGCTTGAAGACCTTGGCCCGATGATCCGCGACGTTTCGCTGTGCGGCCTAGGCCAGACGGCGCCCAATCCCGTGCTGACCACGCTGCGCTATTTCCGCGACGAGTTCGAGGATCATATCCACGACAAGAAGTGCGCGGCCGGCGTCTGCGAGGACCTGTTCCTCAGCCCCTGCGAGAACAGCTGCCCACTGCACATGAACATTCCGCGCTTCATACAGCTCTACAAGGAGAACCGGCTGGAGGACGCCTTCGAATCGGTCATCCTCGACAATCCCTTGCCGGCCTCGACCGGGCGGGTCTGTCAGCATCCGTGCGACGACCGCTGCCGGCGGGCGGGCATCGACGATGCCGTGAACATGCGCGAGATCCATCGCTTCATCGCCGACTCGGCCTACGGCACCGAGATCGAGACCACCGTCATGAAGCGCCTGCTCGACCGCCGACTTCCCGACACGGGCAAGAAGGTGGCTGTGGTGGGGGCCGGTCCGACGGGCCTGGCGGCGGCGTTCTATCTGGCGCTGCTCGGCCACAAGGTGACGGTGTTCGACGAGAACTCCGAACCAGGCGGCATGCTGCGCTTCGCTCTGCCCGAATATCGCCTGCCCAAGGCGGTGGTCGCCCAGGAGGTCAACTTCATCAAGAAGCTGGGCGTCGCGTTCGTCTGCAACACGCGGATCGGCGTCGACAAGACCCCGCAGTCGCTTTCCAAGGAATATGACTCGGTATTCCTGGCGCTCGGCACCTGGGAGGCCTCGCCGATCGACCTGCCGGGCGTGCAGTGCCAGGGCGTGCATCACGCGCTCCATTTCCTGGACGCCATCGCCCACAACAAGGACGTCCGCATCGGTCAACGGGTCGTCGTCATCGGCGGCGGCAACGCGGCGATCGACTCGGCGCGCACGGCGGCCCGCATGGGCGCCGACGTCACCGTCGTCTATCGTCGGCAGCGTCAGGACATGCCGGCCATCCCCGAGGAGGTCGACGAGGCCTACGAGGAAGGCGTCAAGTTCGTCTACCTCGCCGCCCCACACCGCATCATCTCCGACGGCCAGGGCGGCGTGAAGGCGATCGAGGTGCAGAAGACCACGCTGGGCGAGTTCGGCGTCACGGGGCGCCGCCGGCCGGTGCCGACCGACGAGGTCATGCGCATCTCGTGCGATACCATCATCCTGGCCATCGGCGAACGGGTCGACACCGTCTTCACCGGCGGTTCGCAACTTGAACTCAAGCGGGACGGCACCATCAAGGTCGATCGCCATTCGTCGGAGACCAACCTGCTCGACGTGTTCGCCGGCGGCGACGTGGTGACCGGGGCGTCGAACGTGTCGAACGCCATGTCGCACGGCAAGCGGGCGGCCGAGATGATCGACGTCAAGCTGACCGGCGAACACCGCTTCGCCCGCCTGTTCCAGGCCTTCACCTATGGCCAGGTGCCGCCCGCCGAACCGGCGGCCGGCGGGCGCAACACCTCGCCGGTGCTGACCCCGGTGCAGCGCAAGAGCACCTTCGACGAGGTGATGCTGGGCTTCTCGCCCGAGCAGGTCCTCCACGAGGCCGAACGCTGCCTCAGGTGCGATGCCAAGGGCGAGTGCGTCGGCATCGCCGCCCAATGACGCGCGGGAATCGCGGACATAGTGGAATTGATCGAGCGGAAGGAGGGCTGACGTGCCCAAGCAAGTGAAGCTCAAGATCGACGGGGAATACGTCAACGCGACGGAAGGCCAGAGCGTGCTTGACGCGGCCAAGGCCAACGGCAAGTTCATCCCGTCGCTGTGCCATGTCCCGGGGCTGTCGGGGGTCGGCGCCTGTCGGTTGTGCATGGTCGAGATCGCCGGCGGAACCCGTCCGCTGCCGGCCTGCACGACGCCGGTCCAGGAAGGCATGGTCATCAGCACGGTGTCCGAGCGGCTGGCCAAATACCGGCGGATGATCATCGAACTGCTGCTCTCCGAGCGCAACCACGTGTGCGCCGTCTGCGTGTCGAACGGTCATTGCGAGTTGCAGGACATGGCGACCCGCCTGGGCGTCACCCATTCGTCCTTTCCATATCGCTACCCGCGGCTGCCGGTGGATGCCTCGCACCCGCGCTTCGTGCTCGATCACAACCGCTGCATCCTGTGTTCGCGATGCGTCAGGGTGTGCGTAGAGATCGAAGGGGCGAACACCTGGAACATCGTGTCGCGCGGCATCACTTCGATGGTCGCCGCCGACCTCAACGAGCCGTGGGGCGACGCCGAGTCGTGCACCCGTTGCGGCAAATGCGTCGATGTCTGTCCCACCGGCGCCTTGGTGCTGAAGGGCAGGGCGGTCGAGGAAATGGTCAAGAACACCGAGACGGTGTCCCGTCTGGCGACGGTGCGCGGAGGTGCCCAATGAAGAAGGTAAGGCTGGCCACCACTTGGCTCGACGGCTGTTCGGGATGCCACATGTCGCTGCTCGACATCGACGAGGGAATCCTCAAGGTGGCCGAGTTGGCCGAGATGGTTTACGGACCGCTGGTGGACATCAAGGAGTTCCCCGAAAACGTCGACGTCACCCTGGTCGAGGGCGCGGTCAGCAGCGTCGAGGACCTCGAAAAGGTTCGAACGATCCGCGAGCGCTCGCGCATCGTGGTTTCGTTGGGCGATTGCGCGGTGACCAGCAACGTGCCCTCGATGCGCAACCAGTGCGGCATCGCCCGCATCATGGACCGCGCCTACATCGAGAACGCGACGATCGACCCGCAGATTCCCAACGAGGTGGTGCCGCAGCTTCTGCCGCTGGCCCGTCCCGTTCACGACGTCATCAAGGTGGACGTGTTCATCCCGGGTTGCCCGCCGTCCGCCAGCACGATTCTGAACTGCGTGGCCGAACTATGCGCCGGCCGCATGCCGGAGCCGAGCCTCCGTCACAAGTTCGGTTGAGAGGAAGCCGCCATGCGTGAGATCACCATCGATCCCGTGACCCGCATCGAGGGTCACGCCAAGATCACCATCCATCTCGATGACGCCGGCAAGGTCGAGGATGCCCGCCTCCACGTCACCCAGGTGCGCGGCTTCGAGAAGTTCTGCGAGGGTCGGCCCTTCTACGAGATGCCGTCGCTGATGGCCCGTATTTGCGGCATCTGCCCGATCAGCCATCTGTTGGCCTCGTCCAAGGCATGCGACGCCCTGATGGCGGTGCGCATTCCCCGGACCGCCGCCAAGCTGCGCTACATCGTTCATCTGGGGCAGATGATCCAGTCCCATGCGCTGAGCTTCTTCCACCTGTCGGCGCCCGACCTGCTGCTGGGCATGGACCATGACCCGGCGACCCGCAACATCATGGGCCTCATAGACAAAAGCCCGGAACTGGCCAAGCAGGGCATCGCGCTCAGGAAATTCGGCCAGCAGATCATCGAGTGGCTGGCCCGCGAGCGCGTCCACCCGTCATGGATCGTGCCGGGCGGCGTCAACCGGCCGCTCGACCCCGAGGTGCGCGCGCGCATCCTTTCCGGCATCCCCGAGGCGATGAAGATCGCCGACAATGCCCTCTCCGTGCTCAAGTCGGTGGTCGGCAACTTCGCCGCCGAGGTCGAGAGCTTCGGCAATTTCGACTCGCTCCACATGGGTCTGGTCGACGGCGAAGGCGGGCTCGACTTCTATGACGGCGGCCTGCGCTTCAAGGACGCCAAGGGCAAGGTTGTGGCCGACCATGTTGCGCCCGACGACTACGCCAAGTTCATCGGCGAGGCGGTGGTGCCTTGGTCCTATCTCAAGATGCCCTACTACAAGCCGATCGGCTATCCCGAGGGGCTTTACCGGGTGGGGCCGCTCGGCCGCCTCAACGTCATCGAACGCTGCGGCACCCCCAAGGCCGACAAGGAACTCAAGGCTTTCCGCAAGACCTACGGCACCGTCGCCAAAAGCTCGTTCCTGTTCCACTACGCCCGGCTCATCGAAATCATCTTCTCGCTGGAGAAGCTGGAGGAAATGTTGGGCGAACCCGACATCCTCGACACCCGGGTGCGCGCCGAGGCGGGTCCCAACTGCAACGAGGGCGTCGGCATCTGCGAGGCGCCGCGCGGCACGCTGATCCACCACTACAAGGTGGACGACAACGGCCTCGTCACCTGGGCCAATCTGATCATCGCCACCGGCAACAACAATCTGGCGATGAACAAGAGCATCAAGCAGGTGAGCCAGGCCTTCGTCGACGGCAATAATCTCAAGGAAGGCATGCTGAATCGCGTCGAGGCGGTGGTGCGGGCCTACGATCCATGCCTCAGCTGTTCGACCCACGCCCTTGGCCAGATGCCCATGCAGGTCGATCTGGTGTCGCCCGCGGGCGCAGTCTTGGACCGGGTCAGCCGGAAGCCCGCGATGTGATGTACCTGTTGGTCGGATACGGCAATCCCATGCGGAGCGACGACGGGGTCGGCCCCGTCGTCGCCCGGCGCTTCCTGGCCGAGGCGGAAGCCCTGATGGGCGCCGCGGCCGATGACGTGCGGGTGGTCGCCGTTCCGCAACTGGTTCCCGAACTGGCCGAGCCGTTTTCCGAGGCCGAGCGCGTCGTCTTGGTCGACGCCTCGCGCGGCGAAGCCCCGGGCGTCATCCGGGTGCGCCGGGTCGAACCGTCGAGCGCGTCGGGCGAAACGATGATCCACGCCTACGATCCGGCGACGCTGGCGGCCTGGGCGTCCAGGCTCTACGGCAGGTTGCCGGAGGTCCACGTGGTTGCCGTCGGCGCCGCAACCCTCGCTTTCGGCGAGGGGCTGTCGCCCACCGTGGCGGCGGCCGTTCCGGAAATTCTTCGCACCGTCGCCGATCTTTTCGCCGCGGAGCGGGCGACCGGTGTGAAGCCGTTATAAGAAGAAGAAAAAAACAACAAGAAGAAGAGAGAGTGAAAAAAACAAGAAACGACAAAAACAAGAAGAAAACGTCCTAGAAAGAAAAGCAACAAAGGCCGGGCGGGTTAAAACCCGACCGGCCTTCCTTCGTGGGACGCGGCAGTGAGGGCCCGGCGCCCAAGCGAACGCCGCCCCTCGCGCGGCAGGATATGGGAACGAACCGTTCCCTCCTCAGATTCCCAGCGCCTTGTAGGCGTCGACCACCCGTTGGATGGCGACCATGTAGGCGGCGGTCCGGAAATCGCGAACTTCCGGCCGACTGTTCATGAGCGTCGTCACCTGCGCGTAGGCGGATCGCATCATGTCGTCGAGGCCCGAGCGGATCAGGTCCACCTCGTTGCTCGGCTTGACGAAGTCGGCGAGACGGTTGGACGGGAAAGGTCTCCCGGTCATTTTCTCGAGGATGTCGGCGATCTGCTGGTTGCGGTATTCCTGACGGCGGCGTTCAAGCAGCCCAAACCGGATGTGGCTGAGGTTTTCCACCCATTCGAAATAGCTGACGACGACGCCCCCCGCATTGACCAGGATGTCGGGCAGAACCGTCACGCCCCTGTCCATGAGAATCCGGTCCCCATCGATCGATATGGGGCCGTTCGCCGCCTCGACCACGAGCGGCGCCGATATGCGCGGGGCGTTTTCCGCCGTGATCACGTCCTCTAGCGCCGCCGGGATCAGGATGTCGCAGGCTTCTTCGAGGACTTCCGATCCGTTCTCGACATACTGGGCGCCGGGGAACCCGGCAACACCGCCGTTGGCGAGCAGGTATTGGCGCACCTTCTCGACCGGCAGGCCGGTCGTCGAGCGCAACGCGCCGTCGTGCTCGACGATGCCCACGATCAGGCAGCCGTCCTCCTCCGACAGGCATTTGGCGGCGTGGTAGCCCACGTTGCCCAACCCCTGCACGACAATCTCTTTGCCGCGAAGGCCCCCGGAAAGGCCCGTCTTGGCCACGTGTTTGGGATGACGGAAGAATTCGCGGATGGCGTATTGGACGCCCCGCCCCGAGGCCTCGGTGCGGCCATCGACGCCGCCGCGCGAAATCGGCTTGCCGGTCACGCAGGCCGCCGCGTTGATGTCCATCGGGTTGCGCCGCCGGTATTCGTCGGCCATCCAGGCCATCTCGCGTTCGCCGGTTCCCATGTCCGGCGCCGGCACGTTCTGACTGGGGCCGATCAGATTGCGGCGCGCCAATTCCTGGGTGAAGCGGCGGGTGATTCGCTCAAGTTCGTGTTCCTCCCAGGCCGTCGGGTCGATCTTCAGCGCCCCCATGGAGCCGCCGAACGGCAGGTCCATGAGAGCGCACTTGTAGGTCATCAGGGCGGCCAGCGCCTCCACCTCTTCCTGGTTGGCTCCGGCGGTGTAACGGATGCCCCCTTTCACGGGATCGAAATGCTCGCTGTGCACGGCCCGCCAGCCCGTGAAGCTCTGCATGACGCCCCGCAAACGCACGCCGAAACGCACCATGTAGACCGAATTGCAGTGGCCGATGCGTTCCTGGAGGCCTTCCTCCATCGGGCACAGCGCGGCCGCCCGCGCATACATCGCGTCGACGCTTTGCAGGAATGAAATGGACGATTTTTGGCTCGTGCTGGTCACGATCTTTACCTTTCGTCAGAGAACCAACGTACGTTGGAGAGCAAACGATGACGGGCTGGGGGGCTTCGCCACCGCCCGCCTCGCCGCCACCCATGATTCGTGGATGTTGACGTATCGCGCGCCCGTAGCCAAGGCCTAGCTGCTGAAAGCCGTTTCGCGCATGGCAAGATAGGCCTGATCGCTCCACCGGCTCCACGCGCGGGCCTCGGCCAGGAAGGCCATGTAGGACTTGCCGACCTTGCCCGTCATCTCGTCGGTGGCGGACAGTTCCGCCAGAACCTCCTGTGCGGCCTTGCCCAGGGCCCGGACGACATCGTCGGGCCAGGCGTGAACCTGCACGCCGTGGTCCTTGACCAGTGTTTGCAGGAACCGGGCGTTATGGGCCGTGAAGTCGGCGAGCGATTCCTCGGCCGAGGCGGCCGCGGCATACTCGACGATTTTCTGCAGGTCGGCCGGAAGCGCCTCGAACTTGGCCTTGTCCACGATGCATTCCAACGCCGCCGCGCCTTCGTGGAAGGACGGCGCATAGTAATGTTTGGCGATCTTATGGAGCCCGAAGGCAAGGTCGTTCCAGGGGCCGACCCACTCGGCCGCGTCGACCACGCCTGACTGCATGGCCGGGAAGATCTCGCCCGGCGGGGTCAGCACCACCTGGGTCCCCAGTTTGCGCATCACCGCGCCGCCCAGCCCGGCGATCCGCATCTTCAGGCCCTTGAGGTCATCCAGGCTCTTGATCTCCTTGCGGAACCAGCCGCCGGCCTGGACGCCGCTGTTGCCGGCGTAGAAGGGCTTCAGGCCGAACTTTCCGTAGAGCTCGTCCCACAGCGCCTGGCCGCCGGCGAAGCGCAGCCAGGCGCTCATCTCCCAGGCGGTGACGCCGAACGGCACGCCGGTGAAGTAGTGCATGGCCTGGCTCTTGCCCTGCCAGAAATAGGGCGAGCCGTGGGCCATGTCGGCGGTGCCGGTCTGCACGGCATCGAAACATTCGAAGGCGGGGACCAGTTCGCCGGCGGCGAAAAGCTTGACGCCGAGTCGGCCGCCGCTCATCTCGGTGATCTTGTCGGCCAAGCGTTGGGCGTTGACCCCGACGCCCGGCGTGTTGCGGGGCCACGGCGTGACCATGCGCCATTCGATGGCATTCTTGGCGATGGCCGGAGCCGCAAATTGCGAGGCGACGCCAGCGGCAGTGCCGACGGCTGCCGCCCCTTGCAGGAACTGACGACGTTTCACCTTCTCCCCCTATGTCAATGGAGCACGCGATCGGCCCTCCCAAGCCGGGGGGGCAGGGGGAAGTCTAGCGGATCGACCAACGTGTGCGCCAGCGCGGAAACGCGCCACGGAATGAAACGAAGGGGTCGGCGGGCCCGCCGAAGACTGCTGGCAGGGCGGCGCACGGCCGGGCGCCGCATCGCGGGCTGATAGGGAATGGTTTTCCGAACCGAGCGGGACATCGCCTTTCTTCCCCTTCCAGTCTTCCCGGGCCGTCCTGCGATCGTCGGAACCGTACCGGCCGTGCCGGCGTGGATCGCCCGGGAACGGCAGGCACGATAGCCCCCAATTGTCACAAAGCGATGACAGTCTGGGTGAAAATGGTTTCAGGTTTGAAACATTGATGACGAACGGGGCGGCGGATTGGCGTGCCGCGCGGACGGTGGCATGATCATGCGTACCGGCGGACGAGACATGGGAGGGCGGCATGAATCCGCAGAGAAGAACGGCTCTGGTGACGGGCGGCGCGCGCGGGATCGGACGAGCGGTGGCCGGACGGTTGGCGGCTGACGGCTATGGCGTGGCCCTTGTCGACGTCGATGCCGGCGCCGGCCGCGCGGCGGCCCGCGAAATCGGCCGGCTCGCCAAGGGTGAAGCCGTGTTCCTGCGGGCCGACGTGGCGGTCGAGGCCGAGGTCGTGGCGGCCGTGGAGGGAACGGTTGGACGTTTCGGCAGGCTGGATCTGCTGGTGAACAACGCCGGCATCAACTGCCACAAGCCGTTGGCCAAACTGGGCCTGGAGGACTGGAACCGGGTCATCGGCGCTAACCTGACCGGCGCCTTTTTGTTTGCCAAGCACGCGGCGGCCCACCTCAAGGCGGCGCACGGCGCCATCGTCAACGTCGCCTCGACCCGGGCCCTGATGTCGGAGCCGGATACCGAGGCGTATGCCGCGTCCAAGGGCGGCATCGTGGCGTTGACTCATGCGCTGGCCGTCAGCCTGGGACCCGATGTGCGGGTCAACTGCATCAGCCCGGGCTGGATCGACGTCTCGGCAACCCATCCCGGGGGCCAGATCCCGCTTTCCACCGAGGATCACACTCAGCATCCGGCCGGCCGGGTCGGCCATCCCGAGGATGTCGCCGAAGCGGTTCTTTTCCTCGCGGGCGCCGGCTTCGTCACCGGCGCCAACCTGGTCGTCGACGGGGGCATGACGCGCAAGATGATCTATGTCTGACGCGGCGGCGGCGACCCTCGCTCATTGCAGCCACATCAGGTGGCCGGCATGGCGGAGTTGGTGGGGACCGACCAGGTGGCGGCGGGCCACCCGCACCGAATGGATCGCACCCTCCAGGTTTTCCTCCCAATAATCGAGGAACCGGCGCAAGACAGGAAAGTCCGGCGCCACGTCCATGTGCTGCCAGACGAAGCTTTGCAGCACGGCCGGGTGGTCGGGCAGACGGTAGATGATTTCCGCCGTGGCCTGGCAGTAGCGATCGAAGGAAACGGCGGCGGATCGAAGGTCGAGTTCGCGCACGATCGACATCTCCGTTTCTGTTGGATTGGTTCCATTTAGTGTTGGTCCGCGGCCCGCGAAGGTCAAGAGCCTGGCGTAAAAAAGCCAAGTTTAACAGTGGGTTGGCAGCCTTTATCGTGAAGTGCTGACAATTTTTTGATGCGCCCCTTGACAGAAAGAGTCGGCAGGATAAATCGGCATTTTTGGAGGGCCCGCGCGGTCATCGGCGCGGGTCGCTTTCATCAATATCGACCTTTGTCTGACGATTGGAGGAGGTTGCTTCAATGAAGTTCGTTCCGCTCCAGGACCGCATTCTCGTACGGCGCATCGACGCGGACGAGAAGACCGCAGGGGGCATCATCATTCCCGATACCGCCAAGGAAAAGCCGATGCAGGGCGAAGTGATCGCCGTGGGGCCGGGCGCCCGTACCGAGAAGGGCGAGATCGTGCCGATGGAAATCAAAGCGGGGGATCGCATCGTCTTTGGAAAATGGTCCGGCACCGAGGTGAAGATCGACGGCGAGGACCTGGTGATCATGAAGGAATCCGACGTGCTCGGCATTCTTGAGGAAACCACGTCGGCCCGGAAGGCCGCCTAGGCGAAGAAGGAGGGAATCGACAATGCCTGCCAAGGAAATCAAATTTGCCGGGAGCGCCCGCGACAAGATGCTCAAGGGCGTCGACATCCTGGCCGACGCCGTCAAGGTGACGTTGGGTCCGAAGGGCCGCAACGTGGTGCTCGAGAAGTCGTTCGGCGCGCCGCGCATCACCAAGGATGGCGTGACGGTCGCCAAGGAAATCGAGCTGGCTGACAAGTTCGAGAACATGGGCGCCCAGATGGTGCGCGCGGTGGCCAGCAAGACGGCGGACCTGGTCGGCGACGGCACTACGACGGCGACGGTTCTGGCCCAGGCCATCGTGCGCGAAGGCGCCAAGGCGGTGGCCGCCGGCATGAACCCGATGGACCTCAAGCGCGGCGTCGATCTGGCCGTCGAGGCGGTGGTCAAGGATCTCGAAAAGCGCTCGCGCAAGATCGCCTCCAACGACGAGATCGCCCAGGTCGGCACCATTTCGGCCAACGGCGATTCCGAGATCGGCAGCTTCCTGGCCAAGGCCATGGAGAAGGTCGGCAAGGAGGGCGTCATCACCGTCGAGGAGGCCAAGAGCCTGCAGACCGAGCTCGACGTCGTCGAGGGCATGCAGTTCGACCGTGGGTACGTGTCTCCCTATTTCGTGACCGACGCCGAAAAGATGCAGGTCGAATTGGAGGACGCCTATGTCCTGATCCACGAAAAGAAGCTCTCCGGTTTGCAGCCGTTGCTGCCGGTTCTGGAGAAGGTGGTGCAGAGCGGCCGTCCGCTGCTGATCATCGCCGAGGACATCGAGGGCGAGGCCCTGGCCACCCTGGTGGTCAACCGGTTGCGCGGCGGCCTCAAGGTGGCCGCGGTCAAGGCCCCGGGCTTCGGCGACCGTCGCAAGGCGATGCTGGGCGATATCGCGATTCTCACCGGCGGCCAGGTCATTTCCGAAGACGTCGGCATCAAGCTCGAGAACGTGACGATCGACATGCTCGGCCGCGCCAAGCGGGTGGTCATCGGCAAGGAAGACACCACGATCATCGAAGGCGCCGGCAACAAGACCGACATCACCGGTCGCTGCAATGAGATCCGCAAACAGATCGAGGACAGCACGTCGGATTACGACAAGGAGAAACTGCAGGAGCGGCTGGCCAAGCTGGCCGGCGGCGTGGCGGTGATCCGCGTCGGCGGCGCCACCGAGGTCGAGGTGAAGGAGCGCAAGGATCGCGTCGACGACGCCCTGCACGCCACCCGCGCCGCGGTCGAGGAGGGGATCGTCGCCGGGGGCGGCGTCGCCCTGCTCTATGGCTCCGAGGCGCTTTCCAAGGTCAAGACCGAGAACGAGGACCAGAAGGTCGGCGTCGACATCGTGCGTCGCGCGCTCCAGATGCCGGCCCGCCAGATCGCCATCAACGCCGGGGTCGACGGTTCCATCGTCGTCGGCAAGCTTCTCGAGAAGCAGGACAGGGACCTGGGTTTCGACGCCCAGACCGGCGAGTATCGCGACATGATCAAGGCCGGCATCATCGATCCCACCAAGGTGGTGCGTTCGGCCCTGCAGGATGCGGCGTCGGTGGCCGGCCTGCTGATCACCACCGAGGCCATGGTCGCCGAGAAGCCGGAACCCAAAAAGCCGCTGCCGGGCGGCGCCGGCATGGGCGACATGGATTTCTGAGCGAAGCAAGCGCCGATTCCGGCCTTTGGGCCGGAAAGCGAGAGGGCGGCCCCGACGGGGCCGCCCTTTCAGTTTGCCGGGACGTCGGGCCCGTCGATCAGTAGGTCGCCCGCCCCCCCGACAGGTCGAAACAGAAGCCGGTGGTGAAGCTGCATTCCGGGGACACGATCCACTCAACCATCGCCGCCGCCTCTTCCAGCTTCCCCGTCCGCTTCATGGGGATCTTGTCGGTCATGTACTTCACCTGATGGGCGGGCATGGCGGCCACCATGTCTGTCAGGATGACGGCCGGCGCCAGGGCGTTGATGGTGATGCCGCTCTCGGCGTAGTCCTTGCCGGCGCTCTTGACCAGCCCGATCAGCCCCGCCTTGGAGGCCGAATAGGCCAGCATGCCGGCGTTGCCGTCCTTGCCCGAGATCGAGGCGACGTGGAGGATGCGGCCATAATTCTGGGCCAGCATGACGGGCACCACCGCCTTGGTCAGGAAAAAGGAGCCGGTCAGGTTGATGCTCAAGACCGTCTCGAAATTGGCGGCCTCCACCTCGTGGGCCGGAATGCCCGTCTTGCCGGTGATGCCGGCGCAGTTGACGAGGATGTGGATGCCGGGGTGGCCGCCACGTGTCCGCTCGATGGCGGCGGCGACGGCGGCCTCGTCCGTGATGTCTACGGTCTGATGGGTCAGGCTCAGCCCGTTCTTCGCGAAAACATCGGCGGTGTCCTTGAGCGCGGCCCCATCCCGGTCATAGCCGACCACGGCGGCGCCGCGCGCGGCCAGCCGTTCCGCCACCGCGCGGCCGATGCCGCGCGCCGCCCCGACGACAACGGCGGTTTGCTGCTCGAAGACCATGACTGATTCCTTCCTTCCAGCGGTTTGATCGCTCATCCTAGCCGATTTGTCGCACACATTTCATCCCACCGGGACGAAATCCCGATTGAAGAGCCGGCACCGGCGTCCATACTGGGACGATCATCGAACGGAGCTTGCCATGCCGACTCCCTCCCTTGGCGTCCCGCTACCCAATTCCACCGCCGCGCGGGACGTCGCCTATCACCTGCACGGCTTCACCGACCTGAAACGCCATCGCGAGGCGGGGCCGCTGGTCATCTGCCGAGGGGAGGGGGTGCGGGTCTTCGACGAGGCGGGCAACGCCTACATCGAGGGCATGGCCGGGCTGTGGTACGCGGCGCTGGGCTTCAGCGAGCGGCGGTTGGCCGAGGCCGCCCGCCGGCAGATGGAGTGCCTGCCGGCCTACCACACCTTTTCCGGCCGCGTGCCCGACGTCGTCGCCGAACTGGCCGAGCGGCTGGTCGGCTTGGCCCCGCCGCCGCTGGCCCGCGCCATGTTCTGCAACTCGGGCTCGGAAGCCAACGATACCGCCATCAAGCTGATTTGGCAGGTCAACAACCTGCTGGGCCGCCCGCAAAAGAAAAAGATCATCGCCCGCACCGGGGCCTACCATGGCGTCACCATCGCCGCGGGCAGCCTCAGCGGCCTGCCGTTCGTGCACGGCGGCTTCGACCTGCCGGTTCCGGGCTTCCTTCACACCACGAAGCCGCACTATTTCCTGGAAGGGGTCCCCGACGAAACCGAGGAGGCGTTCGCCGGCCGCTGCGCCGAAGACCTGGAGAGGCTCATTCTCGCCGAAAGTCCCGACACCATCGCCGCCTTCTTCGCCGAACCGGTGATCGGGGCGGGCGGCGTGGTGGTGCCGCCGGCCACCTATTTCGAGAAGATCCAGGCGGTTCTGAAGCGCCACGACGTGCTTTTCGTCGCCGACGAGGTGATCTGCGGCTTCGGCCGTACAGGCAACCTGTGGGGATGTCAGACCTTTGGCATCACCCCCGACATCATGGTGACCGCCAAGGCGCTGTCGGCCGGCTGTGCGCCGATCGCCGCCGTGCTGGTGTCGCAGGCGATCTACGACATCCTGCTGTCCACCAGCGAGCGCTACGGCATGTTCGGCCACGGCTTTACCTATGCCGGCCATCCGCTGAGCGCGGCGATTGCGCTGGAGGCGTTGAAGATCTACGAGGAGCGCGACATCATCGGCCACGTGCGCGCCGTCGCCCCCCATTTTCAGCAAGGGCTGCGCCGGTTTGCGCATAGCCCCCTGGTCGGCGAGGTGCGGGGCGTCGGATTGGTCGGCGCCGTGCAACTGGTTCGCGACAAGGCGACGCGCGCCCTGTTCGACCCAAAGCAGCGGGTCGGCCTCCATCTGATCGAGCGCGCCCAGGCTTACGGCCTGATCACGCGCAGCATGGCCGACGCCATTGCCTTCGCGCCCCCACTCATCATTTCCGAGGCGGAAATCGACGAGATGCTGGACGCCTTCGGCCGGGCGTTGCAGGATACGGAAAGATGGGTCGCCGACGGCATGCCGGCTGCCTGAAGCGGGCTAGGCGAAACAGCGCAACAGACGCCAATGAAAGGGGGATCCGATGACCAAGACGATCGAGCATTTCTTTTCCATGACCTCGCCATGGACTTTCCTCGGGTTCCAGCGCCTCAGCGAGATCGCGGCACGCAACGGCGCCAAGGTCATCCACAAACCGGTCGACCTTGGCAAGGTGTTCTCGGTGTCCGGAGGGCTGCCCCTGCCGAAGCGGGCCCCGCAGCGCCAGGCCTACCGATTGGTCGAATTGGCCCGTTGGCGCGCCTATCTGGGGATCTCTCTCAACGTTCAGCCGAAATATTTTCCCGTTAAGGGCTGGCCAGCCGCCGGCATGGTCATCGCGGCACGCGAGCGGGGCCAGGACTACGGCACGCTGGCCCACGCCATCCTGCGCGCCGTCTGGGTCGAGGAGCGCAACATCGACGACGCCAAGACGCTGGAGGCCATTGCCGCCGCCCAGGGCTTCGACGGTCTGGCCCTCCTCGCTGCAGCCGAGGGGGATGTCGTGAAGAAGGCGTTTGAGACCGACACCCAGGAGGCGATGGACCGCGGCGTCTTCGGCGCGCCGACCTACATCTACAAGGGCGAGATGTTCTGGGGCCAGGACCGCCTCGACTTCCTGGAACGGGCGCTCAAGCAGGGCTGAGATTTCAGGACGACCCGATCGGCGTTCCGTCGGGCGGGCGTCGGCCTGCTTGGTGGCCGGGCCGGCCATGCGGCCCGCCGCCGAATCCCGCGGCGACGTCGGCCCTTCTCGGCTCCGGCGCGAGGGGTGTGTAATTTTATTTCGCGGAATTCCTTGACTTCTCACGGCGGCAGGCGCATCTACAGGCCTGCAATTGCTTGCGATCGCGTAAAGGGCTCCCCGAAACCGGGGCACCCCAGTCTCAAGACAATTCCCGAAAATTCCGTTTTCCAAGTGCGCGTGGAAAATCGGCCAACGCGCCAGGAGGCGTCTGCGTGCCCGTGAAGGGCGCGCTGCCCCGGCGCACAAGGAACCCCATCTTAATGACGACTCTGACCTTTTCCGAACTCGGCGTTGCCGAGCCGTTGCGGCGCGTCCTTGCCGCCGAGAACTACACCGCTCCGACCCCCATTCAGGCCCAGGCGATTCCGCTGCTGCTGGCCGGCCGCGACATCCTGGGCATCGCCCAGACCGGCACCGGCAAGACGGCCGCCTTCGCGCTGCCGCTGCTTCAGCATCTGGCCGACGCCAAGGTGCCGGTGGTGCCGCATTCGGCGCAGGCCCTGATCCTGGCGCCGACCCGCGAACTGGCTCTGCAGATCGACGACAGCCTGGCCACCTATGGCCGTCATCTCGGTCTGCGCCACACGGTGATCATGGGTGGCGTCAAGGCCAACGCCCAGATCCGGTCGATGGCCCGGGGCGTCCACATCCTGGTCGCCACGCCGGGCCGCCTGCTCGATCTTGTCAATCAGCGCCACATCCGCCTCGACAAGGCGGCACACCTGGTGCTCGACGAGGCTGACCGCATGCTCGACATGGGCTTCGTGCGCGACGTCCGGAAGATCGTGGCGCTGCTGCCCAAGGTTCGCCAATCGCTGCTGTTCTCGGCGACCATGCCCGGCGACGTCGCCAAGCTGGCCGGCGAGATCCTGCACAATCCCACGCGCGTCGAGGTGTCGCCCCGCACGATGACGGCCGATCGCGTCGAGCAAAGCGTGTTCTTCGTTGACGCCATCGCCAAGCGCGACCTGCTCGGCCGCCTGCTCAAGGCGCCGGAAATGTCGCGCGTCATCGTTTTCACCCGCACCAAGCACGGCGCCAACAAGGTCGCCAAGCAGTTGGGCCTGACGGGGGTGGATGCCGAGGCGATTCACGGCAACAAATCGCAGTCGGCGCGCCAGCGGGCGCTCGAGCGGTTCCGCAGCGGCGACGCCCGCGTCCTGGTCGCCACCGACATTGCGGCGCGCGGACTGGACGTCGATGACGTCAGTCATGTCATCAACTACGAACTGCCCAACGAACCGGAAAGCTACGTGCACCGCATCGGGCGCACGGCCCGCGCCGGGGCCGGCGGCATCGCGATGTCGTTCTGCGATCCCAGCGAACGTCCCTATCTGCGCGACATCGAGAAGCTGACCAAGACGCCGATCAAGGTGGCGGGCGGCCAGCCGATCCGCGCCGCCGAGGCGCCGGCGGCGCGAGCGACCTCGTTCCCGGCCAAGGCGACGGCGCCATTGTCGCGTCGCCGCCGTTTCGACGACAACCGCGCACATCGCGCGGCCTGAACCACACGCTATACCGACGGTCGGTATGTCGGGGCGGGAGAGCTGACGCTTGGGAGTCGGCTCTCCCGTTTGCCGTTTCGGGGGACAAAAAAAAGGCGTGAGCCGGGCTCACGCCTTAGTCTCAGTGCAGGAAACGATAGAGGGAGGGAGTATCACGGGTGGCCGCGTCCTGCGGCCACCGGGTCGGTCACGGCAGGTTAATCGGTCTCCTCGTCGAGCATCGGCAGCGACAGGTCCATCTCGGTCGGCAGGTCGATGACCTCCTCGAATTCCTTGATCTGATCCAGCGCCGGACCCATGGCGATGTCGGTCTTGCGCTCGGTGATCACCTCGACGACCACCGGAACCGACATCTTCTTGGATTCCGCGCGGGCCCATTCGATGGCTTCGCGGATCTTGCCCGGCTCCTTGACGCGGGTGGCGCGGCAGCCGAAGCCTTCGGCCACCTTCAAGAAGTCGACGCCATAACCCTCGTTCTCGGGGCTGTTGATGTTGTCGAAGCTGAGCTGGATCTGGAAGTCCATGTCATAGGCCTGCGATGCCATGCGGATCAGGCCCAGATAGGCGTTGTTGAATAGGATGATGACGAACGGAACCTTGAACTGCGCGGCCACGGCCAGTTCCTCGATCAGGAACTGGAAAGAGTAGTCGCCGACAACGGTGACCGCCTCGGTGTCGGGGTCGGCCAGCTTGGCGCCGATGGTCGCCGGGACTTCCCAGCCGAGCGGCCCGGCCTGCCCGCAGATCAGGTACTTGCGCGGCTCGTAAACCCGCTGGAACTGCGCCGAGGCGATCTGATAGAGGCCGATGGCGGTGACGAAGCGGGTGTTGCGCGGAAAGATCTCGTTGATCTCGTGGAAGACCCGCTGCGGCTTGATCGGCATATTGTCGAAGTCGGTGCGCCGGCGCATGGTGCGGCGCCGTTCCTGGACCCGCGCCACCCAGTGGTTGGGACGCTTGAGCTTGCCGGCCGCATCCATCTCGCGCGCCACCTCGATGAACATCTGAAGCGTCGCCTTGGCATCGCCGCAGATCCCGAGGTCGGGGCAAAACACCCGGCCGATCTGGGTCGGCTCGATGTCGACATGGACGAACTTGCGCTTGCCGCGGTACGCGTCAAGAGCGCCCGTGTGGCGGCTGGCCCAGCGGTTGCCGATGCCGAGCACGAAGTCGCTTTCCAGGAACGAGGCGTTGCCGCAGCGCCGCTGCGTCTGCGTTCCGATCATGCCGGTGTTCAGCGGGTGGTCGTCGGGAATGGACGTCCAGCCCATCAGGGTCGGCGTGACCGGGCAGTTGAGAAGCTCGGCGAACTTGACCAGTTCTTCCGAGGCGTCGCCGGAAACGACGCCGCCGCCGGCGACGATGACCGGCCGCTTGGCGGCCATCATCATTTCAAGGGCCTTCTCGACCTGCTTGCGCTGCGGGACCGGCTTGAAGATCTCCAGCGGATGATCGATTTCGGGATCGTACTCGATGACCTCCTTCTGGATGTCGATCGGAAGGTCGATATGGACCGGGCCGGGGCGGCCGGAGCGCATGATCTGGAAGGCCTGACGGAACACCCACGGAATCTGGGCGGCCTCCATGACCGTCACCGACCACTTGGTGACCGGCTTGGTGATGGCGGCGATGTCGACGGCCTGAAAGTACTCGCGGTGAAGCTCGGCTCGCGGGGCCTGGCCGGTGATGCAGAGGATCGGAATGCTGTCGGCCTGCGCCGAGTAGAGCCCGGTCACCATGTCGGTGCCGGCCGGGCCGGACGTTCCCATGCAGACGCCGATCTTGCCACTCGACCGATTGTAACCATCGGCCATGTGGCTGGCGCCTTCTTCAAGGCGGGCCAGAACGGGGTTGATGCCCGAGCCGCGCAGGGCAGCGGA
>JAVEYE010000026.1:0-19399 GCA_034003665.1 Rhodospirillales bacterium | reverse complement strand
CCCGCCGCCTGGCCGGAACCGGCGCCGCCGGCGTCGCCGGCCTGGGCGCCCTGGCCGGCGATGCCTGACCCCGGGCCGGGGCCGCATGTTGCACAAATGGCACACGCGTGCAAAAAAGATACAATCGGGCCGCTGGAATCTTGCAACCGCCCGGAAATAGGGGTTTGATGCACTCGGTTTCCTCGCGCAGGCGAGTGTTCGCATGGCGGACGTGATCGGCGGTTCGCGGGGCAATCAGGGGTAAACAAGGGGGCTGAAAAGCAGCCTGAAACTGAAGGAATGAGGATGATGAAGAAGATTCTTCTTGGTACCAGCGCCATCGTCGGCGCCTCCGTCCTTCTCGCCGCGCCGGTCTGGGCCGCCGAGAAGCCGACGCTCAAGATGGACGGCTGGCTGCGCTTCGAAGCGTGGTCGGTGGACGAAGACGCCGAGAGCGCCCAGCGCGACATCGGCTTCGAGGTGGACGACATCGAGATCCACTTCTCCGGCTCCTCGAAGGCGGACAACGGCCTCGAGTACGGCTTCTATGTCGAGCTGATCGAAGACAACGGCGCCAACGCGCAGTTTGACGAAGGCAACGTCTGGCTGGGCGGCGGCTGGGGTCGTCTCGACCTGGGCTCGCAGGACGCGGTCTACAACAACTACAAGATGGGTGCCTATGCCCTCAGCGCCGACAAGGATGGCGCCTGGGATGGCAACGTGCTGTTCACCCGCACCAACAACGACGCCTATATCGGCACCGACTTCTTCGGCGGCGACGACGCCAACAAGATCACCTACACCAGCCCGAACTTCGGCGGCCTGACCGTCGGCGCCAGCTATGCGCCGAGCACCGAGGACGAGTTCAACAGCGGCCTGGCCAACGACGCGGCCTCCGCCAACGGCTTCCTCAACGGCGGCAACGGCAACATGCACGACCAGTGGGGCGTGGCCGCCCAGTACAAGACGTCCTTCGACGGCGTCGGCATTGAGGGCACCGCCCGCTACGCCGCGGCCAAGTACGTCGAAAGCGCCACGACCACCAAGCGTGACGACGCCGAAGCCTACGGCATCGGCGCCAAGATCACGTTCGCCGGCTTCAGCGTCGCCGGTTCGTTCAACGATCATGGCGATTCCGGCCTGACCAACGCCGCGAAGGCCAACGGCGGCGACGCCGGCCAGTGGTGGGATATCGGCGCCGCCTACGCGACCGGCCCCTACAAGGTGTCGGTGATCTACATGCAGTCCGAAGGCAACGGCGGCCAGGCCGCCGGCCAGAAGGACGACGAGGTTGGCTACCTGTCGATCGGCGCCGGCTACGCCGTCGCTCCGGGCCTCGACCTCTATGCCACCTACCAGTATGTCGATCTCGACAACGGCAACGAGTCCGACAGCGAAGTCAACATGTTCATGGTCGGCACGCAGGTCAGCTTCTAAGACCTTCGACCGTTCGTGCTTTGGGAAGGGCCGCGGCGTCGCCGCGGCCCTTTTCCTTTGGTCCGTTCGGCTGTAAGGAAGACCCTGGAACTTTTTCGAAGGGTTGCCCTATAATGCGCCGCATGATGCTGAAACTCTCGCCGCTTGCCATCCGTTTGACCGTCGCGGCCGCGCTGTTGGCCCTCGCCGCCTGTTCGGGCGTCGAAAGGTCGGCGCCCGAAGATCCCCGCAGCCAAAACCCCACCAACGTCCGCAAGCAGAGCACCGGCAAGGTGTTCGGCGACGACGCCTTCGTGTTCGGCGGGTCGGGCAAGTCCCAGGAGGGGCTGGAGGGCGGCGGCGGCATCGGGGTCAATTCCTTCCTGTGGCGGGCCTCGCTGGACACCCTGCTGTTCATGCCGGTCACCTCGGCCGACCCCTTCGGTGGCGTCATCCTCACCGACTGGTATACGCCGTCGGACAGCCCGCCCGATCAGCGGTTCAAGCTGAACGTCTATATCCTCGGCCGGGCCTTGCGGGCCGACGGCGTGCGGGTCGGCGTGTTCCGGCAGGTCAGGGAGGGCGATTCGTGGCGCGACCAGCCGCTCGACACCCAGGTCGCCACGAAGATCGAGGATGCCATCCTGACCAAGGCCCGCCAGCTTCGCAATGAGACGTTGAGGCAGTAGCCGGGCGAAGCCGTTCAGCAGGCGCCGGGTGCCGCCGGAATCGGCCCCGGCATTCGTTTGCCGGTGGCCCCGCATAAGCGCGGAGCGGGCCGGCGGGGATTCAACACGCGCTCGAGAACGAAGAGACCATGGCTCGCTACAATTTCAAGAAGACCGAGGCCAAATGGCAGAAAATCTGGGCCGAGCGGCGGTGTTTCGCCGCCCAGGAGGAGGCCGGCCGACCGAAGTACTACGTGCTGGAGATGTTTCCCTATCCGTCCGGGCGCATCCACATGGGCCACGTTCGCAACTACACGCTGGGCGACCTGGTGGCCCGCTACAAGCGGGCGCGCGGCTTCAATGTGCTCCACCCGATGGGCTGGGACGCCTTCGGGCTGCCGGCCGAGAACGCGGCGATCGAAAACAAGGTGCCGCCCGCCGAGTGGACCCGCCAGAACATCGACACCATGCGCCGTCAGCTTCAAAGCATGGGCCTGTCCTACGACTGGGAGCGCGAGCTGGCCACCTGCGAGCCGGACTACTATCGCCACGAACAGAAGATGTTCCTGGATTTCCTCAAGGCCGGGCTGGCCTACCGGCGGGAATCCTGGGTCAACTGGGACCCGGTGGAGCAGACGGTGCTGGCCAACGAGCAGGTGATCGACGGCAAGGGCTGGCGGTCCGGCGCGGTGGTCGAGAAGCGGCAGCTGAGCCAATGGTTCCTCAAGATCACGGCCTACGCCGACGACCTTTTGGAGACGCTGCCCACCCTTGAGCGCTGGCCCGAGCGGGTCCGCCTGATGCAGGCCAACTGGATCGGCCGCTCCGAGGGCGCCTACATGTATTTCGCGCTGAAGGGGCGGGACAAGCGGCTCGACGTGTTCACGACCCGTCCCGACACCATTTTCGGGGCCTCGTTCTGCGCCATCGCGGCCAACCATCCGCTGGCCCTGGAAGCGGCGCGCAGCGACGCCGGCCTCGCCGACTTCATCGCCGAATGCAACCGGCTGGGCACCAGCGAGGTGGCCATCGAAACGGCGGAAAAGAAGGGCTACGACACCGGTCTTCGCGCCCTGCATCCGTTCGTCGAGGGCCGCGAGCTTCCGGTCTACGTCGCCAACTTCGTGCTGATGGAATACGGAACCGGCGCCATCTTCGGGTGCCCGGCCCATGATCAGCGCGACCTCGACTTCGCGCGCAAGTACGACCTTCCGGTCGTCCCCGTGGTCGCCCCCGAGGACGTCGACCCGGCCGCCTTCGCGGTGGGGACCGTCGCCTACACCGGCGACGGCCAGCTGATCAACTCGGCCTTTCTTGACGGCCTGGCGGTCGAGGAGGCCAAGGCCGAGGCGATCCGGCGCCTCGCCGCCCAGGGATCGGGTGAGAAGACTATCAACTATCGGTTGCGGGACTGGGGGGTTTCGCGTCAGCGCTACTGGGGCTGCCCGATACCGATCATTCACTGCGAGCATTGCGGCGCCGTGCCGGTTCCCGAGGCCGACCTGCCGGTGCGGTTGCCCGACGACGTAACCTTCGAGGGGCGCGGCAATCCGCTGGAGGCTCATCCGACCTGGAAGCACGTCGACTGCCCGCGGTGCGGCAAGCCGGCGCGGCGCGAAACCGACACCTTCGACACCTTCTTCGAATCGTCCTGGTACTTCGCGCGGTTCTGCGCGCCGCGCGACGCCGAGCGGGCCTTTTCGCGGGCGGCGGTCGACTACTGGCTGCCGGTCGACCAGTACATCGGCGGCATCGAGCATGCCGTCCTCCATCTGCTCTATTCGCGGTTCTTCGTCCGGGCGCTCAGGGATTGCGGCTATCTGGGGATCAAGGAGCCGTTCGCCGGGCTGATGACCCAGGGCATGGTCTGCCACCGCACCTTCCGGGACGGCGCGACCGGCCGCTGGCTGTTTCCGACCGACGTCATCGAGGCCGCCGACGGCACGGCGACCCACGCCAAGACCGGCCAGCCGGTGACGGTCGGCCGTTCCGAGAAGATGAGCAAATCCAAGCGCAACGTGGTCGATCCCGAGGCGACCCTGGCGACCTACGGCGCCGATACCGCGCGCCTGTTCATGCTGTCGGACAGCCCGCCTGATCACGATCTCGACTGGACCGATTCCGGCATCGACGGTGCCTGGCGCTACGTCAACCGGCTGTGGCGAATGGTCACCGAGCCGGGGATCGCGCTCGCCGAGCCGGGGACCCCGGCCCCGGCCACCCTCTCCCCGGCGGCCGAAAAGCTCAACCGCGCCATCCACAAGACGGTGGCCGCGGTTTCCGCCGACCTCGAGCGCTTCCATTTCAACAAGGCCGTGGCGCGCATCCGCGAGTTGAGCAACCTGCTGGACGGCCTCGACCGGGCGGAGGAGGGCGCCGCCTGGGTGCTGCGCGAGGGCCTCGACACCCTGGTCTGCCTCATCGGGCCGATGATGCCGCACCTTGCCGAGGAGCTGTGGCAGCGCCTGGGGCATTCGGCCCTGCTGGTCGACACCCCGTGGCCGGCGGTCGACGCCTCGCTGCTTGACGAGGAGACGGTCGTCGTCGCCGTGCAGGTCAACGGCAAGCTGCGCGGCACGCTGGATCTGCCGAAGGACATGGACGGCGACGAGGTCAAGGCGGCGGCGCTGGCGGTTGCAAACGTCGCCAAGGCGATGGAGGGGCGGGCCCCGCGCAAGGTGATCGTCGTTCCGAACAGGATCGTCAATGTGGTGGTCTAGGGTCATCGCCGCCGTCGCCGCCGGCGCTCTTCTGGCGGCCTGCGGGTTTCAGCCGCTCTACAGCGGCGGCAAGCGCGGGCCGGCCGCGGCCGAGCTGGCGTCGGTCCGCATCGAGCCGATCGCCGATCGCAGCGGCCAGATCCTGCGCAACCACCTGCTGGACCGCCTGAACCCCTACGGAAGCCCGGCCCGCCCGGAGTACACCTTGCGCGTCGCCCTGATCGACAGCCTGTCCGGGGTCGCGGTGCGCAAGAGCGAGTTTCCGACCCGCAGCAGCCTGCGGGTCAGCGCGGCCTACACCCTGACGCGCGTCGACACCGGCGCCGCCGTCTTCTCGGCCAACAGCGCGATCGAGGGCGGCTACAACATCCTCGATTCCGAGTACGCCACGCTGGCGGCGGAACAGAACGTCCGCGAGCGGGTGCTGCGCGAGGTCGCCCTCGACATCGAGGCCAGGCTGGCCGCCTTCTTCCGGCTGCGGCAGGACCAGCCGGCGCCGCCGCGGGCGCCATGAAGATCGCCGCCAGCCGCGCCGAGGCGTTCGTCGGGCGGCCGGACCCCAAGGTCGCCGCCGTCCTCGTCTACGGGCCGGATCGCGGGTTGGTGCGGGAACGGGCCGAGCGGCTGGCCCGTACCGTGGTGGACGATCCGACCGATCCGTTTTGTACCGTCGAGTTGAGCGCCGCCGACCTCAAGGCCGATCCGGCCCGCCTTGGCGACGAGGCCGCCGCCGTTTCCCTGGGGGGCGGCCGCCGGTTGGTTCGCGTGCGCGAGGCGACGGACGCCGCGGCGGGTGTCTTTCTGGACTTTTTCGCAAGCGCCCGGGCCGCCGACGCCTTGACGGTGGTCGAGGCCGGCGACCTCGCCAAACGGTCGGCCCTTCGCCGGGCCTTCGAGGACGCCGTCAACGCCGCCGCCGTTCCCTGCTACGTCGACGACGCGCGCAGCCTCGCCGCGGTGATCGCCGAAGGCCTGGCCGCCCACGGCCTCAAGGCGGCGCCGGACGCGCTCGCCTTCCTGACCGCCAACCTGGGGGCCGACCGCTCGGTCACCCGAAGCGAGCTGGAGAAACTGGCCCTTTACGTGGGCGGACCCGGCGTCGTCACCCTCGAGGACGCCGCCGCCTGCGTCGGCGACAGCGCCGCGACGTCGCTTGACGACGTCGTCCTTGCCGCCGGCGGCGGCGACCTGGCGGGGCTGGAGAAGGCGCTCGGCCGGGCGCTCGGCGAAGGCGTGACGCCGATCGCCCTGTTGCGCGCCGCCAACCGGCATTTCCAGAAACTGCACTGGCTGCGCGGCCAGATGGCGTCGGGCCGCAGCGTCGAACAGGCGGTGGCGGCGCTGCGGCCGCCGGTCTTCTACCGGCACGCCGACGCCGTCAAGGCGCAGGTGCGGCGCTGGCCGGCCGACCGCCTGGCCCGGGTGCTGTCCATCCTGCTGGAGGCGGAAATCGACTGCAAGACGACCGGCATGCCGGACGTCGCGCTGTCGTCGCGGGCCTTGCTGCGCATCGCCCAGGCCGGGCGCGCCGCCCGCGATTGACGCTAGTCCCGGCCCTCGGCTTCCTCGGGGCGGAAATCCGGCAGATCGTCGTCGTCCATGACGCCGCCGTCGGGCATTGCGTCGGGTTGGACTCCATCCGCCGGATCATCGTCATCCGGCAGAAAGTCGGCCAGGGCCTCCAACGGATCGTCGGGCAGGGGGTCGATGGCGTCGCCGGAGGGCAGTGCCCCCCGGGACCCGGTCGCCCCTTGGCTCAGGCGATGGAGGATTTCGTCGAGCTGTTCGAGCGACTGGTACTGGATGGTCAGGCTGCCGGAACCGCCGCGGAAACGGATTCCCACCTTCAGGCCCAAAAGGTTCGAGAGGTCGCGCTCCAGCGCGATGGTGTCGGGGTCGCGGCCGCCGCCGCTTCGCCGGGCGGCCGGGCCGGCCTTGGCCTGCGCCAGCTTTTCGGTCTGGCGCACATTGAGGCCGCGCCTGGCGACGACGGCGGCCAGCCCGGCCGGGTCCTCGGCGTTGAGAAGGGCGCGGGCGTGCCCGGCGGTCAGCACGCCGCCCTCGACCATTTCCTTGACGGCGTCGGGCAGGTTCAGCAGGCGCATCGTATTGGCGACATGGCTGCGGCTCTTGCCGAGCGAGGCGGCGAGTTCCTCCTGGGTATAGGAGAATTCCTCCTTGAGGCGACGATAGCCGTCGGCCTCGTCGAGCGGCGACAGGTCCTCGCGCTGGAGGTTCTCGATCAGCGCGATCTCCAGCGCCTCGCGGTCGGCCATTTCGCGGACGATGACCGGCACTTCGTGGATTTGGGCCAACTGGGCGGCCCGCCAGCGCCGCTCGCCGGCGATGATCTCGTAGGAATCGGCCTGCTCGGCGTCGCGGCGGACCAGCAGGGGCTGCAGGATGCCCTTGTCGGCGATCGATTGCGCCAGCTCCCGCAGCGGCTCATCGTTCATCCGGTGGCGCGGCTGATACGGGCTGGGGTGCAGGAACTCGATCGGCAGGACGCGGATGGCGCGCCCGTCGTCGGCGGCGCCGGCGGTGGCCTCATCCTCGCCGAGCAGGGCCGACAGGCCGCGCCCCAGATTGCGCCGCCGCCCTTCCGCCGCCATCACGCCGCCTCCAGCCGCTCGCGCCGGATGACCTCGCCGGCCAGGCTGAGGTAGGCCTGGGCGCCGGGACAGCGCAGGTCGTAGACGAGAACAGGCCGGCCGTGGGACGGCGCCTCCGACACCCGCACGTTGCGGGGAATGACCGTCTGATAGACCTTGTCGCCGAAGAACGCGCGGACATCGTTGGCCACCATGCCGGACAGGTTGTTGCGGCGGTCGAACATGGTCAGCACGATGCCCTGGATCTCGAGGGTGGGGTTGAAGGCCTTGCGGACCCGCTCGATGGTCTTGACCAGATGGCTGATGCCCTCCAGGGCAAAGAACTCGCACTGGAGCGGCACCAGCACGGCCTGGGCGGCCACCAGGGCGTTGATGGTCAACAGGCCGAGGGCCGGCGGACAATCGATGAGGATGAAGTCGAACGCGCCGGCCCCGGCAGCCAGCGCGTCGCGCAGGCGGTATTCCCGCCGTTCCTCGTTGACCAGCTCGATCTCGGCGCCGCTGAGGTCGACCCCGGCGGTGATCATCGAAAGCCCCGGAATCTCGGTGGCGACGACCGCCTGGGCCGGAACCGCCTCGCCGATCAGCAGGTGATAGGAGTTGAGACGCCTGGCCGTGCGGGCTATCCCCAAGCCGGTGCTGGCGTTGCCCTGCGGATCGAGGTCGATGATCAGCACCCGCTGGCGGATGGCAGCCAGCGCGGTGGCCAGGTTGATCGCCGTCGTCGTCTTGCCGACGCCGCCCTTTTGGTTGGCGATGGCGATGATGCGGGGCCCGGCGGCCGGCGCGGAACGCGGATCAGCGGACATGGCGACGGGAAATGTCCTCCAATTTCAGGATCGTGCCCTCGGGATCGGTCTGGCTGGCGATCCGAACGACCGTCATCATCCAGGTTTTTTGCGACTCCGTCAATTCCTGTTCGGCGTTGCGGCCCTTGGGAAAAACACAAACTGTATGGGGACCCAAAAATCGTGACGCTAGATTCAGTAGGTCGGGGAGGGGGGCCAGGGCGCGGGCGGTGACCGCGTCGGCCTCCAGCGGCGCCATCGCCTCGGCCCGTCCAGGATGAATCTCGACCACGGCGCCGGTGATCCGCGCCGCCTCGCGCAGGAAGGCGCACTTGCGCCCGTCGCTCTCGACCAGATGCAGGCCCTTGACCCCGAGAATGGCCAGGATCAGCCCGGGAAAGCCGGCGCCGCTGCCAAGGTCGATGACGGTTTGGGCCGTCGGCGGGATCAGGGGCGCCAGCTGGGCCGAATCGAGGACGTGGCGGCGCCACACGTCGGTGGCGGTGCCGCGGCCGATCAGGTTGATGCGGGCCTGCCATTTCAGAAGCACGGCGACCAGGGTCTCCAGCCGCTCCAGGGTGTCGTCGGACACCCCGGTCCGGGCCTGGAAGTCGGCGGGGGTGAGGGGCGGGGCGGCGTCCGTCATGGCGTTGGTGCACCCCCGGAATGTTTCACGTGGAACATAAGGTGACTCAGGCGCCCTGGCGGGTCTCGCGGCGGCGCACATGGGCCAGCAGCAGGGTGATGGCGGCCGGCGTGACCCCCGAGATGCGGGCCGCCTGGCCAAGCGTCGACGGCCTGGCGCGGACCAGTTTGTCGCGCACCTCGTTGGAGAGGCCGGCGATGGCGCGGTAGTCGAGGTCGCGGTCGAGGATCAACGCCTCGTCGCGCCGGAACGCCCGGACATCGGCCTCCTGACGCTCGAGGTAGCGGGCGTAGAGCGCCTCGATCTCCAGCTGGCGGCGGATCGGCCCGGGCAGGGCGGCGATTTCCGGCCACACTGCCGTGAGCCTCTCGGCCGTCACGCCCGCGTGGCCCAAAAGGTCGAAGGCCGAGCGGGCCACGCCGTCGAGGTTGACCGCGAGGCCGTGCCGATGCAGAACGTTGGGCGTGGCCGCCAGATCGCGCAGGCGACGACGCTGGGCGTCGAGTTCGGCCATCTTTTCCGCGAAGCCGCGGGCCCGCCCCGACGAAACGCAGCCCGCCGCGACGCCCCGCGGCGTCAACCGCTGATCGGCATTGTCGGCCCGCAACGCCAGCCGATATTCGGCCCGCGAGGTGAACATCCGATAGGGCTCGACGGTTCCCAGCGTGACCAGGTCGTCGATCATCACCCCGATATAGGCCTCGGCGCGGTCGAACACGATACCCTCGCCGCCGGAAACGGCGCGCGCCGCGTTCACGCCGGCCACCAGCCCCTGTCCCGCCGCCTCCTCGTAGCCGGTGGTACCGTTGATCTGGCCCGCGAGGAACAGGCGGGGCACGCGCTTGGTCTCCAACGTCGGATACAGCTCGCGCGGATCGACGAAATCGTATTCGATGGCATAGCCGGGACGCAGCATCGTCGCCGTCTCCAGCCCGGGAATGGTCTTCAGCAGGGCCGCCTGAACGTCCCTGGGCAGCGAGGTCGAAATGCCGTTCGGGTAGACCGTGTGATCGTCCAGCCCCTCCGGCTCCAGGAAAATCTGGTGGCGCTCCCGCTCGGCGAAACGCACCACCTTGTCCTCGATGCTCGGGCAATAGCGTGGGCCGGTGCTGCGAATCTGGCCGGAGTAGAGGGGGGCGCGGTCGAGGTTGGCGCGGATCAGCGCATGGGTTTCCGGAGTCGTCCCGGTAATCCGGCACACCACCTGCGGCGTCGTGATGCGCTCCGTCAGATACGAGAACGGGACCGGCGGGTCGTCGCCGGCCTGCACCTCCAGATCGTCCCAGCGGATGGAGCGACCGTCAAGGCGCGGGGGTGTCCCCGTCTTCAGCCGCCCAAGAGCGAATCCGACCCGCCGGAAGGTGTGCGACAACCCGATGGCCGGCCGCTCGCCGACCCGCCCGGCCGGGATCTGGGTTTCGCCCACATGGATGATTCCGCGCAGGAAGGTTCCGGTCGTCACCACCACGGCGCCGGCCCCGATCCTTTCCCCCGCGTCGGTCACCACCCCGGCGACCCCGCCGTCCGCCCCTAAAACCAGATCCTCCACCGCCGCCGCGCGCACCGCCAGCCCGGCCTGCTCGGCCAGCAGATCGCTCATCGCCCGCCGATAGCGCGCTCGATCGGCCTGGGCCCGCGGCCCCCACACCGCCGGCCCCTTGCTGCGGTTGAGCATCCGAAACTGGATGCCGGCCCGGTCGATGGCGCGACCCATCAGGCCGTCGAGGGCGTCCACCTCCCGCACCAACTGTCCCTTGGCCAGGCCGCCGATCGCCGGGTTGCAGGACATTTCCCCGATGCGGTCCAGCCGGTGGGTCGCCAACAGCGTGCGCGCGCCGACCCGGGCGGCCGCGGCGGCCGCCTCGACGCCGGCATGGCCGGCCCCAATCACGATGACGTCATAGTGCTCCATGGGCCGCCGACCCTATGGCGTGTCCGTCGGCCTGTCAAAGCCTTCCATCGTTTTCGCGCAATGTTTCACGTGAATCAGGCCCCCCTTGCCCTCTCGCGTCCGTGTTTCACGTGAATCACCCCCTGAATCGGGTCCGCAACGTTTCACGTGAAACATCATTTCCCGATACAGAAGTCCCTGAAAATGACATCCAGCATGTCTTCGACGTCGACCCGCCCCGTTATGCGCCCCAACGCCCGCGTCGCCAGCCGAAGCTCCTCGGCCGCCAATTCCGGCGCCGACCCGCCATCCACGAAGCGCCCGAGCGCGCCCACACATTCCTCGAGCGCCTCCCGATGGCGGGCCCGCGTCATGGCCGGAGCCTCCAGCGCCGGGCACCGTGCCGCCACCGCCGCCGCCAACCGCTCCACCAGCCCCTCCATGCCATGCCCGGTGCGCACCGAAATCGCGTACGCCTCGATGCCGCCGACCGCAAGCGGCGGACGCGGCGTCGCCACGTCCGCCTTGTTGATCAGCACCATCGTATCGCCGTCCACCAGCCGCGCGGTCCGGTCGTTCGCATCGGGCCAGCGCGTGGCGTCGAACACCGCAATCCTGAGGTCGGCCTCGGCTGCCCGCGCCGCCGCCCGCCGCACCCCCTCGCATTCGATGGCGTCGCCGCCGTCCCGCAGCCCCGCCGTATCGGCCACCACCACCGGGATCCCCCCAAGGTCGAGATGCACCTCGATGACGTCCCGCGTCGTCCCCGCCGTCTCCGACACGATCGCCGCATCGCGCCGGGCCAGCGCGTTCAGAAGGCTGGACTTCCCGGCGTTGGGCGGACCGATGATCGCCACGTGGACGCCGTCGCGCAGCCGCTCGCCGCGCCTGCCGTCGGCCAGGTGGCCCCTCATGGCGTCGCGCAGCGACGCCGCCCGCCGCCGCACGTCGTCGATCAGCCCTTCCGGCACCTCCTCGTCGGCAAAATCGATGGCCGCCTCGACGTGGGCGAGGCCGCCCAGCAGGTCTCGCCGCCATTCCTCGTAGAGCGCCCCCAGGACGCCCTGCATCTGGCGCAGGGCCTGGCGCCTTTGCGCCGCGGTCTCCGCCGCAACCAGATCGGCCAGCCCCTCGGCCGCCGTCAGATCCATCTTGCCGTTCTCAAAGGCCCGCCGGGTGAATTCGCCCGGCTCGGCCAGCCGCAGCCCCTCGATTCCCTTCAGCGCCGCCAGCACGGCGGCGACAACCGCGCGGCCGCCGTGCACGTGAAACTCCACCACATCCTCTCCGGTAAAGCTCGCCGGACCGGGAAACCATGCGCCGAGTCCGTCGTCGAGGGCCTCGCCCGCCGCCGGGTCGGAGAGACGCACCCTGACCAGGCGGCGCGGCACCGGCAGCGGCCCGCCGGCAAGCCGCCGCCAAGCCTCCCCGGCCCGCGGCCCGGACACCCTGAGGACGGCCACCCCGGCTGGTCCGCCGCCGCTCGCCGGCGCGTAAATCGTCCCGCTTTTCATTGCCAATTTCCGTTCCTAGTCGCCCTTTCCGGCATCCTTGTCCGCCGCCGGATCGAGCCTCAGGCGCTCCACGGTCCCGCCGCCCCGGATATGGACCTCGAGGATCTCGTCGATATCCTCCCGCGTTTCGGCCCGGTACCAAATCCCTTCCGGGTAGACCACCAGGGTCGGCCCCTGTTCGCAGCGGTCGAGACACCCCGCCGCGTTGATCCGCACATCGCCGAGACCAAGGGCGCGCGCTCTGGTCTTCATGTAGGTCCGCAGCCCCGTCGCGCCCTTCCGCGAACAGCACCCCTTGGGATTGCCTGCCGAGCGTTCGTTGGTGCAGCAGAACACATGATGCCGGTAATAAAGCCGGCCGTCGTTCCGGTTGGTCGCCACCCCGGTCTCCCTCGCCGAATGCCCGGCCGCGCCGGCCGAACCCCGGTAAATCTGTGGCCTCGAGCCGCCGCCGTCAATGTCGGTTTGGGTTGCATCCTGCGCGCCGCCGCCCAACCTACCTGAAGACCCTTTCCGCCAGCCTCCGGACCGCCCCATGACCCAGAACCTCCTTTCCCGCGAAACGAGTCCTTATCTCCTCCAGCACAAGCACAATCCCGTGCACTGGCGGGCCTGGGGACCCGAGGCCCTGGCCGAGGCCAAACGGCTCGACCGCCCCATTCTGCTGTCGGTCGGATACGCCGCCTGCCACTGGTGCCACGTCATGGCCCACGAAAGTTTCGAAGACGATTCGACCGCGGCCGTTATGAACCAGCACTTCGTCAACATCAAGGTCGACCGCGAGGAGCGTCCCGACATCGACCTCATCTACCAATCGGCCCTGGCCCTGATGGGCGAGCGCGGCGGTTGGCCCTTGACCATGTTCCTCATGCCCGATGCCGAGCCCTTCTGGGGCGGCACCTACTTTCCCGCAACGCCCCGCTACGGCCGCCCCGCCTTCACCGACATCCTCCGCCGCGTCGCCGAGGTCTACGCCGACGAAACCGACGCCGTGCGCCACAACGTCGCCGCCCTTGGCGAGGGCCTGGCCCGCATGGCTCAACCCCCAGCCGGCGGCGCCCTCGATCTCGCCGCCATCGACGCCGCCGCGCGGGCCGCCCTCGCCGACGTCGATCACCAGCGCGGCGGCACCCTCGGCGCCCCGAAATTTCCCCAGCCCGGGTTTTTCCGGTTCCTCTGGCGCGCCTTCCGTCGCACCGGCGACGCCGCCTTTTCCGACGCCGTCACCGCCACCCTCACCCCCTTATGCCAAGGCGGCATCTATGACCACCTGGGCGGCGGCTTCGCCCGCTATTCCACCGATGCCGACTGGCTGGTTCCCCATTTCGAGAAGATGCTCTACGACAACGCCCAGCTTCTCGACCTCCTGGCCGAAGCCTGGCGGGTCACCCAATCCCCCCTCTATGCCGCCCGCGCCCACGAAACCGTCGAATGGCTGCTGCGGGACATGCGCGTCACCGACGATGACGGCTCCTTCGCCTTCGCCAGCGCCTACGACGCCGACAGCGAGGGCGTCGAGGGAAAGTATTACGTCTGGAGCGAGGACGAGATCGACGCCGTCCTCGGCGACCTCGCCGCCCCCTTCAAGGCGGCCTACGGCGTCACCCCCGCCGGCAACTGGGAAGGGGTCACCATCCTCAACCGCAGCCACGCGGGAACCACGGTCGCCGACGATCCGCGCCTGCTCGAGGCCCGCGCCCGGCTCCTCGACGCCCGCAGCCGGCGCGCGCCCCCGGCCTGGGACGACAAGGTTCTGGCCGACTGGAACGGATTGGCCATCGCCGCCCTCGCCAACGCCGGAACCCTGTTCGGCCACCCCGCCTGGGTCCACGCGGCCCGCGTCGCCTTCGCCTTCGTCGTCCGCCGCATGACCGACCCCGACAGCCCCGGCCGCCTTTTCCACTCGTGGCGGGCCGGCCAACCCCGCCACACCGCCGTCCTCGACGACTACGCCAACATGGCGCGCGCCGCGCTCGCCCTTCACCAGGCGACCGGGGAGACCGCCTTCCTCGCCCACGCGGAGACCTGGACCGCGACCGCCGATCGCCACTACTGGGACGCCGAGGACGACGGATACTTCCTGACCGCCGACGATGCCGGAGACCTCATCACCCGCCCGAAGACCATCGCCGATCACGCGGTGCCGCCGGGCAACGCCACCATGGTCGAGGTGCTGGCCCGCCTCTACCTGCTCACCGGCAAGGACGCCTACCGCAGCCGCGCCGAGACCTTGATCGGCCTGTTTTCCTCGGCCGCCCCGGCGCACAACGCCCGGGTGCCGACCCTATGCATCGGCGCCGAACTCCTCGAGGCCCCGATCCACATCGTCGTCATCGGCTCGCCCGGCGATCCCGCCCGCGACGACCTGGCAAGGGCGGCCCGCGAAGCCGCGCCCCCCACGGCCGCCCTTTCCCTGGCCTCTCCCGGCCACCCGTTTCCCCCCGGCCACCCAGCGGCCGGCAAAACCCAGCGCGACGGCCGCGCCACCGCCTATGTCTGCGTCGGGCCCGTCTGCGGGTTGCCCAACACCGACGCCAAAACCTTGCGGCAGGCGCTGTCCGCCCTGTAAGCTGGGGCCACCATGCCGCACCTCTCCCTCGCCACCCCGCTTGGACCCCTCACGGTCTTCGAGGCCGACGGCGCCGTCATTGCCCTGGAGTTCGGCCGCGCCCCGGATGGGAACGAAACCCCGCTGCTGCGGACCGCGCGGAGTCAGCTCGCTTCCTATTTCGACGGGGCTTTGCGCGGCTTCACGCTGCCCCTCGCCCCGGCGGGAACCCCCTTTCAGCGGTCCGTGTGGGCGGCGCTTTCCGCCATTCCCTATGGCGAAACCCGAACCTACGGCGACCTTGCGGCCCAACTCGGCTCGGCCCCCCGCGCCGTCGGCGGCGCCTGTGGGCGCAATCCCATTCCGATCATCGTTCCCTGCCACCGTGTCGTCGGCGCCGACGGCCGCCTGACCGGCTATTCGGGCGGCCAGGGCATCGACACCAAACGCGCCCTCCTCGCCATCGAGGCCGCCTCCATCGTTTGAACCGGCCGGTCGCCCCGGCCCTTATGATTTCCTGGGGAAAAAAGCCATGACCAAAGCCTTTCGCATCCACCAGTACGGCGGTCCCGAGGTCCTCCGATGGGAGGATGTTTCCGTCGGCGCCCCCGGTCCCGGCCAAGTCCTTTTGCGCCACACCGCCGTCGGCCTCAACTTCGTCGACACCTACCTGCGCAGCGGACTCTACAAGCTTCCCGCGTTGCCCTCCGGAATCGGCCAGGAGGCGGCCGGCATCGTCGAGGCCATCGGCCCCGGCGTCGGCGGCCTGACCGTCGGCCAGCGCGTCGCCTACGGCGTCGGGCCCGCCGACGCCTACGCCGAGGCCCGCCTCTTCCCGGCCGACCGCCTGGTCCCGCTGCCCGACGCCATCGACGACCGCACCGCCGCCGCCTTGATGCTCAAGGGCCTGACCGCCTGGTACCTGATCCGCCGCATCCACCCCGTTCAGCCCGGCGAAACCATCCTGCTGCACGCCGCCGCCGGCGGCGTCGGCCTGATCCTCACCCAATGGGCCAAACACCTCGGCGCCACCGTCATCGGCACCGTCGGTTCGGACGACAAGGCGGCCGTCGCCAAGGCCCACGGCTGCGACCACGTCATCGTCTACAGCCGCGAGGACTTCTCCAAGCGGGTCCGCGAGATCACCGGCGGCGCCGGCGTCCCGGTCGTCTACGACTCGGTGGGCGCCGCCACCTGGGAAGGCTCGCTCGACTGCCTGCGGCCGACCGGCCTGATGGTGACCTTCGGCAACGCCTCCGGCAAGCCGCCGGCCATCGAGCCGGCCACCCTCGCCTCAAAGGGCTCGCTGTTCCTGACGCGCCCGTCGCTTGGCCATTACGTGCCGACCCAGGAAATCCTGCTCGGCGCCGCCCGCGAGCTTTTCGACGTGGTCACCGCCGGCCATGTCCGGATCGAGATCAACCAAACCTATCCGCTGGCCGAGGCGGCCCAGGCCCAGCGCGATCTGGAGGCCCGCAAGACCACCGGCTCCACCGTCCTGCTGCCGTAGGACGCCACCGTCAAGACCGCAAATGAAAGCGGCGCACCCCCCGGGGGGTGCGCCGCCGTCGTTTGGCCGATGCGGTTTGCCTTCTCAGGTGTTCATCGAATCGAAGAAGTCGGCGTTGTTCTTGGTTTCCTTGAGCTTTTTCAGCAGGAACTCCATGGCGTCGACGACGCCCATCGGCATCAGGATGCGGCGCAGCACCCACATCTTCGAGAGCGTGCCCTTGTCGACCAGCAGCTCCTCCTTGCGGGTGCCCGAGCGCGTGATGTCGATCGACGGCCAGGTCCGCTTGTCGGTCAGCTTGCGGTCCAAAATGATTTCCGAGTTGCCGGTGCCCTTGAACTCCTCGAAGATCACCTCGTCCATGCGCGAGCCGGTGTCGATCAGCGCCGTCGCGATGATGGTCAGCGAGCCGCCTTCCTCGATGTTGCGGGCGGCGCCGAAGAAGCGTTTCGGCCGTTGCAGCGCGTTGGAATCGACGCCGCCGGTCAGCACCTTGCCCGACGACGGCACCACCGTGTTGTAGGCCCGCGCCAGACGGGTGATCGAATCCAGCAAAATCACCACGTCGCGCTTGTGCTCGACCAGCCTTTTCGCCTTGGCGATCACCATCTCGGCCACCTGGACATGGCGCGTCGCCGGTTCGTCGAACGTCGAGCTGACCACCTCGCCCTTTACCGAGCGGGCCATGTCGGTCACTTCCTCGGGCCGCTCGTCGATCAGCAGCACGATGAGATAGCATTCCGGGTGATTCTCGGCCACCGCATGGGCAATGTTCTGCAGCATCACGGTCTTGCCCGTGCGCGGCGGCGCCACGATCAGCGCGCGCTGGCCCTTGCCGATGGGCGTGATCAAGTCAACCACCCTGAGCGTCGGGTCGGTGATCTTGGGATTGTCGATTTCCATCGACAGCTTTTCGTCCGGATAGAGCGGCGTCAGGTTGTCGAAGTTGATGCGGTGGCGAACCGCCTGCGGGTCCTCGAAGTTGATGTCGTTAACCTTGAGCAGCGCGAAGTAGCGCTCGCCGTCCTTGGGGGCCCGGATCTCGCCTTCCACTGTGTCGCCGGTGCGCAGTCCGAAGCGCCGGACCTGGCTGGGCGACACGTAGATGTCGTCGGGTCCCGGCAGGTAGTTGGCCTCCGGCGATCTCAGGAAGCCGAAGCCGTCGGGCAGGACCTCCAACACGCCGTCGCCGTAGATGGACACGTTGTTGGTCGCCAGCTGCTTGAGGATGGCGAACATCATGTCCTGCTTGCGCAGCGAACTGGCGTTCTCGATTTCCAGTTCCTCGGCAAACGCCAGGAGTTCAGTCGGGGATTGGGATTTCAGTTCCTTGAGATTCATGGCTGGCCGTCAGCTCTGACCCTGACGCGGGTCGGGGTGGGATGGAGAGGCTTTGGGATCGGCACGCGGCTGAATGCCGCGGATCATTCGGTGGATACCAGAAACCGGGCCGTTGGCCCGCCCATATGACAACGGGTTGGGGAATGGGACAGGGTGCGCCTTACCCTCTGCGATTTCAAAACCATTAACCAAAGCCGCCGACCCTGTCAAACGGAGAATGCAGCGGACAATCGCCCGGTCCTAATCCGCGTGACCGCAGCGGACGCGATCGGCCGGACAGATCCGAGCGCCATCCTGCGACACCGTCGTGCATCCGCACGCCCTCGTTGCCCTCACCAGGCGGGCCAGGCCGTCGATGAAACGGGGATGGGTGCCGACCGCCGGCACCCTCTCGTAGACCGGCACGCCCGCCTTGTGAGCCAGTTCGCCGTATTCGATGTCGAGTTCCACAAGCGTCTCGGAATGCTCCGAGACGAAGGCGATCGGCACGACGACCAAGGCCTTCCTTTCGCTGCCCGCCCTTTCGATCTCGCTGTCCGTCGCCGGGCCGATCCATTCCAGCGGACCCACCTGGCTTTGATAGGAGACCCGCCAATCGAAGTCATCACGGCCGATGGCCGCCACCACGGCCGCCGCCGACTGTTCGACCTGCCAAGCGTAGGGATCGCCCTTTTCGATCACGCGCTTGGGCAGGCCGTGGGCCGAAAACAGCACCCGCGGCCGTCCCGCCCGCGCCGCGCGATCCACCGCCGCGGCCACCAGTTCGGCCTCGGCGGCGATGAAACCAGGCTCGGTCGGATAACAGCACACCGTCCGCGTCGGCACCACCAGACCGATTCCATCGGCGGCCCGCTTCCAGTCGCGCACCGAGGAGGCCGTGGTGGTCGTCGAATACTGCGGGTAGAGAGGCAGCAGGATCACCTCGTCGGGCCCGAACGCCTGCACCTCGCGCGCCGTTTCGTCCGCCATCGGATGCCAGTAGCGCATGGCGATGAAGACCTTGACCTCGCCTTCATCCGAAAGGGCCCGCTCCAGGGCCGCCGTCTGTTCCCGGGTCAATTCCAACAGCGGCGAGCCGCCGCCGATCTTGGCGTAGATGTCGCGCGCCACCGGGCCCCGCCGGCGCGAGATCAGCTTGGCCAACGGGATGCGCAGCACCCAAGGTAGGCCGATGATGGCGGGATCGTTGAACAGGTTGAAAAGAAACGGCTCGACGGCGTCCGGCCTGTCCGGACCGCCCAGATTGAACGCGACGACAGCGATTTTCGACATGATCCCAACACCTAGGGGCGAGACGCCCCTGTTTCACGGGGTTTGCGGCCGCCAGGCGCGAACGATCGCGGCCAGTTCCAGGACGTGTTCGACCGGCGTTTCCGGAACGACGCCGTGGCCGAGGTTGAAGATGAAGGGTCCCCGGCCGAGATTTTCAAGAATGGCCAGCGCGGCCTGTTTCATTTCCTCGCCGCCGCGAACCAGGATTTGCGGATCGAGATGGCCCTGAACGACCGTCATCGATTGCAGGCTGAGCCGCGCGAACTCGGGATCGATCGCGCTGTCCAGGCTGACCGCGTCAATGCCGGTTTCGCGGACGTAGTCGGCATAGAGCCTGCCGGCCCCTCGGGGAAAGCCGATCATCGGAACCTCGGGACAGGCCGCCCGCACCCGCCCCACCAGCTTTCGCGTCGGCGCGATCACCAGGCGACGGAAAGCTGCCTCGTCCAGCGCGCCCGCCCACGTGTCGAACAGCTGAAGAACCTCGGCGCCGT
>JAVEYE010000025.1:0-19632 GCA_034003665.1 Rhodospirillales bacterium | reverse complement strand
TCAACAACTTCATTCCCTTCACCCTGATTGCCTCGGGCCAGACCTTCATCGACAGCGGGTTGGCATCCATCTTCAATGCGACGACGCCGCTGTTCGGGGCCGTCCTTGCTTTTTTCCTGGTTCGCGCCGAAAACATCACGGCGTCAAAGCTTATCGGCGTGGTCATCGGCATCGGCGGCGTGGCCGTGCTGTTCGGAATAGGATCAAGCGTTCCAACCGGACCAAACACCCTGGTCGGCGGCGGATTGGTCATGATGGCGTCGCTGTCGTATGCCGTTGCCGGCCTGTTCTGGCGGCAATTCCCGACGATAGCGCCTCCGGTTGCCGCCTGCGGCATGCAACTGGCATCGTCCCTGTTGTGCCTGCCGCTCGCCACCTACCACGACGGCACCAAAGTTGCCCAGTTGTCGACCGTCGGGATCGGCAGCCTGCTTGGCCTCGGTGTCATTTGCAGCGCATTCGGCTTCATCCTGTACTTCCGGGTTCTCCAGGTGGCCGGGGCGGTCAATGTGCTGCTGGTCACGCTGCTCATCCCAGTCAGCGCCTCGATCCTGGGCGTGCTGTTTCTGGAAGAGATCATCACCCCCGTCGAAATGGTCGGCATGGCCGTTATCGGTGTCGGCCTGCTGGTCGTGGACGGTCGCCTGCCCGCGCTGCTGCGCCGACGCCTGATGAAAATCAGCAATTGAGCGGTTGATTTTTGACTGGTTTTCGTGGATGCCATTGCGCATCTCTTGGTGCCCGAACGGGCGATGACGAGACGGAGGCGATGATGACGCCAAAGGTGTTCATTGACGGAGAGGTCGGCACCACCGGCCTGCAGATCCGGGCCCGGTTGGCCGGCCGCCCGGACGTGGCGTTGATCAGCCTGCCGGAAACCGAGCGCAAGGACACTGCGCGCCGGCGCGAAATCATGAATTCAGCCGATCTGGTCATCCTATGCCTGCCTGACGATGCCTCGCGGGAAGCCGTGCCCCTGATCGACAACCCCCAAACACGGGTGATCGATGCCAGCAGCGCGCACCGGGTGGCCGACGGCTGGGTTTACGGCATGCCGGAATACGATCACGGCCAGCGCGCCGCCATCGCCAAGGCCAAGCGGGTGACCAACCCCGGGTGTTATGCCATCACCGCCGTTTCGATGCTGCATCCCTTGGTGGCCGCCGGCATCGTGCCGGCCGGTTTCCCTATTACCATCAACGCCATCTCGGGATATTCAGGGGGCGGCAAGAAGCTGATCGCCAGCTTCGAGAACAAGACGGCACCGGACCATACCGACGCGCCGTTCCGGGTCTACGGGCTCGGTCTCGAGCACAAGCACACCGAGGAAATTCGGAAATGGAGCGGGCTTGAGCACCGGCCGCTATTCGTGCCGAGCGTCGGGCGCTACCGCCAGGGCATGATCGTGCAGGTTCCACTGCAGCTGTGGGCGCTGCCGGGAACGGTGACACCGGAAACGGTGCATGCGGCACTGGCCGATCATTACGCCGGACAGCGCTTCGTTCGCGTGGCGGGTCTCGAGGAGACGGCGGCCATGAGTGGCTTGGAGCCGGAAGCGGTGAACGGCACCAACGAGCTTCGTCTGCACGTCTTCGGCAATGCCAAGCGCGGGCAGGCGGTGATCGCCGGCCTGATCGACAATCTAGGGAAGGGAGCCTCGGGCCAAGCCGTCCAGAACGTCAACCTGATGCTCGGCCTCGGAGAAGAGGCCGGGCTGGACGGCTTCGTCAACCCCGCCTACTGACTCCTCAGCAGCCGGGTCCGATACACTGGCCTTGGTCGCTGCTTAGCGGATCGACGGCGGGAATCAGTGACCACATGGCACCCGCAATCATCTGGCGGAACCGGGGGTCACCGATCGAGTCAACCCCCGGCATGCTGGCGCTGACGCTGGAATAGATGTCGGATTCGATACAGAACGCAAAATCGGCGCGAAGCTTGCCGGCCTCCCGGCCGGAGGTGGGAATGGCCGCCGCATTCTCGCACAGCACACGGACATGCATCGTCTTGGGCAAGTCGAAGGCAACAACGATGCGGCTGTTGCGATCGGCTTTGGGGCCCGGATCGGTTGAGAAGCGCGTCAGCGGCCCGTTGTGATTTCCCTGCATGGCATCGGTCACCGCGCGGTCCAGCACCTCCTTGGAAACTGGGAATGGATTGCCGACAACAACGGCGAGCATTTCACCGCGACCGGCCCAATAATTGAAAAAGCTGTTTGAATTGGCGCGGTGAAGCTGGCCCGTCATGATCACGCTCGTACACGCGCTGACAAGAAGGGCAGCAGCCGCAATCGACGCCATCCGGCGCAGCATGACCATTGTGAAACTCCACTTCGCCTTACCGATACCCTTCAGATGGGTTGGCCCCCACCCGAGCGAAAGCCCCGCTTCAAATATGGGGGGTCAGACGTCAAGGTTGTCGACGAACTGGGCGTGCTCCTGGATGTAGGCGAAGCGCAGTTCCGGCTTGCGGCCCATCAAACATTCCACCAGTTGAGCCGTCGCCTTGACCGCCGCAGCGTCATCGCCGTCGGCAGGATCGGGCACCTTGACCCGCAGGAGGACGCGCTTGTCAGGGTTCATGGTGGTTTCGCGCAGCTGCGCCGCCGGCATCTCGCCCAGTCCCTTGAAGCGGCTGATCTCCACCTTGGCGTTGTCGCGAAACTGCGTGCGCAGGATCTCGTCCTTGTGGACATCGTCGCGCGCATACACCGTCTTGCCGCCGTGAGAAATCCGGTAGAGTGGCGGCATCGCGATAAAAAGATGCCCGTTTTCAATAAGTTTTGGCAACTTCCTAAAGAAAAACGTCATCAAAAGCGAGGCGATATGGGCACCGTCGACATCGGCATCCGTCATGATGATGACCCGCTCGTAGCGCAATCCCTCCTCGCGATAGGCGTCGCCGATGCCGCAGCCCAGAGCCTCGACCAGGTCGCTCAGTTCCTGGTTCTCGCGGATCTTGTCGACCGAGGCCGACGCCACGTTGAGGATCTTGCCGCGCAGCGGCAGCACGGCCTGGGTTTCGCGGTCACGACCCTGCTTGGCCGAGCCACCGGCCGAATCGCCTTCGACCAGGAAAAGCTCGGTGCCGGCCGCCGAATTGCGGGTGCAGTCTGTCAGCTTGCCGGGAAGACGCAGCCGCCGGGTCGCCGACTGGCGCTTGAGCTGCTTGTCCTGGCGCCGTCGCAGGCGCGCCTCGGCCCTTTCGACGATACTGGCCAACAGGGCTTCCGCCGTCGCCGGGGCGGCCGACAGCCAGTGGTCGAAATGATCGCGCACCGACGCCTCGACCAGCCGCGCCGCCTCGGGCGAGGACAGCCTCTCCTTGGTTTGGCCCTGAAACTGGGGATCGCGGATGAACACCGACAGCATGACGCAGGCCGTGCCCATCACGTCCTCGGGCGTCACCTTGGCGGCCTGCTTGTTGTTGACCAGATCGGCATACGCCTTGAGGCCCTTGATCAGAGCCGAGCGCAGCCCCTGCTCGTGGGTTCCCCCTTGCGGAGTGGGCACGGTGTTGCAGTATGAATTGACGAACCCGTCCTCATCGTCGGCGGGCCAAGCGATTGCCCATTCGACCCGCCCCGATTCGCCGTTCAGCTTGGCCTGGCCGGTGAAGGGCGTTTCCGTCACCGTTCGCCGCCCTTCAAGCGTGCCTGCCAAATAATCGCCCAACCCGCCGGGAAAATGAAAGGTCTCCTGGGCCGGGATCCGGCCATCGGCCTTGAGCAGAGCAGGGTCGCACGACCAGCGAATTTCGACGCCGCGGAAAAGAAACGCCTTGGAGCGGGCCAAACGATAAAGCTGGGCCGGCCGGAAATGCACGGCGTCGCCGAAAATCTTGGGATCGGGATGGAAGGTGATGGTGGTCCCGCGCCTGTTCTGCACGGCGCCCATGTCCTTGAGCGGCGCTTTCGGCTGGCCGCGCTGATAGACCTGTTGCCATAGCCTGCGGTCGCGGGCGACCTCGACGGTCAACTGATCGGAAAGGGCGTTGACCACTGACAGCCCGACCCCATGCAAGCCACCCGACGTCTCATAAGCCTTGCCGCCGAATTTCCCGCCCGAATGCAGCGTGGTCAGAATGACCTCAAGCGCCGATTTGTTCTTGTACTTGGGGTGGGGATCGATGGGAATGCCGCGGCCGTTATCGCGCACGATCACCACATCGCCGGCCACAAGCTCGATGTCGATGCGATTGGCAAATCCGGCAACCGCCTCGTCCATCGCGTTGTCCACGATCTCGGCCACCAGATGGTGCAACGCCGTCTCGTCGGTACCGCCGATGTACATGCCGGGCCGCCGGCGCACCGGCTCCAGGCCTTCCAGAACCTCGATGTCTTTGGCCGAGTAATTGGCATCTTGCGGCGTCGCGAATTGAAAAAGGTCGTTCATGCACCGTTTCCCGGAATGGCGACGGCAACCGGCCCCAAAGATTGGGGCTTGGCGCCTTTGATCAGCGTGATACAGTACCGGCTTGGCGGCCAACTCACAAGATATTGTGGCATAGGAGCGCGTTCCAGCCATGTCCGATGACCCCCACGGCCCCCGTGGCGAACTGACAACACGCACGGTGGCGATGCCACGCGACACCAACCCCAGCGGCGACATCTTCGGCGGCTGGCTGATGTCTCAGATGGACATTGCGGGGGGGGTCTGCGCAGGGGGGAGGGCCCGCGGCCGGGTCGCCACCGTTGCCGTCGAGGGGATGGTTTTCCATGCGCCGGTCCATGTCGGAAATGTGCTGTGTTGCTACGCCGAACTCGAAAAGGTAGGCACCACCTCGATGACCGTCCGGATCGAAGCCTGGGCGCTGCGCCAGGATACCGCGCGGCGCGTCAAGGTGACCGAGGGAATCTTCACCTACGTCGCCATCGACACCCACGGCAAGAAACGGCCCGTTCCGCCCGAAGCCTGAGAACACGGCCCCGCGGCCGGCCGCCGTTCAGGCGACCACCAGCCAAACATATGCGGCGACGAAACAGAGCGCCAGCGTCGAGAGTTCCGAAATGAAAAGCCGCGGGGCCATGACGTGATTCTCCCATACGCGTTTGAAGGAGAATTTAGGATATACAAAACAGGAACAAAATAGCAACATTTTTTCTGACAAGGGTTTACCGCCCATTTCACGCCAACGCGTTATCGTCCCGCCCGCCGCCCTTTCCCACGCCCACAAGGATCACCCCAACGTGTGATGGAACGACCGGCGACGCTTTGCCGCAAGCCATGCGGGTGATAGGCTGCCCAGACTGCCGTCTAATCAAAGCGAGGCCTCATGGCCGATCCCGAACCCTCGTCGGCTGCCCGCCGGCAAGCCTCCACGGCGGCCGTCTTCGCGCGTTTTCCGAGGGCGGCGATGGGTCCACTGTTCATGCTGCTTGCGGCTTTTGCATCGGGCTGCTTGGCCGGAGTCGTGCGCCATCTCTCGGCCGACCTTCATCCCTTCGAGATCGTCTTCTTCCGCAATCTGTTCGCCCTCGTCGTGCTCGCCCCCTGGCTGCTGCGCGTCGGATGGCAACCCCTGAGGACTCGTCAGATCGGCTGGCACGCGCTGCGGGCCGTCCTCAATCTCGCGGCGATGATGACGCATTTCTATGCGCTGGCGATCACGCCGCTCGCCAAAGTGGCTTCTCTGGGCTTCGTCGCGCCGCTGTTCGCCACGCTGTTCGCCATGCTGTTCCTGCGCGAACGGCTGTTCGCCCGCCGTCTGACTGCCCTCGCCATCGGCTTCCTGGGCGCCTTGATCATCGTCCGGCCGGGCACCGAGGCAATGAGCCTGGGCGCCCTGCTGGTTCTGGTTTCCGCCGCCATCTGGGGACTGGCGCTGATCGTCATAAAGCGTCTGTCGCGGGCCGATTCGTCCTTTACCATCGCCGCCTATGCGGGGTTGCTGATTACGCCGCTCTCGCTCATCCCGGCGCTATTCGTATGGCAATGGCCGGATCCGGCAACCTGGGTTTGGCTGGTCGCCGTCGGCGCGATCGGCGCCCTCATGCATATGGCGGGCGCGCAAGCCTTCCGGCTGGCCGACGCCACCGCCGTCCTGCCGGTCGATTTCACCAAACTGGCGTGGGCGGCGATCATCGGCTACGTCTTTTTCGGCGAAGTCCCCGAGGTCTGGGTCTGGATCGGCGGCATCGTGATTTTCGCCAGCACCGTCTACATCGCCTATCGCGAGAGTCGGGAAAGACCTCCGTCGATTGCCGCCGGCCCGACGATGCCCGCCTGAACGGCTTTCGCCCCCTTCGAACGTGCCCATACGCCACGCCGATCTTAACGATTGCAAAGCCGTGCGGAGCGGGTAGGCTGGAGCACCGCCGCCGGATTTCGGGGGCGTCGTTGGAAAAGCCGCCGGAGACCGAAGGCATGTCGCTCATCGCATGGGGGCCGCAGATCGCGGTCGGCCACCCCGAAATCGATTCCCAGCACCAGAAACTGATCGACCTGGTGAACCGCCTCCATGACGCCATGGCGAAAGGCAAGGGCAGGGACGTCCTGGGGCACATCCTGATGGAACTGGAGGACTACACCCGGTATCACTTCGGGACCGAGGAGGCCCTGATGGACAAGCACGTCTACACCGGGACCTTCGCCCATAAGCAGAAACACAAGGAGTTGGTCGGCCAACTGGCCGCCATCATGGCCGAGTACAAGAAAGGCAAGCTGACCGTGACCATGGAAACCATGGATTTCCTGCGATCCTGGCTGACCGATCACATCATGGGCATGGACAAGAAGCTCTCGCACTTCCTTTCCGCCCGTTAGGATCTCTCGCTTCGCGCGCGTCGTACCAAAACCCCCGGAGCGGCCCCGCCTGGCCCTTTTCAGGTTCTCTGCGGCGAAAGCCCCCCCCAGGAACGGCGTTTTGTCCGTGTTGGGTCGCTCAAGCGCCGGTCGATCCGACCGCCGCCAGCCGATCGCCCAGGCGGGCCAGCTGGGACAATCTCTCGCGGGCGTCCTCCTGCGCGTCGCCGACCACCTCGGGATCCCGCGATTTTTCCGCGACGGCAATCATGAATTCGTAAGATTTTTCAACCCTATGGGCCTCATCGCGCAGAAGGTCTCGAACCGACATCAGCGATGGGGCAAGGCGGTTCGGCAACCCGCTTTTGGTGCGGCCGGCTTCCTCGTGGATCAAGGTGCGGAACAACTCGGCGGTCGCGACGTCGCCGGCCACCTCCGCCGCCAGCGCCGCGCCTTGCCAGCGGTCCAGCCTTTCACGGGCCGACGAGCGACGGCGGCGATCAAAGGCCTCTCTGTCTGTCGGAATATCGTCGGCGGAATGATCCGCCGCCGGCTCCGGATGCTCGCTACGCCAAGCCCGTCGTCGCTCCAACCGCAGCAAGGCGACGTGACCGAGTTCCTCGCGGGCCATCGCCTCGGCATAGGTGCGCACGTCCGGGTCGGGCGTCTTGGCCGCGATGTTGGCGTAGAACGCAAAAGCGCGTTCCTCGTTGCGAACGGCCACCGCGAGAACCCGCCACGGCGTCGCCAGAAAATCGCCGCCTGCTTCCGCAAACTGCTGTTCCGTCAGGGTTTCCGGCATGTCCCACCGAAAATTGAAGGAAGGCGACGGCACGATGCCGCGTCGTCCCGCCCACTCGCCCAGGCCGCCCTCGTGCTCGCTTTCCTCCTCCTGAAGCCGTCGAAACAGGTCGGCGAGGGGCCTATTCCCCTGCTTTTCCATGCGATCGGCAAGTTCGCCATATCGCTTGGCCGCTTCGCGTTCCATCGCGGTGGCGATGGCAAACAGATCCTCGACCGTCCCAACGTCGGGAACCGTTGAAAACGTCACCGCCCGCGGCTCGGAAACGGGTCCTCCTCCGACTTTCCCTCGCCTCATCGATCCCCCCTTGGTTGCAGGCCGCGTTGACCTAGGTCAAAGCGGTAGCCTTGAAGATTGACAGATATTACCTACCTGATCACTCGACAATAGGGACGGGGACATGCGCGGCCGGCCAGACATCCGAAGAGTCCTCTGTGTCATATGGTTGACCGCAGTTGTCGCCATTGCCGCAGGAAGCCAAGCGGCGGCGGCCGAGCTTGGTGGTTATCTGGAGAAGGCGTCGCCCACCGAACTGGTGCCCGGCGCCGACCGCCTCGGGCAGGTCAAGGCCGATCCGCCGGTGGCGCCCGCCTATCGCGGCGATGAACTCGTCGGCTACGTCTTCCTCAACTCCGACATCGCCAACGCCGTCGGCTATTCCGGTCGCCCCATCCATATTCTGATCGGCTTGACCATCGACGGCAAGATCTCCGGCGCCAAACTCGTCGCCCACCACGAGCCCATCGTCCTGGTCGGCATTCCTGAATCGAAAATTCTCGGCTTTCTTCGCGGCTTGGTCGGCTACGACGCCGTATCGATGACGGCCCCCGCCGAGGGCGGCGGTCCCGATATCATCAGCGGCGCCACCGTGACGGTCCTGGTCATCCAGGACAGCGTGACGAGGGCCGCCGCCCAGATGGTCCGCCGACTTGGTCTGGGCGGCGCGTCCGCGTTTCACGTGCAAGAGGGGCCGCAACGGTCCATTGATACCGACCAGACAGGAATCGAGGACTGGCAAACCCTGCTGGGGGAAGGCAGCGTGCGGCGCCTTCACCTGACGGTGGGCGACATCAACCAGGCCTTCGAAAAATCGGGCAATGCCGAGGCCGCCGCGCGGCCGCTTTCTGGCGCTGCCGACGATCCGTTCATCGATCTCTACGTCGCCCAAGTCAGCGTGCCGACCATCGGTCGCTCGCTGTTGGGCGAGGCCGAGTACGACAACCTGATGCAACGCCTTAAGGAAGGGCAGCAAGCGATTCTTGTGGCAGGGGTCGGAACCTATTCCTTCAAGGGCTCGGGCTACGTACGAGGCGGCATTTTCGATCGCTTCCAGGTCAACCAGGACACCATTACCGTCCGCTTTCGCGACCGCGATCACCACCGGCTGCGGGCGTTTGCGGCGGCAGGCGCGCCCGACCTTCCCGAGATCGGCGTCTTCGCCGTGCCGACGGAAACGGGATTCCAGGCGGCGCTGCCGTGGCGGCTCGGGCTCCTGGTGCAGCGCGCCACCGGCGCGCTGTCGAAGGCTTTCTTCACCTTCGAGGTCGGCTATGCCATCCCGGAGCGCTACCTGACGCCGCTTCCCGCACCGCAGCCGACTCCGGCCAGCTCGCCGGCGGTGACGGCCGCTTCCCAGGATGGCGGTCGAACGGCGTTGTGGAAGAGCATTTGGGCAAACAACCTGCCCAGCATCGCGGCGACCGTATTCGGCATCCTGACGCTCACGGCCATCTTTTTTTTCCAATCCCAACTTGTGAAGCGCCCCAAGCTGCTCGACGTGGTGCGCCTAAGCTTCCTTACTTACACCCTGGTCTGGCTCGGCTGGTGGATGAACGCCCAGCTTTCGGTCGTCAACGTTCTGGCCTTCAGCAATGCGTTGGCCTCCGATTTCAGCTGGGAATATTTCTTGATGGATCCGCTGGTGTTCATCCTGTGGTTCGCCACAGCTGCAGCCCTGCTGTTCTGGGGGCGCGGACCGTTCTGCGGTTGGCTGTGTCCGTTCGGTGCCTTGCAGGAACTGACCAACCGCATCGCCCGCACGCTTGGCGTCAAACAGTGGCGGGTGCCGTGGGGCCTGCACGAGCGGCTGTGGCCCATCAAATACATGATCTTCCTGGCCCTGTTCGGGCTGTCGCTGTACGACCTCGCGCTCGCCGAAAGGTTGTCGGAGGTGGAACCCTTCAAGACGGCGATCGTGCTGAAGTTCGTGCGTGATTGGCCTTTCGTCGTCTACGCCGGCCTACTGCTGGCGATCGGGTTGTTCATCGAGCGGTTCTTCTGTCGCTACCTGTGTCCGCTGGGGGCGGCGCTGGCCATTCCCGGACGCATCCGCATGTTCGAATGGCTGAAGCGCTGGCCCGAGTGCGGCAGCCAATGCCAGCGCTGTGCCCACGAATGCCCGGTCCAGTCGATCCACCCCGAGGGGCACATCAACCCCAACGAATGCATCTACTGCCTGCATTGCCAGGAACTCTACTTCGACGATCATCGCTGTCCGCACAATATTACCGTGCGATTGAAACGGGAGCGCCGTTCCGCGCTCTCGCGCCGTCCCCGCGACGGTGAAACTCCTGCCGAGGGCGCCGCCGCGAAGGCGGTCACTTCCCGGCAAGGTTAGGGATTACGCCATGAAACGGAGGACGAAATGACGAAATCCAACGAAAAAACTACCGGTGTTTCACGCCGGGCCTTGCTGGGCACCACGGCCAAGACGGCGACCCTGGCCGGTCTCGCCGGCGCGGCCGGCATCGGCGGATTTGGAGCACTGACGACCGGCAGCCACCCGGCCCGGGCGCAGGAGCGTCCGGCCTACGAGGTGAAGCCGGGCCAGCTCGACGAGTACTATGGCTTCTGGTCGAGCGGCCAGAGCGGCGAGGTGCGCATCTTCGGCGTGCCCTCGATGCGCGAACTGATGCGCATTCCGGTGTTCAATTACGAGGGCGCCACCGGCTGGGGCGTCACCAACGAAAGCCGCCGGATCCTGACCGAAGGACTGTTGCCCGAAACCAAGAAGTTCCTGGCCGACAAGGGCGGCATCTGGAAAAACGGCGACGCCCACCACCCCCACATGACGTTCACCGAGGGCCGCTACGACGGACGCTACGTTTTCATCCAGGACAAGGCCAACACCCGGCTGGCCCGCATCCGCTGCGACGTCATGAAGACCGACAAGATCATCGAGATTCCCAACGCCTCCGACATCCACGGCATGCGGCCGCAGAAATACCCGCGCACCGGCTATCTGTTCTGCAACGGCGAGCATCGGGTGCCGGTGCCGAACGACGGCCGCGACCTCCACGACCCTACCAAGTATCACGCCATCTTTACGGCGGTGGACGGCGACGAGATGAAGGTCGCCTGGCAGGTCATGGTCGACGGCAATCTGGACAACGTCGATGCCGACTACCAGGGGAAGTATGCCTTCTCGACCTGCTACAATTCGGAAGAGGCGGTTGATCTGGCCGGCATGACCGCCAACGAGCAGGATTGGGTGGTCGTCTTCAACATCCAGCGTATCGAAGAGGGCGTCAAGAAGGGGGATTTCCAGGAAATCAACGGCGTACCGGTACTTGATGGCCGCCACGGCTCGCCCTACACCGCCTACATCCCGATCTCGACCAGCCCGCACGGCATCAATACGGCGCCGGATCAGATCCACGTCTGCATCAACGGCAAGTTGTCGCCCACCGTATCGGTAATGGACGTGCGCAAGCTCGACGACCTGTTCGACGGCAAGATCCAGCCGCGCGACGTCATCGTCGCCGAGCCGGAACTCGGACTAGGACCGCTTCACACCGCTTTCGACAATCGAGGCAACGCCTACACTACGCTGTTCCTGGACAGCCAGATCGTGAAGTGGAACATCGAGACGGCCGTACGCGCCTTCAAGGGCGAAAAGGTTGACCCGATCCTCCAGAAGCTCGACGTCCACTATCAGCCCGGCCACAATCATACCTCTCAGGGCGAAACCCTTGATACCGACGGCAAGTGGCTGGTGTCGCTCAACAAGTTCTCGAAAGACCGTTTCCTCAACGTCGGCCCCCTGAAGCCCGAGAACGACCAGTTGATCGACATCAGCGGCGACGAGATGCGTATCGTCCACGATGGCCCCACCTTCGCCGAACCGCACGACTGCATCATGGTCAGGGCCGATATCCTCAATCCCAAGTCGGTATGGGATCGCGACGATCCGATGTTCGCCGATACCGTCGCCATGGTGGCATCCGATGGAATAGACCCCGAGGCGGCTGCGGATATTGTCCGCGACGGCAACAAGGTCAAAGTGTACATGCACTCGACGGCACCGACCTTCAGCCTGGACGAGTTCACCGTGCAGGAAGGCGACGAAGTGACGGTGGTCGTCACCAACATCGACGACGTCGACGACCTGACCCACGGCTTTACCATCGCCAACTACGGGATTGCCTTCGAAATAGCCCCCCAGCAGACGGCCTCGGTGACGTTCAAGGCAGATCGGCCTGGCGTGCACTGGTACTACTGTCAGTGGTTCTGCCACGCCCTGCACATGGAAATGCGGGGTCGAATGCTGGTGGAGCCGAAGCAGCAGACATGATCGGGCGGCTTTCCCCTGTACTGATGCTGGCGGCCCTTTGGGCCGCCAGCGGTGGCCTTGCCCCAGCCTGGGCGCAGAAAGTGGTGCCGCTGGCGGATGGATCGGACCTGGCGGCGGCGGTGGCGGGGGCCGCCCCCGGTTCGCTCCTGCGCCTGGCGCCAGGGATCTACCGGGGACCCATCGTCATTGATCGGCCGCTGACCGTGGAGGGCGAACCCGGCGCCATCATCGAGGGGGCAGGGCAGGGCAGCGTCATCCTTGTTCGCGCGCCTGGTACCGTTATCCGCGGCGTGACCATTCGCGGCTCCGGCACCAGCTTGGCCTCCGAGGATGCCGGCATCTTCGTCGAGAAGACGGCAAAGGAAGCCCTGCTGGAAGACAATATCATCGAGAACAACCTGTTCGGCGTTTTCCTGAAGGGAGCACCGGAAGCCGTGGTCCGGAACAACCAGATCGCCGGCCGCCGGGACCTTCGCATGAACGAACGGGGCAACGGTGTACACCTTTGGAACGCTCCCGGTTCCAAGGTCATCGCCAACAACATCCGCTGGGGCCGCGACGGCATTTTTGTCACCACCTCGCAGCGCAACGAATTCGCCGAGAACCACTTCGCTGACCTGCGCTTCGCCGTCCACTACATGTACACCAACCATTCGGTGGTGCGTGACAATGTATCCACCGGCAACCATGTCGGCTATGCCCTCATGTGTTCGAAGGGAATCGAGGCGTCGCGCAACCTGTCGCTAGGCGACCGCGATCACGGCTTCCTGTTCAACTATGCCAACGACAGCCAGGTCGTGGGCAATGCCGTTATCGACGGCGGCGAGAAATGCGTCTTCATCTACAACGCCAACAAGAACGTGTTCCGGGGCAATCACTTTCAGGGCTGCGGCATCGGCATCCACTTCACCGCCGGCTCCGAGCGCAACGCCATGAGCGGCAACGCCTTCATCGGCAATCGTTTCCAGGTGAAGTACGTCGGCACCCGCGATCTGGTGTGGACGGAAGGCGGCGTCGGCAATTACTGGAGCGATCAGCCCGCCTTCGACCTCAACGGCAACGGCATCGCCGATCAACCATACAGGCCCAACGGCCTGATCGACCACATCCTGTGGCGCGTGCCGCGCGCCAAACTGCTACTGACCAGCCCGGCGCTCCAGGTTCTCAAGCAGGCACAGGCGGCCTTTCCCGCCATCCTTCCGGGCGGCGTCGTCGACACCGCTCCGCTGATGCAACCGCCGACCGTCGCCGCGGCACGCCGAGCTGCAAGGAACCCGTCATGACCGCCGTCATCCGCGCCCGCGGACTCACCAAGCGGTACGGTGCAGCAACGGCGCTCGACGGCCTCAGCCTGGACGTGCCGGAAGGCGAACTCCTGGCCCTGCTCGGCCACAACGGAGCCGGCAAGACCACGGCCATGAAGCTGCTGCTCGGCCTGACCCGGCCGAGCGGCGGCGAGGCCTGGGTGCTGGGCGCCCGGCCGGGCACGCCGGAGGCGGTGGCCCGCAGGCGTGACGTCGGCTTCCTTCCCGAGAACGTCACCTTCGGCGACGCGATGACCGGTCTCGAGGCGTTAACCTTCTACGCCAAGCTGAAAGGCGAAACCCGTGCGAGCGCAACTGAGCTTCTTGAACAGGTGGGCTTGGCGGAAGCCGCCGGCAACCGCATTCGCACCTACTCCAAGGGCATGCGTCAACGTCTCGGGCTGGCTCAGGCCCTGCTCGGGAACCCTCGGCTGCTTCTACTCGACGAACCGACGACCGGCCTCGACCCCGTTCTGCGGCGCACCTTCTTCCATTTGATCGACAAACTCAAACGGGCGGGCACCACCGTCATCCTGTCGTCGCACGTGCTCACCGAATTGGAGATGCGCACGGACCGTATCGCCATCCTCAGGCAGGCGCGCCTCGTCGCCTGCGACACCATTGACGGCTTGCGCCAACGGGCGGGACTGCCGGTCCGCATCCGCCTGAAGGCTCCGCCGGAGCGCGCGGAGTCTCTAGCCCGCGCGGCCGGCCCCGGAAGCCGCGTCGCTTTTGTCAATGGCCGCACCGTCGAACTGACGATTGACGCCGAGGACAAGATGGCGGCGGTGCGCAGCCTTTCGGCGGGCGCCAACGGCGTCGAGGACCTCGACATCCTGCCGCCTAGTCTCGAAGAAATCTACGCCGTGTTCGGCAACCGAGAGGCCACGCCGTGAAAGCCGCGCTCATCATCGCCGACAAGGAGATCCGCGAGGGGTTGCGCAACCGCTGGGTCGCCGCCGCAACTTTCCTGCTCGCCGGTCTCGCTCTGGCCTTGACCTTTATCGGCAGCACCCCGACCGGCGAAGTGGCTGCGGGGCGCCTCACGGTGACGGTCGTTTCTTTGTCATCGCTTTCCATCTACCTGCTGCCCCTGATCGCGCTCCTGCTCGCCTTCGACACCATTGTCGGCGAAGCGGAGCGGGGCACCCTGCTGCTGACTTTGGCCTATCCGGTCTCGCGCGGGCAAGTCATCGTCGGCAAGTTTCTTGGCCATGCCGCCATAGTGGCGTTTGCCACCGTCTTTGGCTTCGGGGCTGCGGCGGTCGCGATCGCCGTGGCGGCACCTCCGTCAGGTGCCGAATGGAAGGCCTTCGCCGGGCTTGTCGGCGCTTCCGTGCTGCTCGGATGGGTTTTCCTGTCCATTGCCTACGTCATCAGCGTTGCGGTGCGCGAACGGTCGACGGCGGCCGGCATCGCCATCGTCGTCTGGCTGTTCCTGGTGCTGCTCTACGACATGGGACTGCTGGGCCTGCTGGTGGCAACCGGCGGGCAGGGAGTGATCGGCGACGTCACGCCGTTTCTTCTGCTCGCCAACCCCTGCGATGCCTATCGGCTGCTGATGTTGGCCGGTTTCGACGCGGCGGGAAGCCTGACCGGGCTGGCCGTGGCGATGGAAGGCCTCAACCCCCTCTCGCCTCTGGCCGCCCTGGTGGCGTGGACCCTGGCTCCCCTGGCGGTGGCCTGGGGCCTGTTCAAAAGGAAGGAGCTATGAAAGGCTTCGCATACCTTCTTGCCGTCACGCTGCTGCTGGTCGGTTGTGATGATGGCCCGGAAACAGCGCTCAAACCGGCACCGGTTGTTCCCGACCGCGAGGCGATTACCTATTTCGGCCGGATGATCCTTGTCGACCACCAGGGACCGAAAGCCCAGATCATCCTGAAAAGCGCCGTCGCCGATGGCAGCACCCCTTTGTGGTTCCCGTCGGTCCGCGACGCCGTAGCGTTCACCAAGCTTCCCGACGAACCCAAGGACATCGCCGCCATTTACGTGACCGACATGGCGCGGGCAGAAAGCTGGGACGCCCCCGGGGTGTGGATGGATCCAGCCGATGCCTTCTTCGTGCTCGGCAGCGACGTGCGCGGCGGCATGGGTGCACCCGAGGTGGTGCCGTTCTCGGCCCGTGACGCCGCAGAGGATTTCAGCCACCGGCATGGCGGGCGCATCGTCCGCTGGCAGGATATCCCCAAGGATTACGTGTTGTCGGATGCCGCCGAGACCATGGACAGCGGCAACGAGATGCCCCCTCACGCCATGAGTCACGGCGATCCGTTGGACTTCACCGATCCTGGCGCCATATGCACAAGCGAAGGGACCGCCGCAAAATGACGCCGCTGTCACGCCGCCGATTTATCCGCATCGCCATAGGCGGAACCGCTGTCGCCGCAATGGCGGGAACGCGGGTGGCCATGGCGACCGTCCCTCTGCGACGCTGGAAGGGGGTGGCTCTGGGGGCCGCAGCCGAGCTTGTTCTGCCGGCGGCCGAGGCAGACCGCCTTATTGCGCTGACCCGCTCCGAGATCGGCCGCCTGGAGAGGATTTTCAGCCTGTATCGAGACGACTCCGCCCTTGTCCGACTGAACCGCCAGGGATTTCTCGACTCACCACCCCTCGAAATGGTCGAACTGCTGGCCCGCGCCAGGGCCGTATCGGCGGCGAGCCGGGGTGCCTTCGATGTTACCGTGCAGCCTTTGTGGGAAGCCTACGCGGCCCATTTTTCGGATCGCCGCGCCGATTCGTCGGGCCCGTCGCGTGCCATCCTCGATGCCGCCCTGGCCCGGGTTGACTGGCAAGCTGTCGACATCGGCCCGGCGCGCATCACCTTTGGCCGCCCAGGCATGGCGGTCACGTTGAACGGCATCGCCCAGGGCTACATCACCGACAAAGTGGCCGAGCGGATCCGAGCGGAAGGGTTCGAGCACATTCTGCTGAACCTTGGTGAAACCCGCGCTCTGGGGTCCCACCCGGACGGCCGCCCGTGGCGAGTGGCGGCGATCGAAGCCCCCCCCCCGGTTCCTCTGGTCGACGGCGCCATCGCCACTTCCGCCGCGCAAGGCACTGCTTTCATGCCCGATGGCGCCGCCAACCATATTTTCGATCCACGCACCGGCACCTCCGCCGCGGCATACCAATGGATCAGTGTGGAAGCGCCGACGGCAACCGAGGCGGATGCCTGGTCAACGGCGTTCTCGCTGATGCCCCTGGCGGCAATCCACGGGGCCATGAAGAACACAGAAATCCGACGAGTGCGCCTGATGGAGCAGAGCGGGGCCGAAATCGTCACACTATAGCCATCATCCCCCAGTAAATCGGGGCTGCCGCCGCCAAGAACGGCGGAAAGGACTTGACCTTGACATGGCGGAACCAGTCCCCGACCATCGGAAACTACGGACCAGGGCCGGTTGGCGAAACTCGGGCGCCGGCTCTTAACCGCCCAAACATGCTGGAGCCTTCGTGTGATCGACGTCCTCGTCCGCACATCAACCCGCCGCGTCACCACCGCCATTCGGCGGCGCGTTGAACCCTGGTTGTTCGTGCGCGAGCTTTTCCGCGAACCCACATCGATTGGGGCGCTCTGTCCAAGTTCCGCCCGCCTGGCGCAACGCATGGCAGCCCATGTTTCAGCGACCGGCAATGGGTTGGTCGTCGAACTGGGCGCCGGCACCGGGGTTGTAACGCAGGCTCTACTTGACCGGGGTATCGCGCCTGGGCGCCTTGTCGTGGTCGAACGGTCGTCGTCCTTCGTGCGGCACCTGCGCGCGCGTTTCCCGGACCTTGCAGTGATCCTCGGCAGCGCGGCCGAATTGGCCGATCTGCTGGAACACGGCGGTTGCGTCGACGCCATTGTTTCCAGCCTGCCGCTGCGCACCATGCCTTCTGCCGACGTCACGGCCATCGTCGGTCAATGGCGCCACCTGCTGGCGGCGGACGGCGTGGCGGTCCAGTATACCTATGATTTGCGCGATTGCGGCCGCCTGGACGGCCACGGCCTTGCCGTGCGCGCCAACGAAATCGTTTGGGGCAACCTGCCTCCGGCCAGAGTCCTCGCCTTTGAACGGGGCCCCGGGTGCGACGGCGCGGTCAATCAACGCGCGGCGAAGCGGAAACGGACGATCGACACCGCCATCGCCACCGCCGCCTGCACCGGATCGACGACCGGAATCCCCAGTTCCTCTTCCAACGGTCGCCGATGACGCGACAGGCCAGCGCAGCCAAGCAACAGAACGTCGGCGCCATCCTTGTCGCGCAGGGCCTTTCCAACCTCCACCAACCGCCCAAAGGTGTGTTCGCCCTCGGCGCTCTCGGCAACTGACAGGTCGAGTGGCCGTTCGCCGGCCAAACGTTCGACCAAGCCAAGCTGGCGCAGATAGCGCAGATGTCGCTTGATCGATGCCGTCTTCAGCGCCAGCACGCCATAGCGCTCGCCCAAGCTCAACGCCAGGGAAATCCCGCAGGACTGGATGCCGAAGACGGGCTTCGTCGTGGCTTCGCGGCAGACATAAAGCCCGGGATCCGAATAACAGGCGATGACAAAGGCGTCGGCGTCGCTGCGCGCGGCAATGAGGTTTCGCAATGGTTGGGCGACCATGGTGACGTGCAGTTCCGACTCCACCCCGAGGGGCCCCTCGGCCAGGGTTTCGCAAACGATTTCCGGACCGTCGACGAAACGCAGAGGCTCCAGTTCCGCCGAAAACAGGTCGGTCACCGCCTGGTTGGAATTCGGGTTCACGACAACAACCCGGCCCCGTTCGCTCTTCATGGTCATCTCTCCTCGGTTCCGCAACCGCTCATACCGAGCGGATCATCCCGCCGTCGCAACGGATCATGCTGCCCGTCACATAACTTGCCGGGACGCTGACCAGAAACGCGGCAACGGCGGCAAACTCCTCGACCGTACCGTAGCGGCCGAGCGGGATCGTCGCATGGGACGCGGCGGCGACCTCGGCCACCGACTTGCCCTGACGCCCGGCCGCAGCAGCGTCGATTTCGTCGACCCGTTCGGTATGGATGCGACCGGGCAGCAGGACGTTGACGGTCACACCGTCGCGGCCGACCTCGCCCGCCAGGGTCTTGCTCCAACCGACGAGGGCCGAACGCAGGGTGTTGGACAGCCCGAGGTTGGGAATTGGCTGTACGACGCCCGAGGACGTCACCGTCAAAACCCGACCCCAGCCCGCCTTACGCATGGCCGGCAGGCACAGACATGTCAGTTCGATCACCCGCATGACCATGGCGTCGAACTGCCCGCGAAGAACCGCAAGCGGAGTCTCGGCCATCGTGGCCAGCGGCGGCCCCCCGGTGTTGTTGACCAGGATATCGACACCGCCAAGCGCATCCATTGCCGCGGCATGGATCGCCTTGCCAGCTTCCGCATCCGCGAGGTCGGCAACCAGGGAGTGAGCCCGTCCTTGTCCCCGCGCGTCGATCTCCCGAACGGCCCCGGCGAGCCGGTCCTCCGAGCGCCCGACGAGAAGAACGTTCGCCCCCTCGCGGGCGAGCGCCTCGGCGATTCCACGCCCCAGCCCCCGACTCGAGGCGGTCACCACCGCACGTTTTCCAACCAGTCCCAGATCCATCGTCTTTTCTCTCGTCGGTTTCGGACCCGGTCACCGGCGCGTCCGTTGGTTAAGGGTCCAGGGTGAGCGGGAAACGCCGACCGTCTAGCCCAGCAGAAGATTGGGCAACCATAGCGAAATCTCGGGAAAGGCGATGAGAACGACCAGCACGCAAACTTCCACCAGGATGAACGGGAAGCAACCTCGGTAGATGTCCTCCACGGAGATTTTCATCTCCGGTGGTATGACCCCCTTCATCGCGAACACGTTCAATCCCACCGGCGGCGTGATGGAGCCGATCTCGGTCATTTTGAGGGCGAGAACGCCGAACCAGATCGGGTCGTAGCCAAGGCTGACCAGCAACGGGAAGACGATCGGCAGCGTTAACGCGTAGATGCCCACCGGAACCATGATCATGCCCAGGAAGAACATGATCGCCAGCACGCCCAGCAAAATGACGAGGGGCGGAACATCCAGCGTTTGCAGCATCATGGTCAGTTCGGTGGGCAGACGGGTGACGGCCAGAACTCGACTGTAGAAAAGGGCGCCGATATTGATCAGGAACAGCATGGCGGTGACGCTGGCCGCTTCGCGCATGGAGCCGCTCACGTCGCCCAGGCTGGTGAAGCTCCGCGACAACCAGCCGTATCCCAGC
>JAVEYE010000024.1:0-19731 GCA_034003665.1 Rhodospirillales bacterium | reverse complement strand
TGCCGCTCCTCAAACAACTCAATAACACTCCGAAGCCGAACGTTCTTGATCAACCGAGCCCGACGCAACGACGCCGTCTCAAGCGGCAAAATCGATAACGGCAACGTGTGAAGAGAATCCCGGTCGAAGGCCTCGACCGCGTGATTCGGGGCGACCTCAGATGACATTCGCCTTCCCTCTTGACCCGAAGATTGTACCCTCTCTGGGATTCTCGCCGTTTTGAAGGATGGAAGCAATCCTTCCCTCCGCCTGGCGTTGGCTGTTGGGACGTTCTTCATAGGCCCCGCCAAACCGGTGGGCGTTCTTCCCAAAAGCATCGAGGACGGCTGGGTCGAAATGCTCCGGACGGGTACGGCCATCACCTTCCAGGATGACCCTTACCGCATCCTGATGATTCATCGCCGGCTTGTAGGGCCTTGCCGATCGCAAGGCGTCGTAGACGTCGCAAACTGCGGCGATACGGGCCTCAATGGGGATGGCGTCCCCAACGACCCCAAAGGGATAGCCGCCGCCATTCCAGCGTTCGTGATGGGATAGCGCTATGCTGGCCGCCACTTTCATGATCTCGTCGGTCGACGGCGAAACGATCTCGTGGCCGATCGTTGTATGAGCCTGCATGATGGCGATTTCGGCATCCGTCAGTAAACCAGGCTTCATCAGAATGCTGTCAGGCACGCCGATCTTGCCAATGTCGTGCAGAGTGGCGGCTAAGCGAATTTTCCGGGCTGGTCCCTCCGGCCACCCGAGTCCCAGCGCCAGAATTTCCGCATAGATGCCGATGCGACGGATGTGCTCTCCGGTGTCGTTGTCGCGGTGCTCGGCGGCGATGGCGAGACTTTCCAGGGCCTCGATCCTGGCGGAGTCGACTTCCTGGGCAAGAGTCATAATTCGCTCGGTCTTCTCCAAGACCTCCGCTTCCAACGAGCGCTGCGTCCGCAGCTTTCCCTCGTCGTTAGAGAGGCCCTCCAGGCACTTGCGGATTGCCCCTTCCAACTGCTCGGAACTGAACGGCTTGGAGAGAAAGTCCGAGGCGCCCAAGCGCAGCGCCTCCACGGCTTCGTCAAATCCTCCGTGACCGGTGATCACAATGAACGAGATATCGCTCCGAATTCCCGCCTTAATCTCGGCAATCACATCGAGCCCGGATTTCCCCGGCATCCGGATATCGACCAAGGCAACGCCAATCAGCGGATCTTTTGCCGCCACGTCGACCGCGGCGGCGCCGTCGGCGGCCTCTACGCACTCGAAGCCCAGCCGTCGAAGACGCCTCATAACCGCCACGCGGATCGGCTGCTCGTCGTCTACCACAAGGATTTTGCGTTCCATTTCATTGCGTTCCGATCTTTTATCCTGGTCCATGCCTTGGCGCGGACCCTCCGCCGGACTCCCCATTCCCTTGCCCGACTCCCGACACTCGACGTCGATTGGTCGGCCCTCCCCGGCCGTATCGCTGGAAACGGCGCCCGCAGGAAAACACACCGGTATTTCGTGGCTTTGTCAGATATGCCGAAAAAATGTTTCAGCGCGAAACAAACTTCGCAATGGACGCCCAGACGCCAATGGGGTGAACGAGCGGACTAGAGCTCCCACTCGATCTGTTGATCGAAAAAGTAGCCGACCCCCCACTCCGTTTTCACGAACTTCGGCCTCTTCGGATCAGGTTCTATTTTTCGCCTCAGCCGTGATATCCGGGTGTCGATGCTGCGGTCGAACACATCCGGCTCGCCCGCCATGAAGCAGTCCAATATCTGCTCTCGGGTTAAAACCCTTTTTGGCCTTTCCATCAGAGCCAGCAGCACGTTGAACTCGCCCGCGGTTAGCCGAACTTCGCTACCCTCAGGTGTCAATAACTTACGTCTGGAAACGTCGATCATCCATCCGCAGAAGCGCCCGATCCTGCCGCTTTCCTCGGGTGCGCCTTCCTCGCCGGCCACACGCCCGGTGGCCCGGCGCAAAACCGCGTTGACCCGAGCGAGAAGCTCGCGCGAACTGAAAGGCTTGGTGACAAAATCGTCGGCCCCCAATTCAAGGCCGACCACCCGATCCACCTCCTCGCCCCGTCCGGTCAGCATGATGATCGGAATGTCTGATTCCCGCCGGATTTCCCGGGCCAGGTCAAACCCACTGTCTCCGGGCAGCACGAGATCGAGAATAACCAGGTCGGTTTTCTCGCGCAGAAGCTCGGCCCGCATCGCATCGCCGTCTTGCGCCAAGCCGATCTCAAACCCGTAAGCGGAGAGGTAACGCCGTAACGATTGCCCCAATGCCTCATCGTCATCGACGATCAGGATTCTTTTCGACACGCCTGCCCCCCGCCGATTATCTCGGCATGAGTCGTTCCCTCGTTCAATCCTCACTTATACCCGAAGTCCGGGTCAATTCGAGAAAAAGCGCAACCCAGCCAAATTTCCCATCCCGCATACCCTCGCTGAGGGAAAGCCGCCAACCCGCGTCTCCGCGCACGGGTCGTTGCATGTTTGTTGACGTCTCTCAGCGTGCCGCCAAGGGGCTGGCAAACAGGCTATCCCCCCCTAGGAAACGGCTGGGCGGATTTGCCTAACACGCCGTCGGGCGGCCGCGGCCTCATTGTGCGGAGTGCCGCGCCATGTCAGGATCACTTCCGAGCTTTGACGATTCTGAGGGGACCCGCCCGACACATGTCTTCCAACGACCCCGACGTCGAACACAGCGCCAGGAACATTCGCGAACGTGGCGGTCGTTTCGGCGCCCCTACGGTCGCCATCGTCCTTGGCAGCGGCCTGGGTGCGGTCGCCGACGCCATGAGGGAGGCGGTGACGATTCCATACGGGGACCTGCCGGGGTTTCCCCGTCCGAGGGTCCGGGGTCATGCCGGGTGTCTGCACCTTGGTCGGTTGGGTGACAGGAATGTTGCCGTCATGCAGGGCCGCGCCCACTACTATGAGACGGGGGACGTCGCTGCCATGAAGGCGCCGCTGTGCATCCTTGCGACCCTCGGATGCCGGGCCGTGATACTGACCAATTCGGCCGGCTCGCTGAAGCCCGAAGCGGGCCCCGGCAGCCTGATGATGATCACCGACCACATCAATTTTGCCGGAGCCAATCCGCTGATCGGCGAGCCCGGCGAGAAGCGCTTTGTCGACATGAGCGAAGCCTACGATGGCCAATTGCGCGCGCACCTTCGTGCAACGGCTGACCGCTTGGCCATCCCTCTGCACGAGGGGGTCTACATGTGGTTTTCCGGTCCGAGCTTTGAAACGCCAGCCGAAATCCGCGCAGCGCGGACACTGGGCGCCGACGTTGTTGGCATGTCTACGGTGCCGGAGGTCCTGTTGGCCCGTTGGCTGGGTCTTCGCGTCGCCGCCATCTCGATCATCGCCAATCCGGCAGCCGGCATGGGCGAGCGGCCACTCTCCCATGAAACAAGCGTCGCCGAGGCGGCTCGTGCGGCCGATGGCCTCGTCTGCCTGCTGACAGGCTTACTCGAGGACTGCTCGATCGTCTGACTTGGTCGGGTCACTCCGCTTGGCGTCGGACCCGCTTACGGCGCAGGATGTAAAGACTGCTGGCGACGATCACCAGCGCACCGACGACCGTCCACCCGTCGGGTAGATCGCCGAACCCTAGGAATCCGAACAGCGTCGCCCACACCATTCCTGAATAGTTGAACGGCGAAACCGTGGCCGCCGGAGCCATCTGGAACGCCTTGGTCGCCGCCAAATGTCCGGTCATACTGAGAAAGCCGGCCACCGCCATGATCACCCAATCGATCGGCCGGGGAGACACCCAGACGAACGGAACGATTGCGGACATGGCCACCGCGCAAACCAGAGCCGTATAGAAGACCGTGGTGCGCGGATCATCGACGTGGGCAAGGTTGCGCGCCGCAATCTGGCTGACCGCATAGAAGCCGGCCCCTAAGAGTACGATGCCGGCCGCCGGATGAATCGCGGCAACTCCCGGGCGCACGATCAACAGTACCCCCAAAAATCCAACAATGACCCCCGCCCACTGGCGCGGCCCTACCCGTTCCTTGAGCATCGGCACCGACAGCGCGGTGACGATCAGTGGACTGGCCGCAAACAAAACGTTGGTTTCGGCTAGCGGAATGTATCGAAGGCCGGTCACCATCGCGCCGGAAGCCAGCAGGATCATGACGCCGCGCAGGACCTGCATGCGCGGGCTGCGGGTCCGGGCGATGACGGACAGCCGCCTTGCCAAAAGCGGCGCCATAAAAAGCAGATGGAAGGTGAAGCGAGCCCATATGACCTCGGCAACCGGGAAACTCTGGGCCAGATGCTTGGCGATGGCATCCATGCCGACCAGCAGCAACATCGCGACGCACATCCAAAGGACGCCCCACCCCACCTTTTGAGGCGGCAACCGCCCCGCCGCCACACTCATGAGCGGAACCCCTTCCACCTCATTCCGACATTCTTTCGGGCTTGCGCTTTTTTCGTTGGCGATCCAGCACATAAAGCCCGCTCGCCACAATGACCATGGCGCCCGCCATCGTCCACCCATCCGGCAGATCGCCGAATACCACATACCCCACCCCCGTCGCCCACACCAGCGACGAGTAGTTGAACGGCGTGACCACCGCGGCCGGTGCCGCCTGGAAAGCCCGCGCCGCCAGAATGTGTCCGCCCAGACTGAGCAATCCGACCGCTGCCATCAGCAACCATCCCTTCGTATCCGGCGCCACCCACAGAAACGGCACGACGACACCGGCCCCCACCAAGCCGACCAACGCCGTGTAGAACGCAGTCGTCAGGGGATGGTCGACGAGGCCGAGGCGGCGGGTCGAAATCTGATTAACAGCATAGAAAACGGATCCCATCAGCGGAAAGATCGCCGCCCAATGAACAAGATCGCCGCCCGGGCGCACCACCAGGACCACCCCGACGAACCCGATCGCCACCCCAATCCAGCGGCGCATGCCGACCCTCTCGCCAAGCAGAGGCACCGACAACGCGGTGACGATCAGGGGGCTGATCGACCCTACGACCGCGACCTCCGCCAAGGGAAGGAACTGCAAGGCGACAATAATGGCGGCATTGGTCACGAGGACCATGGTGCCGCGCAGGATCTGGAGGCGCGGGCTGCGGGTCCTGGCCAGGACCGGAAGCCGTCGTGCCATCAGCGGCGCCATAAACAGCAGATGAAAAACGAAGCGGACCCAGATCACTTCGGCAATTGGGTAACTGCGAATGAGGTGCTTTGTGGCGGCATCCATGCAAACGAACAGCAGCATGGAGGAACACATCCAGAAGATTCCCCAGCCAACCCCCTTTGGGGTTTCCCCCGCGTCGCCGGTGCTCATTTTTCGACTTTCCCGTAAGGCGGCGCCTTCATGCCTGCCCGTCCGCAACGGTGGAGGTCCGCCGTTCCCCTAGCTGCACCAAACGCCCGGAAATAGCCAGGAGAAAGATGGACCGCCAATCAGGTTCGTTCCGGATACAGCCCCAGCAACCCCTCTCGCGAAGCGGGGCAGACGCCGCGTTCGGTCACCAGGCCGGTGACCAGGCGGGCCGGCGTCACGTCAAAGGCGTAGTTGGCGGCCGGACTGCCCTCGGGCGTGATGCGGACCGTAACGATGTCTCCGTCGGCGGTCCGGCCTGCCACGTCGGTCACCTCTGTGGCCTCTCTCTCCTCGATGGGGATATCGCGGACGCCGTCTTCGAGCGACCAGTCGATCGTCGAGTGCGGAAGCGCCACATAGAACGGTACGCCGTTATCGTGGGCGGCCAAAGCTTTCAAATAAGTGCCTATCTTGTTGCAGACATCGCCCTGGGCCGTCGTTCGGTCGGTACCGACGATGCACAAATCGACCTGACCGTGCTGCATCAGATGCCCACCAACGTTGTCAACGATTACCGTGTGGGGAACGCCATGTCGGCCCAGTTCCCACGCAGACAGGCTGGCTCCCTGGTTGCGCGGCCGCGTCTCGTCGACCCAGACATGAACCGGCAGACCGGCATCGAAGGCCTTGTATATGGGCGCCAGCGCCGTGCCCCAGTCCACGGTCGCCAGCCACCCTGCGTTGCAGTGAGTGAGAATGTTGACTGACGCCGCCCGCCCCTTTCTCTCCCAAACATCGCGAATGAGCCTCAAGCCGTGCTCACCGATGGCTTCGCAGGTCGCCACGTCGTCGTCGCAGAGTCTTGCGGCGCATGCGTAGGCGTTGCGCAACCGTTCCGCATTAGGGCAACCCAAAAGGCTTGCCCGCATCTCGTCCAGCGCCCAACGAAGGTTGACCGCCGTCGGGCGGGTGGCCAGCAGAAGCGCGCAGGCCGCGTCGATGGTCTTATCCGAAACGTCTTCCCGCATTGCCAGACACAGCCCGTAAGCGGCCGTAGCACCAACCAGCGGGGCACCCCTGACCTGCATGGTGCGGATGGCATGGGCTGTCTCGTCGAGGGTGGTCAGACGCAGGACGGCAAAGGCATGCGGCAACTGGGTCTGGTCGATGATGTGAACCGACCAGCCGTCCTCTCCAACCCAGATGGTGCGGTATGCAATACCGTCAACTTTCATGCTCGCCTTCCCGACCGAACAGCCACGGTTTCCGCATCCCAAACCACGCAGCCGCGTTCACTGGAAAATGCCCCTGTCCTCGGCAACGACATTGGCTTTGACGCGTCATCCGTCCAGCGGTTTTTTACGGCCTTTTGCCCTATCGGCGAAATAGACTCAACATTCTAAAACCGATCAGCCATGATCGTTTCGGGCCGGTGCCACGTCAATGCGGAGGCGGCACAACCATTCGGACGGAGGGACAGCGCATCGTGACGCAACCGATCGTTTACCTCGTGGACGATGACGAGGCTCTTCGACAAGCCATCGAATTGCTGTTCGCTACCGTCGACATCAAGGTTCAAGCCTTCGAAACAGGCGAGCAGTTTCTCGATCACTTTGCCGGCGGCGATTCCCCAGGCTGCATCGTTCTTGATGTATGCATGCCGGGCATGGGGGGGCTTGATGTTCAGATGGTCCTCAGGGCGCGGGATTGTCCGCTGCCGATCGTCATCTTGACGGGACACGGCGATGCTCCGATGGCGGCAAGGGCCATCAAGGATGGCGCCTTCGATTTCATCGAAAAGCCCTTCAACAATCAAACCCTCCTCGACATTGTCCGCAAGGCGATCCAAGAGAGCGATGCCCTCATCCAAGCCAGGCTGCACCGGGACGACATTCACCGACGCCTGCAATCGCTATCCAAGCGCGAGGCTCAAGTTCTCCAACTGATCCTCGCCGGCAAAAGCAACTTGGAGATGGCGAGTGAGTTGGGAATCAGCCGGAGGACGATAGAGGTGCACCGCGCCAAGCTGATGGACAAAATGGCTGCAGGATCCATTGCCGAGCTGATGCGGGCCGCCTTCGCGGTCAACCTGATCGGACGCCCCGCCTCTGGGCGCCGAGGGTAGGTCGATGGGAAAAGTCCGGGTTAGGCCGGCTGCGCACCAAAAGGCGATCGGATATCGGCTTTCAGCCAGTCCATCCCCGTAGTTTGCCGAATCCGCCGCCTGTGCCGGGCGGGCGAGTCTTCTGCACGCTCATCATTTCCCGGGGATCCACTTTGCCCTCATCGCTTCCTGAGCGGCGGCGGGCATAGAAAAGGCGGAGCCTCGACCCCGCCTTTTCATTTGCCCGAGTGTCAGCGGATCAAGCGTTGCCCGCCGCGGCGAGAGCTTCCTTGATCCAACCGTCGAAGGTGGATTGGTTGGCTTTGATCCAGGCTTCGGCATGGCGGTCGATGTCGGCTGGCGATTTCTCGCCCTCGCGCATCCGCAAATTCTGTGCACTGATGTCGTTGCTCGAGATCTGCATGATGGCGAACAACTTGGCCGCCGCCGGATTTTTCTCGGCGAACTCGCGGTTAGCGGCAATGCGCTGCGTGTTGACCTGGAAACCGTAATTGGATCCGTCGGGCAAGGCGGTGTCGGCATCCTTGAGGGCGCCCGGCAGCGACGAGAAGGGTACCTGTAGCCAAGTCACATCCTTGCCCGGCACCAGCACGCCGCTCACCCAGTAAGGAGTCCAGGTGTAATAAAAGATCGGCTGGCCCTGTTGATGGCGGGCGATGGTGTCGGCGATGATCGCCGAATAGGATCCCTGATTGTGGGTAATGGTTTCGCGCAACTCATAGGCGTCGAGATGATGCTCGATCACTTTTTCGCATCCCCACCCCGGGTTGCATCCGGACAAGTCGGCCTTGCCGTCGCCGTTGGAATCGAAAAGTCCGGCGATTTTCGGGTCCTTGAACTGGGCGATATTGGTGATGCCGTGCTTGTCGGCGGTCGCCTTGTCGATCAGATACCCCTGAAGCGCCCCGGGCGAAAACACGCCCTCGCGATAGATCTTGGCCTCGCCTCCGGCCCGTTCGTAGAAGTCGATGTGAAGCGGGTCCCAGTGGTCGGCAAGGAAGGTACCGTCGCCGTTGGCCAATGCGACATGGCCTGCGGCATATTCCACCTCTTTGATCGGTTTGACGTCGTAGCCCAGACGTTCGAGCGCCTTGACGACAAGAAGCGTCTGGAATGTTTCTTCCGCGATGGAGCTTTTCAACGGCTGCACGGATACGCCCTTGCCGGGCAGATCGGCTGCCATCGCGCTTCCGGCCGCCATCAATCCGCCGCTCAACGCCAACGCCGCACACCAGCGGCCAGCCGTGGAAAAAGTGCGCAAAAGTACCATTGCATGCCTCCTACTCATTGGATTCCGTGAAAATCAGTTGTTCTCGGCAACGCCGCCAGGGGTGCCGAGAGGCGCGGCTGGTCGCTGCCTGGCCAGGAGAGCGCGAAGGGCGCCGAGGGGGCCGGTCTCGTACCAGTGGCGTGCGCCCCTGGCACGACTGTCGCGGCCAATTGCCTGAGTCAAGCGATCGAGCACGATCGCAAGCATGACGATGCCGACCCCGCCGACCGTCGCCAATCCCATGTCGAGCCGGCCGATGCCGCGCAGCACCATCTGGCCGAGCCCACCGACGGCGATCATCGAGGCAATCACCACCATCGAAAGCGCAAGCATGAGGGTCTGATTGACCCCCGCCATGATGGTCGGCATGGCCAAGGGCAACTGCACCTTGAACAGAAGCTGCCGAGGACTGGCGCCAAACGAACGGGCCGCCTCGACCAAGTCGGGCGAAACCTGCCGGATCCCCAGATTGGTCAGACGAATGAGCGGCGGCAAGGCGAATATGATGGTAACGACGACTCCCGGTACATTGCCGATGCCGAACAGCATGACAATCGGCACCAGGTAGACGAATGCGGGAGTCGTCTGCATGGCGTCCAGAACCGGGCGGAACGTGTTCATCGCGCGGTCGCTGCGGGCAAGCCAGATGCCCATGGGCAGACCGATGATGATGCAGAACAGTACCGAGGTCAGCACCAGGGCAAGCGTGACCATGGCCTCGGGCCATGCCCCGATCAGGCCGATGCCGAGAAGCGAGAGCACGGTGCCGACCGCCAGCCGCCTCCCGGCCGCCTGCCAAGCGATCAGCGCCGCCAACAGAATGACGAGAAGCGCCGGCACGGCCAAAAGCCCCGTCTCAATGGAGGTCAGCGTGGCGTCGATCGGCCAGCGGACGGCCTGAAAAACCGGCCTGAAGTTGAGGACCAGCCAATCCAGTCCTTGCTGGACCCAAAGGTCGAGGGGAATAAGAGCATCCCGAAAGGGATCCGTCCAATCGAACCCGGGATCGACCCGGGGACCGGCGGCATCCATCCAGTTGCTTGGCGTATCCGGCACTTGTGCCGGCGGCGGCGTTCCCCAGGGATTTGCGTTCTGATCAGCCATCGAGGTCGTCTCCCTGCCGGTTGAGGGTTTCCAGAAGAGTCGCCTTGGAAATGACCCCGAGGTACCGCCCTTTGGCATTGACCACAGGTACGCCGCAAGGCGCCCTCGCCACCACGCCGATCAGGTCTGCGACCGGCGTGTCCGCCAACAGGGGTTCGAAGTCCGGAAGGTAGGCGGCGCTGATCTTGTTCTCACCCCGACGCTGGGCCTCACGCAAGGTGTCCACCGACACCACGCCGTGATAGGTCATATCACCGGTGACAACGTAGGCAAAAGAGCGGTCGGTATCCTTGAGACGGTTGATCGCCGTCTTCACGCCCACACCTTCCCGGTCCATGACGATGGTCTGCTTGCGCTTGGCGATGTCGCCGGCGCTGAAGACAGTGGCCACATCGACTCCCCGGAAGAACGAGCGCACGTAGTCGTCGGCGGGGTCATTGAGAATCTCGTCCGGCGTGCCGACTTGGACGACGCGGCCCCCCTCCATGATGGCGATGCGATCGCCGATGCGCATGGCCTCGTCAAGATCATGCGAGATGAAGATGACGGTGCGCCGGCGCTCCGTCTGCAGGCGCAGCAACTCGTCCTGCATTTCGGTGCGGATCAGGGGATCGAGAGCGGAAAACGCCTCGTCCATCAGCATGACGGCCGGATCGTTCGCCAAGGCGCGTGCCAGCCCGACCCTCTGCTGCATACCGCCCGACAGTTCGTCGGGATAGGATTCCGCATTGGACTTGAGCCCGACCTGATCGAGGGCAGCCAATGCGCGCTCGGTCCGCTGCTCTCGCGAAACGCCGGCCAACTCCAAACCGAAGGCGGCGTTGTCGACGATGTTGAGGTGCGGCATCAGGGCGAAGGACTGAAAGACCATGCTCATGTCGCGCCGGCGCAAGGCAAGCAATTCGGCATCGGACATGGCGGCGATATCGACACCATCGATTAGAATCTGCCCCGCGGTCGGCTCGATCAACCGGTTGAGAAGGCGCACCAATGTCGACTTCCCTGAGCCCGACAGCCCCATAACCACAAAGATCTCGCCTTCCCGAATGGCAAAACTGGCATCGCAAACGCCGACGCTCTGCCCCGTCTTGTCGAAGATCTCCGTTTTATCGCAACCCTCCGCCAGCAGCCGCATCGCCTGCTCGGGGTGTTCTCCGAAAACCTTGTAAAGATTGTTGACGACGATTTTATCCGTCATGCGTCTCCATTCCTGTTGAACAGCGAACTATCGGCGATCGCGACAAAGGCCCCCGGCCCACCGGCAGCGCGCTCGCCGCAAGAGAGACAAAAACGCCCTCGCAACGACGCTTCCGCCGTTCGCTAAACGCTCATAAACTCCATGGACCGCAGCGTTGCGCCGTCGGTAAATGCGAAAGTCGTTAAAAACTTACACAAGAAATCATTTGATGTCAAAGATCGCTTGATGGTTCCATCGCGTCGCCTAGCCGTGCCCCTCTCGGAAGAGCAGCGTGGTCACAATCGACTTTCTCTAGACGAAGGAACAGGGAAATTGCCTATGAAACGCTGGCAAGATGTGTTGATTGCATTGCGTCAGATCATTCGCGCGACCGACCTGCATTCGCGCAAACTGATGAAGGCCTGCGGCCTGACAATTCCTCAGGTCGTTGTTCTTCGGGCCATTCACGACCTTGGTAAAGTTACAGTACGAAGTATTTCCAGGCAAGTCTCCCTGAGCCAGGCAACGGTGACGACCATCCTAAATCGGCTGGAACAGCGGCACTTGGTCCAGCGTGTCCGGAACGAGCGCGACAAGCGGGTGGTCAATGTCGTCCTGACGGCCGAAGGCGAGCAAATGCTGGCCAACGCGCCGACCCTGCTGCATGAAAGCTTCATCAGCAGGTTCGAGCATCTCGACGATTGGGAACAGACACTGATCTTATCGTCGCTGCAGCGGGTGGCGCAGATGATGGAGGCGGAGGGATTGGATGCCGCCCCCCTCCTCGATATCGGCGCCATCGACAAGATCCCTTAAGGACACTCCGGAAAAATGAGAGTCGATCGGTGGGGGCCTCCGTTCATCGGGCTTCGGGCAGCCCCATCCCCAGAATCGCCCCGGCCAAGCCAAGAAGGGAGAACATAAGAATGGCCGCGGCCGGGGACAAGGCACCGGCCAGCGCGCCGATGGCGCCGCTGAACAACAGGATGACTCCGATCAGCGTGTTGCTGACAGCGACATAGTCGGTTCGCCGATTGCCTCCGGCAAGATCGACCACGTACGTCTTCCGGCCCAAACGGGCGCCGCTATGGGCGATGCCCAGGAAGAAATAGAGCACGGCGAAAAGAAGCGCGCTCTGCGCCAGCAAGGGCATAAGCTGGGCCAGCAAGAACACGCCGATTCCCAATCCGGCCGCCATCAGGGCCGCGGCAACCATCACCCGCTTGCTGGACGCATCGGCCAGCCGCCCCCAGAACGGCGCGCTCAAGGTTGACGCCAAGCCATTGGCTATGATGAACAGGCCCAGCGTCGCCGCTTGAGCGTTTTCAGCGCCGGTGGCCATGACCACGTAGTAGGGTGCGCTCAAAGCCGAACCCAGCATCAGGGCCCGCACGGTGACGAAGCGCGCGAAGGGCGGATCATCCCGCAGCAGTTTCAGCCTTTGCACAGCCTCGAACAGGGCGTTTCCGCCCCCATCGGTCTCTCCTTCGAACTCCTGAACGCCGGCGAAAACCGCCGCCCCGGCCACCCACAGAAGACCCGCCGCAACGATGAGCGCCCCGAAAAAGGCCGGATCGGCACTCCCTGGATCGCGCATGAGAAAGAACAGGCCGACGAAGAGGGCAAGAGCCCCCGAGACGGTGCCAGACAGACCGTTCAATCGACCGCGCCGCGTCTTGGGAATCGTCTTTCCCAGAACGTCCTTGTAGGACACCGAGCAAAGACCTCGCGCCAAGCTGAACAGGAGGAGCAGCCCGACGATGAGGAAGCCGGCAACCTCTCCCTCAAGGGTCCAGGCCACGATGCCCATCCCGGCGATGGCGCCCCCCTGGATCACGCTGCCGGCAGCCCAAATCCATTTACGCACAGCCAACCGCCGCACGAACGCCGCAATCGCCAACTGCGGCAGCAATGATCCCGATTCCCGGAGCGGCACCAGCAGGCCGACGAGATAGACCGGCGCGCCGACGAAGTTCAACAGCCATGCAAGAACGGTCTTGGGATTGGCCAGTTCGTCCCCCAACTTGCTCAACGAGTTGGCGGCAATGATGGCAAAAAAGTTGAAGGGAACATACCGGCACGCCTCGTCCGATATTTCCCTGCAAACCCGAGCGTCCTCGTCCTCGACGATGAGGTTGTAGATCTCACTCAAACGGCGGTTTGCCTTTTCCGTGGCCAGCAGTCGCACGCGGCAACCTCCCCATTCGTTCCTTGGCCGATCTCAGCCGCTGATAATTAGAGGCGTTTTGTCCATGTCCGTTGCGAAACCCGGCCAATTGCCTAAACTAGACCTGTTTCCACATGAAACGACAGTTTCAGCCTCTCGCCAACCGATCGTCAATCATGGACTGTTGCGTCGACCGCATGAAATCTCGGCCTGAGGGGAATCACCCCAACCACGCGACCGTTCTCGACGCGGAGCAGACCTGTTGGCGCCTCTCCCACAGCAATCGCGTTAAGGTTCTGATCGACGGCGCGGCCTACTTCTCGGCCCTCCGCCAAGCTCTTCTAAAGGCCAAACATTCCGTCCACATTGTAGGATGGGACATCGACAGTCGAACGGATCTTGCGCCCGGTGGCGCCCCCGACAACGAACCCACTCAGTTGCGCGCTCTGTTGTGTCGTCTGGTCGAGATCAACCCGACCCTCCGCATCAATCTGCTGCTCTGGGACTACTCCACGATCTATGCCCTCGATCGCGAACCGTTGCCCCGCGTTTCACTCGGCTGGCAGACTCCCCGCCAGATCAACGTCTGTCTCGACGATCTGCTGCCATGGGGCTCCAGTCACCATCAAAAACTCGTGGTCATCGACGACAGCGTGGCGTTTTGCGGCGGCTTGGACATCTGCGCGCGCCGATGGGACACCCCCGAACACACACCCGATCTGCCGGCCCGCGTCGATCCCGAGGGCTTGAGGTACGGTCCTTTTCATGACGTCCAGATGATGGTGGACGGCGAGGCCGCCGCGGCCCTGGCCGAGCTCGTCCACCTTCGTTGGCACGAAGCATCGTGCCAATCGCTTGCGCCGGTCGATCCGGCCGGCGATCCCTGGCCGGACGAGCTCGCAGCCGATTTCGCCGACATCGACATCGGCATCGCGCGAACCATTCCGACATTGCACGAGAGATCTGAAATCCGCGAGATCGAGGCCCTGTACTTGGCCGCCATCGCATCGGCTGAACGCCTAATCTACATCGAAAACCAGTATTTCGCCGCGGGAACCATCGCCGAGGCCCTGGCTCGCCGCTTGGTCGAACGCCCACAATTGGAAGCCGTCCTCGTCGGCCCTCGTCTACCGGATGGCTGGCTCGCGGCGAAAACAATGGGCGCCAGTCGAAAACGTTTTCGCCGTTGCCTCGAGGAGGCCGGCGTCGCCGACCGCGTTCGCTTGGTTTACCCCACGGTTGACAACGCCGATGGGACGCCGGTTGAAATCATGGTTCACGCCAAGGTTTTGATCGTCGACGACCATTTCATGACGATCGGCTCGGCCAACATCAACAACCGCTCCATGGGCAGCGATACGGAATGCAATCTGGCAATCGAGGCCGCCGCCGATCAGACCCAGATGCGCTCCGCCATCGGCGCCATCCGTGACCGTCTTCTCGGTGAGCATCTCGGGCAAGCTGCCGAGAAAATCGGGCAAGCGCTGCTCAATGCCTGTTCGGCCGGACAGTTGATCGACGCCGGAGGATCTGCGGGGCGGCGGCTGGCGCCGATTCCACCCTCCGAGGATGACGACGAAGACTTCGTCGCCGTTGCCGTCGGCCCCGTTGCCGATCCGGAACGACCGATCGAAGCCGATCAACTGCTGCTCGATCTCTTTGGTGGCATCTCTCGCCACGCCGTCTGGCCCTGGGCCAAAAAGGCGGCGGCCGGCATCGTCGTCGTCCTTGCCTTGGTTGCCCTGTGGCAGTGGACGCCTGTCTCCGACTTAGCCAGCATTGATTGGTTGCTGCCCTTCTTCGAAACAATTCGCGCCAGCGCGGCGGCGCCGATCGCCATTCCGCTGCTCTTCGTGGTGGGCAGCTTTGTTTTCTTTCCCATAACCCTACTGATCACCCTTGCCGCCATCGTCTTCGATCCCCTGTCCGCCTTCGCCTATGCCCTGACCGGAACCTTGGCCAGCGCCGCCGCCGCCTACGGCGTCGGCGCCAAACTGGGACGGCCGGTTCTTCGTCGCCTCCTCGGCAACCGGCTCAACTCCGTAAGTCGCGCCATTGCCAGCCGTGGCATCCTGGCGGTCATGATGCTGCGGGTGGCGCCGGTCGCACCGTACACTGCGGTCAATTTGGTTTGCGGGGCGGCCCGCATCCGATTCACCGATTACATGATCGGGAGCGTTCTCGGCATGGCACCGGGAATCGGCGCGCTCACGGCGCTCGGCAACAGCCTGACGCGGCTCCTCGCCAATCCGACGCCGGAAATGATCCTCCTCGTCATCGCCGCCATCGCGCTTTGGATTTTGCTTGGCGTCGGGTTGCAGAAAATTCTAGGCCGGTGGCGGGGGAAACGCCGGGACCGGGAAGCCCGAACGTGAGCGCGACCCGGATTCGCGTAGCCAGCTACAATGTCCACGGATGCGTCGGTCGCGACGGGATATTCGCCCCGGAACGTACCGTTCGACTCATCGACGAAATTAGGGCCGACGTCATTGCCCTCCAGGAAGTGGTGACCCCAGCGCAAACGGATGACCTCCCCGGCGGGGCCCATCATCTTCTCACCCGCTCCTTCGTCGGCTACAGCGTGTGGGCGCCGACCTTTCGCGGTGCCCGCCATGATTTCGGCAATCTACTCCTCAGCCGCTGGCCGATCGTCACCTCCGCCGTCATCGACTTGGCGGTCGGCCGGCGCGAACCCCGCAATGCGATCGATGCGCGCCTTTCCACACCGTTTGGTCCACTGCGGGTGATCGCCACCCACCTTGGCCTGAAGGCGGCGGAGCGGCGCGCCCAGGTGGAGGCCCTTTACCGCATCGTTGAGAATTCCGACGGCCCCTGGCCAACCGTATTGGCCGGCGACCTGAACGCCTGGTACCCGTATTCAGCCGTTCTACGCCTGATCGGCCGCCGGCTGCCGCTGCGCCCGTCCGTGGCGACCTTCCCGACACCGCGGCCGTTTCTTGCCCTGGATCGCATCATGCTGCACGCTCCGGGCAGCAAAATGTGCGTTTCCCGACACCACACCGAGACGGCCCGCATCGCATCGGATCATTTTCCGGTCGTCGCCGAAATTGATCTCGAACCGCCGAAGACACAGGCAGTACACTCGAGTCCGCCCCATCAACGACAGGAGAGGCCGATGAATCCACGCCATCAAACGGGCCCCCGCAGCCTTGTCGGGCTCGTTGGCTTCGTTGTCGGATGTTTGGCGGTATCGGCCGTCGGCGGAGCCATCACGTCCAGTTCCGTCGGCACATGGTATCCAACCTTGACGAAGCCTCCGTTCACGCCGCCCGATTGGTTGTTCCCGCCGGTATGGACGGCCATTTTCATTCTGATGGGTGTGGCCGCCTGGCGGGTTTGGCGGCAGGCGGGCTGGCCCGGCTCTCGCCTAGCCCTTGCCGTTTTCGGCATTCAACTGCTGCTTAACGTCGCATGGTCGTTTCTGTTTTTCGGTATGCACTGGATAGGAGCGGCGCTGGCCGAAATCGTCGTTCTCCTGGCCGCCATTATCTGGACCCTGGCGCATTTCTCCCGGATAGACCGTCCCTCCGCTCTGCTCCTTGTGCCGTATGCGCTGTGGGTTGGCTTCGCAACGGTCCTGACGGCGGCAATCTGGCTCCAGAACTAGAAGGCCTCGACCACGTTGCTGGGCCGGCCGGCAACGAAATTCTCGATATTGTCTATGAGCTGATCGGCCAAGGCCTGCTGGGCCTCGCGGCTGGCCCATGCGACGTGGGGCGTCAGAATGAAGTTGGGAAGGTCGAGAAGCCCCATCAACGGGCTGTCGAAGGCCGGTGGCTCCGGCGGCACCGTGACGTCGAAACCGGCGGCCGCGATCAGTCCCTGCCGCAGCGCCGTGGCAAGGTCCTCCTCGTTGACCAATCCGCCGCGCGCCGTGTTGACCAAAATCACGGTTCGCTTCATTCGCTTGAATTCGGGCATGGCAATGGTATCGCGCGTTTCCGGCAACAACGGACAATGCAGGGTGATTACGTCGCTGGTCTCGATCACCTCCTCGAAGGGCGTATAGAGCGGGCCGAGGCCGCTTCTTCCCTTGTGGGCGGCGAAAAGAACGCGCATGCCAAAGGCCTTGCCGATTTCGGCCACCGATTGGCCGATGGCCCCCTCGCCGATGACTCCCAGGACGCCTCCGCGGAGTTCGGAGATCGGATGGGTGAAGATGCAAAACTGATTCTGGCGCTGCCACTCCCCGGCGACGACGTCCCGCCGGTATCCGATCAAATTTCGTTTAAGCGCCAGGATCAGCGCGAACGTATGCTCGGGTACGGTGCCGCGCGCGTATTCCCGAATATTGGCGACGGTAACGCCGCGCTCGGCGCAGGCCGCCACGTCGACGCAATCCGTCCCCGTCGCCGCCACGGCAATCATCCGGAGTTTGGGCAGCCGCGCCAGGGTTTCGGCCCGAAGGGGCACCTTGTTGTTGATGACGATCGTCGCTTCCTGCGCTCTCTCACAGACCTGATCGGCCGTCGTCTTCCCATACTCCCGCCATGCGTGTTCGAAGGTCGGCCTGCGCACAACGATTTCCGGCGCAATTGTGTCTCGATCCAGGAAAACAATATCCTCGCCCATCAACACGTCCTCCGATCAGGACGACGGAGGCCACATCTTGAAGCTCGTCCGCCAAGCAGATCATCTCGAACGGGGCACGCGGCCCCGCGCCAATCTGGGACAACCTTGCAATTGGGAGCGACAGAATGCAATCCCCCAGGGCAACAATGGGCTTCGTGCATTTCAACCATTAGAACAGGGAACCCCCAAACCGGGTCTCCTGTAAACGACTTAACCCATCGCGGTTCCCGCTCGGTCGCTTGCCCCAACGCCGCGCCCGCCTGAGGAAACCGCGATTTATCGACAATTTTCGGAAAATGTTTTCACATTTTAAGTAAAATACCGACACAAAATGCAAATTACGGCTGTGTAACAAAGCCTGTTACAAAGACTGTCTGGTATTCATGCTGATTTTTACGTATTTTGCTTTTGGCAGGATGGTTCTGTCTTGTGATCGGACCAACTGCTTATGACCCGGCAAGAAAGCCGGAAGCTTGGAGAGAATGACTTCGCGGCGGACAGCGCCCGCCGGCGAAGGGTCTGAGATGAGCCAGAACGACATCGACGTGACCCAATCAGCCGAACCCAAATCCCGCCAGAAGATCCTGGTGGTCGACGATGATCAAGATTTCGCCGCGGCGATGGCGGACTCGCTCGAGATCTTTGGCTATACGGCGCAAACCGCCAACTCGGCCGAAGACGCGATCTCGATCGCGACGGCGATGAGGCCTGACGGGTTGCTCCTTGACCTGCGGCTCGGAGAGACCAGCGGCCTTGACCTGATTCCGGCGCTCCGACGCCTGTTTCCCGACTTGGTGTGCATCATCGTCACCGGCTATCCGGAAATGGAAACGGCGATTGGTGCCATTCGCTATCGCGCCGACGACTATTTCCGCAAGCCGTTCCCCCCGCAAGAGGTCTGCAAGGTTCTTGAGCGGTGCCTGCAACGGGTCCGGATCAAGAAACGGGGCGAAGCCGGACGGGCCCGCGAAAACTTCTTCGGCCGTCTTCTTGTGCGGCGGTTTTCGCCCCTTTTCGTCGAGAACGAAAGTGACGCCGAATACGAAAAAGTCCTTTCCCGGCGCATTCTTCCCGGTTTTTTCGTCGCGGTGGACATGATGTTGGGCCCCGAGCGTGTCGAGGACTACCAGAAGCGCTGCCAGGAGATTGTCGCGCGCCTCTGTGGCGGCGACCTGACCCGGCTTTCGTGGGACGAGTATTATGAGGATCCCGAAGCGGTCAAGGTGGCTCTGGATGCGCAGATCAAGATGGCGCTCCATTTCCGCGAGATCGACAAAAGAATGATTTGGCTGACCACCCTGATCAACAATCACGTCGGGCTGGCGGCGCACCGACCGATCGAAGAAGCGATAACGCCGAAGGAAGTGATGACGCTTCTGGCCTTCCTCTTCGCCGATCTCACGGCGATGCTCTCGAATGAGAGCGGGCGCCGATTCATCTTTCGTCAATACGGGCAGGATACGTTTGCCCGGCTCGCCACGGTCGTCGATCGCTTCAAGCTGACCTAGTTCACTTGAAACCGCTCGTCGACAGTCATGAAAATTGGGTGGGGATAGTCCGTTGACACTGGAGAAACACAACGAAAGCCAAGAACGGCGGAAATCAGGCATGAACATCATCGGCCGACATGGCTTGATCGCCTCCGTCACCGCAATTCTTTTGCTGGGATGCGTCGGCGAAACCGGTACCGAGCCCGTGGGCGGCACCATGCCGGCCGGCCGGTGGACGGTAACGGACTCTTCCGGTGGCCAACTCACGTGGCGCGATGGCGTCGGCGATTGGCGGACCCTTACGGTCGGAACCGAACTGGGCGCGGCCGCCGAAATCAGATCCGGCGCGGACAGCGCCGCTGTCCTGGCGCGCGGCGGCGATACCATCACGGTGGCCGAGAACAGCCAGATGTCGCTGCCGGCTGCCGCCACGGCCTCCGGCGTCACCCGGGTCAAGCAGTCCGGCGGCTCCTCGCCAATCCGACGCCGGAAATGATCCTCCTCGTCACCGCCGCCATCGCGCT
>JAVEYE010000023.1:0-20013 GCA_034003665.1 Rhodospirillales bacterium | reverse complement strand
GACCTTAACCTGCGCCTACGCTCGGGTGGCTGCGACAGGATAGGGAGAGGCGTTCATGCGCATCGGTTTCATCGGTACCGGCAACATCGCCGCGGCAACGGTCAGGGGTTTGTGCACGGCCGTCCCGGCGCCCGACCGGGTGCTGGTTTCGCCCCGCAACGCCGAAAAGGCAGCGGCCCTCGCCGCCGAATTCGCCCAGGTCGAGGTGGCCGCCGACAATCAGGCGGTTGTGGACGGCAGCGAGTGCGTGATCATCGCGGTGCGTCCGCCACAGGTTGAGCCGGTGATTTCGCCCCTGACGTTTCGCCCGGATCAGTCGGTGATCAGCCTCGCCGCCGCCGTTTCGCTGGCCGCCCTTCAAAAGATCGTGGCCCCGGCCAGCCGTATCGTGCGCGCCGTGCCGCAGCCGACCGTCGCCCGCCACACCGGCCCCATCGCCGTCTTCCCCTCGGACGCCGAGGCTGTCGCCCTGCTCGGGCGGATCGGTAACGTCGTGCCGGTCGACGACGAGCACCACTTCGACGCCCTGTGCACGGTCACCGCCATCGCCGCCTCCCAGTTCGCCTTCCTCGGACGGGTCGCCGCCTGGCTGACCCGCGAAGGCGTCGAGCAAAAGGCCGCCGTCCGCTTCACCACGGCCATTGCCCAGACCATCGCCACCGACGCCGACAAGGCGGAGGCCCATGGTTTCGATGCCCTGATCAAGGAAGTGTCGACTCCCGGCGGCATGAACGAGCAGATTCTGCGCATGATGGCCGAGGGAGGCGGCTTCAACCCCATCGACGGCGCGCTCGACGCCGTTCTCGCCCGTTACAAAAAATAGCCATGAAGACCGCGCTGGTCATCCGCCACGTCGCTTTCGAGGACCTGGGCAGCCTGGAGCCCATGCTTCTTCGACGGGAGTTCGCCGTCGCCCGCGTGGACGCGCCAACGGCCGATTTCCCCAGCCTGGAAGCCATCAACGCCGATCTGCTTGTCGTCCTGGGGGGACCGATCGGCGTTTACGATACCGCCGACTATCCCTTCCTTGAACCCGAGATCGAGATGATCTCCGCCAGGTTGGCAACGGCCCGCCCCACGCTGGGCATCTGCCTGGGCTGTCAGTTGATGGCCCGTGCCCTGGGCGCCCGGGTCCATGCGTCCGGCATCAAGGAGATCGGCTGGGCGCCGGTCAGCCTTACCGAGGCGGGGCGCCAATCCTGTCTGGCCCCGCTGGCCGAGGCGGACGCAAGCGTTCTGCACTGGCACGGAGATACCTTCGATCTGCCCCCCCGTGCCATCCATCTGGCGGAAACCGACGCCTGCCGGAACCAGGCGTTCAGTCTGGGAACCCACGCCCTGGCGTTGCAATTCCATCTCGAGGCGACGGCGCTGGACCTGGAGCGCTGGTATGTCGGCCACACCGCCGAAATCGCCGCCACGCCGGGTGTTTCGGTGGGCGCATTGAGAGCCGACGGCCGGCGCTTCGCCGGGTCGCTGTCAGATCGTGCCGAGGCGATCTTCGGCCGCTGGCTGGATGACACCGGCCTTTGAAACGACCTCCCGTGGCGGGGGAGACATACACGGATGTCATAATACCCATGCTTCCATAGGGGTTTGCGAGGGCTCCCGTTCGTGCTATGTGAGTTAGCGAAAAATTCACTTCGTCCCCGCAATATGGACAGGAGTTTTTCCGCTGTGGGACACCGCCACGCCCCAACTGCGCGGGTGGTTTTCGGAAGCGGCCGCGAGCCAACGGTGGTTCAAATAGAAGCCCGACAAGAAGAAATGGAGATCCGCGTGAATTTCCCCGTTGCGGCCAATGACGTCCCGCTTGCCGATACGCTCGTCGACATTTCCAATCGATCCACCAGCCAGGGTGTTGCCGTGCCCGCTTATCTGAGTGAGGTTTACACCTGGGCCTATTTGGCCCCGACCAACGTCGAGCTGCTCGACCGGTCAATCGTTGTCGATGTTCTGCTGTTCGGCAACGCCCGACGGCTCATGCGGGCCGCGCTCAAGGAGATCAAACCCGGCCAGAAGGTTCTCATGGCCGCCCACGTCTACGGCGATTTCGTCAATCGGCTGGCCGAAAGGGTCGGGCCACAGGGCGAGTTGGACGTCATCGACGTGGCCCCCATCCAGGTCGAACACTGCCAGCGCAAGGTCGGCCATTTGGCGCACGTCAACATCCGCCACGCCGATGCCGCGGTGCCGGGTGGCGGCCCTTACGACGTGGTGGTCTGCTTCTTTCTGCTGCACGAGGTGCCTGACGGAAAGAAACGCGCCATCGTCGACGCTCTTCTGCGCAGCGTGGCGCCGGGTGGCAAGGTGGTGTTCGTCGACTACCACAATCCCCATCGGCTACAGCCCATCCGCTACATCCTGCAGGCGGTCAATTTCTGCCTGGAACCGTTCGCACGTTCGTTGTGGCGCCACGCCATATCCGTCTTCGCGTCGGATCCCGGCGCCTGGTCGTGGGACAAGCGGACGTTCTTCGGCGGCGTATACCAGAAAGTCGTCGCTCGCCGCCGCGCCTGACGGCGGCGGGGCGTCAGCCCAAAAGCGCGTTGCGGGTTTCGGCCGGCACGGTCACCACCAAACCGTCAAGGTCGCCGGTGACGCGCACCTGACAGCCCAGCCGCGAAGTCTCCGTCGCCCCCACGGCGAAATCCAGCATGTCGAGTTCCTCTTCCGCCGCCGGCGGCAAGCGGAGCCACCATGCCTTGTCGACGATGACGTGGCAGGTAGAGCAGGCCATCGAGCCGTCGCAGGCGCCCTCGATGGCGATGCCTTCGGCATGGGCGATCTCCAAAATCGACAGATCCTCGGCGGCAACGACCGTCCGGCGACTTCCATCCGGCAGGACGAAGGTCATGGTCGGCATCAAGACGGGCTCCGTCGTCTCAGCGTCTCGACCTCATCGGCGACGCGGCGGGCCGCGTAGTCCACCTCCTCTTCAGTGGTGCTGCGCCCAAAGCTGAGTCGGATGCTGGCATTGATCAGCGTTTCTTCGACGCCGATCGCTTTGAGCACATGAGAAGGCTCCAGCGATGCCGATGTGCAGGCCGACCCGGTGGAGAGCGCGAGGTCGGGCAGTCGCGCCAGCAGGCTTTCGCCGCCGAGCCCGGTGAAGCCGACGTTGAGGTTGCCTGGGAGGCGCGCCGTCAGGCTGCCGTTGACGAACACCCCGGACAGCCGGGCGTGCAGGCGATCAAGGAAGCGATCGCGCAGCCCGGCAAGCCGGCGCCCCTCTGCCTCCATGCCGTCGGCGGCGAGCGCGCAGGCGGCGCCGAAGCCCACGCACAAAGGCGCGGGCAAGGTGCCCGAGCGCATGCCGCGCTCCTGCCCGCCACCCGACATCTGCGGCATGAGCCGCACCCGTGGCCTTCGGCGCACGTAAAGGGCGCCGATGCCCATCGGCCCGTACATCTTGTGCGCGCTCATGCTCAACAGATCGACGTTGAGCGCCCCGACGTCGAGCGGGATCTCGCCGACCGCCTGGGCTGCGTCGGAATGAAAAAAAACGCGGTGCTGGCGGCAGATGCGCCCGATCTCGGCGATCGGCTGCAGGACCCCGATCTCGTTGTTGGCGGTCATCACCGAAACCGCCAGGGTCCGCCCGGTCAGCGCCCCGGCCACCGAGGCCGGATCGACGCGGCCGTCGGGGCCGACCGGCAGCCAGGTGACGGAAAACCCGTCGCGTTCGAGGTGGCGCATCGTTTCCAGCACGCATTTGTGCTCGGTGACGCAGGTGACGAGGTGGTTTCTGTTTTTCCCGTAAAAACCGGCCAGCCCCTTGAGGGCCAGATTATTGGATTCCGTGGCGCCGGAAGTGAAAACAATCTCGCGAGGGTCGGCGCCGATCAGGTGCGCGACCTGTCGGCGGGCGGCTTCCACGGCATCCTCGGCTTCCCGCCCGAAGGCATGACCCTCGGAATGCGGATTGCCAAACTTCTCGGTGAAATACGGCAGCATCGCGGCAACCACCCGGGGATCGGTCGGGGTCGTCGCCTGGTAGTCCAGATAGACCGCGCGCCCCCGCCGACGGGCGGTTTCGGTGGCGACGATGGCGGGCACGGATTCGCTCATGGTTTCGTCCCCTTCAGGATGAGGCCGGGGCGCTCTCGCCGTGGCGATCCCGAATGCGGTCGCGCAAAGCCGTCCACGCCGCCACCAGACGATCGACGTCGCCCTCCCGGCTGGTCCAACCGAAGCTGATCCGGATGGCGGCGTTCGCCAAGTCGCCGCCACCCATGGCGGCGAGCACGCGACTGGGCCCCACCCGTCCCGACGAGCACGCGGCACCGGCGCTGACCGCGACGCCCGCCAGGTCAAGCGCCATCACCTGCGTCTCGCTCAGCATCCCGGGGGCAGCCAGACAACTGGTATTCGGCAACCTCGGCGCCCCCTCCCCAAAGATCTTGAGATCAGGCTCAACGCTTTTCAAGGCGGCCTCCAGTCGGTCGCGCCACGCCGCCAACGGGCTGTCGGATCGGCATTCGCCCGCGGCTAACCGGGAGGCGGCGCCGAACCCCACCGCACCGGGAACATTCTCAGTTCCCGCTCGCCGCCGGTTTTCCTGCCCTCCGCCCCGTACCAGCGGTTCGATGGAAACGCCATCGGCGACGACAAGCGCACCGATGCCTTGCGGTCCCCCAATCTTGTGGGCCGACAGCGTCATCATGTGGACGCCCAGCGACGTCATGTCGATCGGCAGCCGCCCGGCCGCCTGGACCGCATCGCAATGAACCAAGGCGCCGTGCCGACGGGCGATCGCGGCCACCTCTGCAACCGGCTGGACGACCCCCGTCTCGTTGTTGGCCAGCATCACCGAAACGACCGCCTCTTGACCGATGCCCACCAGCATTGTCGCCAAGTGATCCAGATTCACGAGACCGTCGCCGTCAACAGGCACGATCGCAGCCGACGGCGCCGCGCCGGCCACCGAATCATGCTCGACGGCCGACACCACGACGTTGCGACGGCCGCATCCGCCAAGAGCCAGATTGTTGGCCTCGCTGCCGCCGCCGGTGAATACGACACCGCCGACGGGTCCGCCGACCAGGGCGGCGACCGCTTCGCGCGCCTCTTCCAACAGGCGGCGCGTCGCCCGACCGAATGCGTGCACCGATGATGGATTGCCGACCGTCGACAAGGCGGCGACGACCGCCTCGGCCGCTTCGGGCCGAACGGGGGTGGTGGCGTTGTGATCGAGATAAACCGGGGGCTTCATGAGCTCCATGAGCGCCAGCCGGAAACAGCCTAGCGCGCGGCGACGCCGTTCTGTTCCAGCTCCTGAAAGATCAGACCGCTGCTGCCCAGCACACGCCGCTCGACGATGTCGGCTACGCTGACGGAACTGAGGTACAGGTAGATCTGGTTGCCCAGTTCCTCCCACAGGTCATGGGTCATGCAGCGGCTCTTGTTGAGATGGCAGCCGGATGGCGATCCCGGTGTGCAGCGGGTCGCCTTGATCAGTTCATCGACCGCCATGATGATGTCGGAAACCCGCGTTTCACCGGCTTCTCGGGCCAGCAGATAGCCGCCGCCCGGGCCGCGCACGCTTTTCACCAGGCCCCCCTTGCGCAGCTTGCCGAAAAGCTGCTCAAGATAGGAAAGTGAGATTTCCTGCCGGTCCGCGATGTCGGCCAGCGCAACCGGTTTACCGTCGCTGTGGGTGGCGAGGTCGACCATCGCCATCACTGCGTATCGTCCCTTGGTGCTCAGTCTCACTGCGCCGTCCCCCTGGCTTGCCGTCGTGTCCTAAGCGGCGCCGCGGCCGCCGCCGCGCGCCACGACTTTCGATGTGTCTCCATTGTCCGATCCTTGCACGGCCTCGCCCCCGACGCCTTCCTGGGCGCGGAGGCGCTCCTCCAATTCCTCGATGCGTTCGGCCAACACGGCCATTTGCCCACGCATGCTGTCGATGTTGCGCAACACCGGATCGAACAGTTCGTCCACCGGCGTCCCATAGGCTACGAATTCCTTGGTCTTTGCCTTCTGCTTGTCGCGCGGCATGATGACGCGCGCCGGAATGCCGGCGGCGGTGACGCCGCGCGGAATGTCGCGCGTCACCACGGCGTTGGCGCCAACCCGCGCCCCCTCGCCTATGGTGATCGGTCCCAGGATCTGGGCGCCCGATCCAATAATGACGCCGTCCTCCAAGGTGGGGTGGCGCTTCTTGTTCACCTGCGAGCGGGAATCGACGGCGGGAGAGGTGCCTCCCAGCGTTACACCCTGGTAAAGAGTCACGTCGTCGCCGATCTCCGAGGTTTCGCCGATGACCACGCCCGAACCGTGATCAATGACCAATCGCTTGCCGATCGTGGCCCCGGGGTGGATCTCGATGTTGGTCAGGACCCGTCCGATGTGGGAAACAAAGCGACCAGCCAACAACCAATTGCGGCGCCACAACACATGGGCCATGCGGTAAATGAGTACGGCCTGGAAACCGGGATAGCACAGCGCCACCTCCATCCGAGAGCGCGCTGCCGGATCGCGTTCCATGATGGCGTCGATGTCGGTGCGAAGCCTCTTGAAAAACATGGACTCTTCTATATCCTACGCGCGCTTTCCGGTGGTCTGGCAGATGATGTTTCAAGTTTGTGGAAAATGCTACGGGGCCAATCCCCCAAAAAACCACCGGTTATATAGGAAATCCGACAAATCTAATCAAGATTTGTCGGCGGTTGGTCCGGTGAATTGCAGGAATTTCCCGCATTTCACCATCATGAAATTTTTCGAAATCAGCTAGGGACAACGTTCGCGAAGGACGATGCCTGAAGTCACCCTGAATGGCCCTGATGGCCGGCTCGAAGGCCGCTACCATCACTCGAAGGTTCCCAACGCGCCGGTCGCGCTGTTGCTCCACCCCCATCCTCAGCATGGGGGAACCATGAACAACAGGCTGGTCTACACGATGTACCAGGCGTTCGTGCGGCGCGGGTTTTCCGCCCTACGGTTCAATTTCCGCGGGGTCGGCCGCTCGCAGGCCGAATTCGACAACGGTCAAGGCGAACTGAGCGATGCCGCCGCCGCGCTCGACTGGATGCAGGGACATAACCCCAATGCCGGCGGCTGCTGGATCGGCGGCTATTCGTTCGGCGCCTGGATCGGCATGCAGCTGATGATGCGACGTCCCGAGATTTCTGGGTTTATCGCCATTTCGCCGCCGGCCAGCATCCACGACTTCTCGTTTCTGGCCCCTTGCCCGTCTTCGGGCATGATCGTCCATGGCAACGTGGACGACATCATCCCCGTCGCCTCGGTCGACAAGTTAGCCCATAAGCTGTCGAACCAGAAGAACATCAAGATCGATTATCGCGTCATCGATGGGGCCGACCATTTTTTCGGAGGCCACCTCGAGGAACTCAGCCAGCACATCGAGACCTACCTCGACAAGGCGTTGGCGGAAGCCGTCTGACCCGCGGTGCGTTTCCAGACTGTCCGGTTCAGAAGCAAAGCCGCCCGTGCGCCCATGCCGATGACTCCACTTGCACGCGACATGATGGCCGCCCTTGCCATCGCCATGCTGGCGAGCGCATCGCCGGCCACGGCGGCACTGCCGCCTGCGGCAAATGCCGACGCGGACGTGGCGCCCGGTCCGACGGCGTTCCACATCGACGAGCCGCTTTTCGCGTCCCGAGGGCAGCCTTCCGAACCGGGCGTCCGGGCGCCCCGTGCGTACGCCGTCGATGACGGCATCGAGATCGAACGGAAAAATCTTCGGCTGGCCCCTCCCGGCAACGAAACGCTGCGTCTATTCCTGGCCGGGGCAACCGGCGGCATCGTTGTCGCGCTGCTTTTTCTGGCAATGCTCTGCCGCCGGCCCGGCGAGGACCCTTCGGCCGGGACATAATCCGACCCACTGACGTTGTGCGCTGGGGACGATTGTGCTAAATGCCGCCCGGCGATCATTCGCATTTCTCGTCCCAGATGGACAACGGACCGGCACGCCCATGACCACCTTTCGCTCGGATTTCGTCCGCGCCGTCGTAGAGCGCGGCTACCTGCACCAGTGCACGGATTTGGAAGGCCTTGACGGCCTGGCGGCCGAGCAACGGGTCACCGCCTATATCGGCTTCGACTGCACCGCCCCGAGCCTGCACGCCGGCAGCCTGGTCTCCATCATGCTGCTGCGCCGCCTCCAGCAGGCCGGCCACAAGCCGATCGTGCTGATGGGCGGCGGCACCACCAGGATCGGCGACCCGTCGTTCCGTGATGAATCCCGCCCGCTCCTGGATGACGCGAAGATCGCCGAGAACATGGCCGGCATCAAAAAGGTGTTCGCCAAGTTCTTGACGTTCGGCGACGGACCGACCGACGCCGTCATGGTGAACAACGCCGACTGGCTGGACAAGCTGGAGTACATCCCTTTCCTGCGCGACTACGGCCGCCACTTCTCGGTCAATCGCATGCTCACCTTCGACAGCGTCAAAACCCGGCTCGATCGCGAGCAGCCGCTGACCTTCCTGGAATTCAACTACATGATCCTTCAGGGATTCGACTTCCTGGAGCTCAATCGGCGCCATAAATGCGTGCTGCAGATGGGCGGCTCGGATCAATGGGGCAACATCGTCAATGGCGTCGAACTGGCCCGCCGGGTCGACGGCGCCACGTTGTACGGACTGACGACGCCGCTTCTGCAAACCGCCTCGGGCGCCAAGATGGGCAAGTCGGCGGCTGGCGCCGTGTGGCTCAACGAGGACATGCTGCCCGCCTACGACTACTGGCAGTATTGGCGCAACACCGAGGACGCCGACGTCGGCAAGTTCCTTCGGCTGTTCACCGACCTGCCGGCGGCCGAGGTCGCACGGTTGGAAGCCCTTGAGGGCGCCGAGATCAACGACGCCAAGAAGATCCTGGCCACAGAGATCACCCGCCTGTGCCGCGGCGAGGCGGCGGCGGCGGCAGCCAGCGAAACCGCGAGGCGCACCTTCGAGGATGGCGCCATCGGCGATCAGTTGCCGACCCTTGACGTGCCGGCGACGGAATTGGAGCAAGGGGTGGCCGCCTTTGAGCTGTTCCGGCGGGCTGGCTTGGCCTCCAGCAACGGCGAGGCCCGCCGCCTGATCAAGGGCGGCGGCGCGCGCATCAACGACGTGTCGGTCGCCAACGAGATGCAGCCAGTGACCCTGGCCGACCGCGCCGGCGGCGGCGTCATCAAGCTGTCGGCCGGTAAGAAAAAACACGCCGTCGTTCGCGCCGTCTGAGTCGTCAGGGTCGGGTCGGGGCCTGAGACCTCGGCTCTGGTTCGGACGCCGCCGGGGGTGGCTGGTCGGCCCCGTCCAAAAGGCCGAACAGCTTGCGCAGGAACCCTGGAGCCAGCACGCTCAGCGGATTGACCGTGACCTTTGGCTGCTCCAGGGGGCCGGTCATCTTGTAGGTGGCGGCAAAAACGCCACCTCCCTTTTCACCGCCCGAGAAAATGCCGCCGACAAACGGAATGTTGCCCAAGGCCGAGTTGATGGCGTAGGCGGGAACCAACGTACCCTCCACGTCGATGACGTCGTCGTGGGTGAAGATCTTCCCCGACGCCGTGAAGCCGAGGGCCGATCCATGCACGCGGCCGTCCTTCAGCGTGATCACCCCATCGTGCTGGGTGAACGGAATGTCGAGGCCGGCGAAGCTGAGGCCCGGGCCCTGCAGGGCATCGACAATGCCGGTCAGCGCCACAATGCTGACCAGATGGGCCAGTACCGGTGCCTTGATGACGCGGAAGTCGCTGGCTGTTAGCCGCCCGACCAGCGGCGACCCCCGCACGGAATCGTCGAAGGCGCCGCGAATGTCGAGACTGCCCCCGATCATGTTCTCGTAATAGCCGAAGGTCCGAAGCGTTTCACCGGCGTCGTTGCTGACCACGCTCAGATTGCGTTTGCCGTCCTTGCCGGGCTCGACCCGCACGCTCAGTGTCTTGTCGCCTTTGACGACGCCGCTTATCGTCACGGCCCGCCATCTGCCGTCGCCCCGCGCCAGCGTTCCCCTGACCCGCTGGAGCGCCTGTCCGGGGCCGACCCACACCTGATCGAGATCGACGGCCACGCTGAGATCGGGCTGTCCGGCCGCCTCATCGAAGGCGGAGTCGTCTGAGAAGAGATCGTCGAGTATCGGCGCGAGATCGAAACTGGGGCCATGAGCGGTCAGTGTCCAACCGCCGTCGGCACCGGCCACCATGGCGCCCTTGACGTCGGTCCGGCCGAAGGTCAGTGCATCCAGATCCACCCGGTCGAGCCCCCCGCTCGTCTCATTGATCTTGACCGAGCCCCTGGCCTTGAGATCCGGAGCGCCGACGGTGAACGAGGGAATGCCGGTGATGCGTTCCCCCTGAAGGGCGAGTTCGACTTCCGCCGATCCGGCGCCGCCCGCCGGCTTGGACCAGTCCATCGGCGGCAACGCCAGCCTTGCCCGGGAAAGATCCAGCTTCGCGAGCATGCGTCCCTTGCCCGACAACTGGATTTCCCAGCGGACCTCGGCGCCGATCGGGCCGTCGATGAAATCGCGGGAAAACGGTGCGAAGGCAAGCCCGAACTCCTCCTCACGCTGCCGGTTATCGACCGATCCGCGCAGAACGTAGAGCGCACTCACCGGCGCCGTGTCGTCGAAGTTGCGGCGCCATTCGAGGGTGCCGGGAATGGTTCCCAGCGACACGTCCCCCGTAACCACCATGGCCTTGTTGTCGATGGTGAGGGTGAGATCGCCGTCCGAAATGCCGCGGCCCAGGATGGCGTTGGCGACGGCGACCTTGCGCATGCGCGAGGTCGCCGAAACCGTCACCTGATCGATCGTCAGATCCTTTTCCAAAATGAACCGCAGCTTCAGGCGGGTATCGGCAGTTCCCGAGGACTGGTTGGGATCGATGTTGATCTTCGAGGCAAGCTGGAGCGGCTTGCTGTCGATCAACTGAACCGCCCGCTTCACGGGCCCCTGAATGGCCAGATCGATCTCCAGATACTGGTCGACCTCGTCGAGGCCGGTGAAGGCGAGATGGCCGCCGCTGGTCGTCAGGCCAGAGACTTCCCCCCGGCTGACGGCAATGTCGAAGCGATGCCGGTTGAAAGTTGCGGTTCCGTCCACCCGCACGGCCTTGGGCATCGGCGATAGATAGTCGACAGTCATTCCCTCCAGCCGCATGTCGCCCGCCAAACTGCTGACGGTAACGTCGTCTGCGCCGCGGATCACGGCCTCGGCCCGGGCTGTTGCCTCGACGACTCGGCCGGCCGACAAATTGGCCTTGACCCAGGTATGCGCATCCGTGCCCCAGGCTGCCGGCCAGTAGCGGCTCGCCTCGTCGGCGGGAACCTCTTGCAGCGTTCCCTCGGCGCGAATGCGGATCTCGTCGCCATCGCGGCGAATGTCGCCGCTAAGCATCGCCGTCGGGCCGCCCAGATCGGCATCAACCGAGACCACCTCCAGATGATCGCCCCCCTCGGCCAGATTGGCCCTGGCGGTCAGCGCGCGCAGGGGAACCCGATGGCCGTTGGAGGCGGGCAGCAGGAGGCTGCCCGCCTCGCCCAGGTCGAATGCCAATTCTTCCAAGGTCAGCACCTGGTCGGCGCCCCGATAAAGTCCCTTGACCGACAAGCCGACGACATCGATCGATTGAGCCAACGGTGCCGGAAGATCGATCCGTCCGGCACCGCCCTTGATCTCGAAGTCCACCGCTTCGATGCCGCCATCCAGATTGAGGCTGACAAGCAGTCGGCCGCCCAGTGGAACGGCCGCGCCGCCGAGAGCGGCAAGCCGGGGCGACAGGCGGGCGAACGTGGCCGGCACCAGATCGGAAAACTGGACGCCGAAGTCCAATCGACGGGCGTCGCGCTGATAGCCTCCCAGCAGAACCACCCGGGTCACGCGCTCGTCGCCCTCAAGATCCAGCGAGATCTCGCCCTCGATGCCCGCCGCATCGCGACGCAGCGAGACTTGGGCATGGGGCGCCCGCCACACGGTATCGAGCTGGCGATCGATGATCAGGACGTCGGCGTCGCGTACGACGACGCGCGACAGGTAGCCCATCGCCCCCTTCTCATCGGGTTCCGACGACAGCCCCGCCAGAAGCTGTCTGGACAGCGCGTCGGAGGCCTCGGCGCCCTGGCGGAAGCCGACTTCCAGCGTCCCGTCCTCGCGACGGGCCACCTGCAGGCTGGGGCGATGAAGTTCGATCGATCGGGGCGCGACGATACCCTTGAGCAACGCCTTGACGCTGAGCGAAAACGACAGCTCGGGCACCACTGCCATCGCCGTTCCGCCGGCACCCACCGCCCGCACGTTGAGTACCCGCACGTCCAGCGTCCGCTCCCATCCCGCCCACGTAAGAATGGTGTTGTCCAGCCGGACGGCTAGCGAGCCGTCCTCGGCGCTCAGCGCCTTTTCGATGTAAGGGGAGAGAAAGGTCAGCGTGATCGGTCCCGACGACAAACGCCAGGCGGCCAACAGCAACACGATGGCCAAGCCGGCCCCCACGGCACCAAGCGCTTGAACCAGTCCCCGAAAAGTCCGTCGAATCACCTAGGTTCGTTCCCGTCGCACGACGCGATCTTGACCCCGACTGAGGCTTCGCGCAGTGTGCGATATAAAGGTTTCATTGGATATGCCCGATTTTCACTTTCTTTCCAATCCTCTGCCGCGCAGCGCCAACCCCGATCGCATTCGCTCGGGAATGGAGCAATGGATCGAGGCGGTCGCCCAGGAGAACGATTCCACACTGACCGACGTTTCGGGCGAATTGATGGCGCTCCCCGAAGGCCGCCGACTGCTCGAGGCAGTCTTCGGCAACAGCCCGTACCTCACTCTCTGCATGACCCGAGACCCACGGTTCGCCCTGGATCTGCTGACCCGCGGCGGCGAAGCCATCGAAGCCGATATCATTGCCTCGTTGGCCGGCCTTCGCGCCACGCCCGCGGACGGCGGTGACATCGGCCGGTCGCTGCGCATCGCCAAGCGCCGGATGGCCTTGACCGTCGCCCTCGCCGACATCGCCGGCGACTGGCCGCTGGCGCGCGTCACCGGCGCGCTGTCCGGGTTCGCGGAAGCGGCCATTGGAGTCGCCGCCGCCAGCGCCCTGAGAGGCGCCGCGGCGGCCGGACATATGGAGCTCGCCCATTCCGACGATCCAGAACGGGATTCCGGCCTCGTCATCCTCGGCATGGGCAAGCTGGGGGCGCGCGAACTCAACTATTCCAGCGACGTCGATCTCATCATCCTGTTCGACCCCGAAAAGATCCGCACCCCGGAGCCTGACCGCATGCTCCACGACGTGATCCGCCTCACCCGCCAGTTCGTGAAGCTGCTGGATGAACGGACCGCTGAAGGCAACGTGTTCCGCATCGATCTGAGGCTGCGCCCCGATCCGGCATCGACACCGCCGGCGATATCGGTGCTGGCCGCCGAGATCTATTATGAAAGCCTTGGCCAGAACTGGGAGCGGGCGGCCATGATCAAGGCCCGACCGGTAGCCGGCGATCTTGCCGCCGGCCGCCAGTTCCTGGCGCGGCTCCAGCCCTATATCTGGCGCAAGTACCTGGATTTCGCCGCCATCCAGGACATCCATTCGATCAAACGCCAGATCAATGCTCATCGCGGCGGCGGCAAGATCGCGGTGGCCGGCCACAACGTCAAGCTTGGCCGCGGCGGCATCCGAGAAATCGAGTTTTTCGCCCAAACCCAGCAGCTGATCTGGGGTGGGCGGCAGCCAGAGTTGCGACGGCGCGGCACGCTTGAGGCGCTGGCGGCCCTCACCGCCCTTGGCCACGTCGCCGAAAATACCCGACGAGACTTGGCCGACTCCTATTTCTTCCTGCGGCGCACCGAGCACCGCCTTCAAATGATCAACGACGAACAGACCCATTCCCTTCCCGACCACCGCGAAGGGCTTGAGGAAATCGCCTCTTTCATGGGGTTCGACGACGCGCTGACGTTCGGGGCGGAAGTCGAACGCCACCTGCGCCAAGTGGAAACCCACTACGCGCGCTTGTTCGAGGATGCGCCCCAGTTGGCGGCAACCGGAACGGTGGCCGGCAACCTGGTGTTCACCGGCAGCGAAGCCGATCCCGAAACCATCCGGACGCTGGCTGGGCTGGGCTTCAAGTCGCCGGAAACCGTCGATGCTGCCGTGCGCGGCTGGCACCACGGACGCTACCGCGCCATGCGTAGCGCCCGGGCCCGCGAGCTGCTGACCGAACTGATGCCGGTCCTGCTGTCGGCCTTCGCCAAGACCGCCGACGCCGACGCCACCCTGCGCAACTTCGATTCCTTCCTGTCCGCGCTGCCGGCCGGGGTTCAGCTGTTCTCGATGTTCCATGCCAATCCCCAGTTGCTGGAACTGGTGGCCGAAATCATGGGCGGCGCGCCACGCCTTGCCCAACACCTCAGCCACAAGCCGACCATCCTGGACAGCGTTCTGTCGGGTGATTTCTTTGACGCCCCGCCCCCCAGAGACGCCCTTCAGGAAGAGCTCGAGCGTCTGCTGTCGTCAGCCGAAGCCTTGGAGGAAGCGCTGGAGGTTACACGGCGCTGGGCCCACGACCGACAGTTCCAGGTCGGTGTCCAGCTTCTTCGCCGCTTCCTGCCGCCGCGCGCCGCCGCAGCCGCCTTCAGCAACATCGCCGACGCCGCGCTACGGGCGCTCCATCCCGTGGTCGAGGCCGAATTCGTGCGCCACCATGGGCGCTTCGCAGGCGCCGGCATGCTGTGCATCGCGCTGGGCAAGCTGGGCGGCCGCGAGATGACGCCGACGTCGGATCTCGATCTCATCTTCGTCTATGACACGCCCCCCGAGTCCGACGCCTCCGACGGGCCACGGCCACTGCCGCCCAGCCAGTATTTCGCCCGGTTGAGCCAGCGCCTGATCAATGCCGTCACCGCCCAGACCGCCGAGGGCAGGCTGTTCGAGGTCGACATGCGGTTGCGCCCCTCGGGCGCCAAGGGCCCCATCGCATCCAGCCTCAAGGCGTTCGTCCAATACCACGAGGAGGCGGCGTGGACCTGGGAACACATGGCGTTGACGCGGGCCCGCGTCGTCTTCGGCCCCGACGACCTGTGGCGGCGGGTCGAGGCGGTGATCCGCCAGACCCTGACGCGGCCGCGCAATCCCGACGTGCTGCTGCGCGACGTCGCCGACATGCGGACCCGCCTGGACGCCGAGCATCACAGCGACTTCGTCTGGGAGGTCAAGCACATGCGCGGCGGCCTGGTCGATATCGACTTCCTCGCCCAGTATCTGCAGCTTCGACATGCGCACACCCACCCGCAGATCCTCTCGCCCAACACTCGGACCGCCCTCCAGGCCCTGCGCGACAACGGATTACTGGCGGCATCGATCGCCGACGCGCTGATCGAGGCGACGGACCTGTGGCAGGGCATCCAAAGCGTGCTTCGCCTGACCATCGAGGGCATCTTCCGCCTTGAACGCGAGCCCGAGGTCACCGAGGGCCTGGAAAAGACCCTGGCCGCAGTCGGCGCCGCAGCCGACGTCACGGTACTCAAAGAAAAGATCCGATCCACCGCCGCCACCGTCTACGGACACTTCCGCGATCTGATCGAGAACCCGGCCGGCGGCCTGCCGTCGAAGGACGAGGAATAGGTCGACGAATCGCGCTTGGATTTCGTCCGGACACGCCTACATTCCCCTGGCGGCATAAAACGAAAGGAACAGCGATGCCCCTCAACGTCGGCGATCCCGCCCCGGATTTCGACCTGCCCGCCGATGGCGGCGGCACGGTGGCACTGCGCGACCTGCGTGGCCGGAAGGTCGTGCTGTACTTCTATCCCAAGGACGACACCTCGGGCTGCACGGCAGAGGCCTGCGCGTTCCGCGACGCCTCTCCGCACTTCGCCGAGGCCGGCGCCGTCGTCATCGGCATCTCGAAGGATGGGGTGGCCAGCCACGACCGCTTCAAAGCGAAATACGGCCTGCCGTTCGCCCTTCTTTCAGACGGCGACGGGGCGGTGTGCGAGGCCTACGGCGTGTGGGTCGAAAAAAGCATGTACGGCCGCAAATACATGGGGATCGAGCGGGCCACGTTTCTGATCGACGAGGACGGCGTGATTTACCGGGTCTGGCGCAAGGTCAAGGTGCCCGGCCACGTCGATGCCGTGCTGAAGGAAGCCGCGACGGTCTGACCGGAAGCGACCGTCAGTCCAGGTCCTTGACCTCGGCCCCGGCCCCGCCCTTGACGCGGGCGGCAAGCGCCGCCTCCATGAAGGCGTCAAGGTCGCCGTCGAGCACCGCCTGGGTATTGGACGTTTCGGTGCCCGTGCGCAGGTCCTTGACCATCTGGTAGGGCTGCAGGACGTAGGAGCGAATTTGGTGGCCCCAGCCGATGTCGGTCTTGGCGTCATGGAGCGCCTGGGCCTCGGCCTCGCGCCTTTGCAGTTCCGCCTCGTACAGGCGGGCCCGCAGCATGGACCAGGCCGACGCTCGGTTCTTGTGCTGGGAGCGGTCGGTTTGGCAAGCCACGACGATGCCGCTGGGAATGTGGGTGATGCGCACGGCGCTGTCGGTCTTGTTGATGTGCTGACCGCCGGCGCCCGAAGCGCGGTAGGTATCGATCCTGACGTCCTTCTCCTCGACCTCGATCTCGATTTTGTCGTCGATCACCGGATAGACCCACACCGACGCGAAGCTGGTGTGGCGTCGGGCATTGGAATCATAAGGCGAGATGCGCACCAGCCGATGGACTCCGGCTTCCGTCTTCATCCAACCATAGGCATTCTCACCCTTGATGCGCACGGTGGCCGACTTCAACCCGGCCTCTTCACCGGGGCTTTCCTCGATCCACTCCACCTTGTAGCGGCGGTGTTCGGCCCAGCGAACGTACATCCGCAACAGCATCTCGGCCCAATCCTGGGCCTCGGTTCCGCCGGCCCCGGCGTGGACCTCGAGGAAGCAGTCGTTGGCGTCGGCCTCGCCGGACAGCAACGTCTGGAATTCCGCCACCCCCGCCGTCTTCCGCAGCGTGCGCAAGGCCGCCTCGGCCTCGATGACGATGCCCTCGTCGCCTTCCGCCTCGGCCATCTCTATCAGGTCCACCGAATCGCTCAGCTCGCGCTCCAGTTGGTCGATGGTGCCGATGCCGTCTTCCAGCCGGGTCCGTTCGCGCATGATGGCCTGCGCATTGTCGGGCTTTTCCCAGAGAGCCGGGTCTTCGGCCAGGGAATTCAGTTCGGAAAGGCGGCGGACTGCGGAAGCGTAGTCAAAGATGCCTCCTCAGCAGTTCCAGTGACTGCTTAATTTCCTGAACCATCGCTTCGGTTTCAGCGCGCATCGCCATTCCTTCCTGCCGTGAGGCGTCCGTGCCGAGGTATTTAATCTGGAATGCCGCGCGCGACAAGCCGCTGGACGACGTGCGGTCTAATAGAGGCCGCCGGTGCCGGTCGTCGGTCCATCCGTGGTTTCGACGTTGTCGATGCCGTCCACGCCGTCGACCACGTCGCTGCGACCGGTCGGCTGGGAGTCGGGCTTGAAGGCCTCGAGGATGACGCTGCGGTCACCCGGCTGCGCCAATCGGCCGCTGTTCGCTTCGACCCGCACCAACCGGATGCCCGGTGGAATGCGGAACGGCACGGTCGGCTGGCCCTTCAGGGCCTCCGCCATGAAGTCGCGAAAGATCGGGGCGGCGACGGTCGCACCCTGTTCACGCTCGCCCAGCGTCTTCGGCTGGTCGAATCCGACGAAAACCCCGACCGCCAGATCGGGCGAGAAGCCCAGGAACCAGGCATCGTTGGAATCGTTCGTTGTGCCGGTCTTGCCGGCCAACGGGCGGCCAACCTCGCGGATGCTGCGGCCGGTGCCCCGATCCACAACACCTTGGAGCATCGACACCATCTGATAGGCCGTTGCCTCGGACGTGACGGCCGGCCGATTGTCGGGGATCTCTGGCATCGGCTGCTGGGTCCAAAAGGTGGTCCGGCAGTTCGGGCAGTTGCGATCGTCGTGACGGTAAACGGTCTGGCCGTCGCGGTCCTGGATGCGGTCGATCAAGGTCGGCACGATGCGCTTGCCGCCGTTGACGATCATCGCATAGGCGGTGGTCAGACGCAGAAGCGTCGTTTCGCCGGCACCAAGCGCCATTGAAATATGAACAGGCAGGTTGTCGACGACGCCGAAGCGCTCGGCGTAATCCTTGACCCGGTCCATGCCGATGGTCTGGGCCAGACGGACCGTCATCAGGTTGCGCGATTTTTCTATCCCCAAGCGCATGGTGCTGGGGCCGTAAAACTCCTGCGAATAGTTGGATGGCCGCCATTTCGGGAGGCCCGGTCCCTGGTCGATGACGAATGGGGCGTCGAGAATGAGGGTGGACGGCGTGTAGCCGGCATCTAGGGCCGCCAGATAGACGAACGGCTTGAAAGCCGAACCTGGCTGGCGCGTCGCCTGGGTCGCCCGGTTATACTGGCTTTCTCCATAGGAATAGCCGCCGCTCATCGCCAACACGCGTCCGGTGTGCGGATCAATGGCGACCAAGCCCCCCTCGACCTCGGGGATCTGGCGCAAAGCATAGGTGGCGGCCGGATAGGCCTTGCCATCTCGGGCGGCGAGAACGGGTTCTGCGGCGACGACGTCGCCGACCGCCAGCACATCCGAAGGCCTGCGTACCGGCGGTCCAAGGCGCTGCCCCTCCAGCCATGGACGGGCCCACCGCATCTCCGCCAACGGGATGCGGCCGGTCGAACCATCGGCCAGTCCAAGGTCGGCGCCGGCATCGTCAAGCCCCAGAACGAGGGCCCGCTCCCATTCGCCGAGACCCGGTTCCGCTGGCAGGGCGGCCAAACCGCCTTGCCAATCGGCGCCTTGCGGCAGGCGCGCCAGGGGGCCGCGCCAGCCATGCCGGCGATCATATGATTCCAAGCCCTCGCGCAACACCCGCTCGGCCAATGCCTGGAGGCGGGGGTCCAACGTCGTCCGAACCGCCAAGCCGCCCTTGTAAAGGTCGTCATCGCCGTAGCGTTTGGCGAGTTCTCGACGAACCTCCTCGGCAAAGAAGTCGGCTGTCACGAACTCGGTGTCGGCGCGCGGACGGACGACGAGCGGTTCCGAACGGGCATGCATCGCCTCGTCCTCGGTGATCGCCCCATCCTCCAGCATCCGGCCGATCACCCAGTCGCGGCGGGACCGCGCGGCTTCCGGACGGCGGATCGGGTGATAGTTGTTGGGGGCCTTCGGGGTCGCCGCCAGATAGGCGGCCTCGGCGATCGACAACTGATCGAGAGACTTGTTGAAATAGTTCAGCGCGGCTGCGGCGACGCCATAGGAGCCGTAACCCAGGTAGATCTCGTTGAGATAGAGCTCGAGGATGCGCTGTTTGGAGAAGGTGCGCTCGATGCGGAAGGCCAGGATCGCCTCCTTCACCTTACGCTCCCAGCTGACCTCGTTGCTGAGCAGGAAGTTCTTGGCGACCTGCTGGGTGATGGTCGATGCGCCGACCGGACGGCGATCGGAACCAATGTTCCTGAAGTTGGTGATGGCGGCGCGCACGACGCCGACGACATCGATACCGGGATGAGTGTAGAAATTCTTGTCCTCGGCGGACAGGAAGGCGTCGATCACCCGCTTGGGCATGGCCCGGATGGGCACGAACACCCGTCGTTCGATGGCATATTCGGCCATAAGGCGGCCGTCGCCGGCGTAGACGCGGGTCATGACCGGCGGCTCATAGTCGGCCAGCTGACGATAGTCCGGCAGGCCACGCCCGAATTCGTGGAAGATGAACAACGCGCCGCCGACCCCGGCCAGGCCGAGGATCAACAGAATGCCAACTATCGCAATGATGGTGCGTTTCATGAAATCGTATCAGTCGCTCGCGAACTCGGCGCAGCTTGGCGCCGAATGCGCCCCGGCCAACCGGATATCCGAGCCACGCCGCCTTTCCCTAATCCCGAATTATGGCTGACTTATGGCCGCCGTCGGCGGCGGCGCGCGAGGTGGGCTCCCGAGGCGTCATAGTCGCGCCGCCTCCTCGACCCGCAGAAAGAACCGGTCGACCGCCCGGACCAGAGCTTCTCCGAGCTTCGCCCGATAGCTTTTCTTCAGAAGGG
>JAVEYE010000022.1:0-20870 GCA_034003665.1 Rhodospirillales bacterium | reverse complement strand
CGCCGCGATCCCCTTCCATCAGGATGACCTCTCCGGCGGCGTACTGGCGGCGGCGGATTTTCCGTTCGATGTCATCGAGAACGGCGTCGGCAAGGCCCGCGAAATAGGGAATCCCCGCCAGCGGTTTCGCGGGGGCGGAATCCGGACAGTCCTTTCGGCAGCTCATGGCATCCTCCCGGCCGGCATCTTTTTTTAAGAGCGTAAACCTGAATCACCGGCAATGCGACTTTGGTCGCAGAGCGCGCCCGCCCTTCCCCCCTACACTCCCCCCATCGAATCGGCACACACGATCCCTGCCCAGCCCATGAAAGGATGACCATCATGAACGCATTTCACCCCACGAAGTCCCTTAAGGCCCTGACCGCCGTCGGCAGCCTCGTTGCCGCCCTGGCCCTTGCGCCACTCCCCGCCCAGGCCCATTGCGACACCCTCGACGGGCCGGTCGTGGCCGAGGCCCGCGTTGCCCTTGCCAAGGGCGATATCACCCCGGTCCTCAAGTGGATCTCCGCCGACGACGAGAAGGCCGTTCGCGCCGCCTTCGCCCAGACCCTGACGGTGCGCCAGCAGAGCCCCGAGGCGAAGGAACTGGCCGACCACTACTTCTTCGAGACCCTGGTGCGCATCCATCGCGCCGGCGAGGGGGCTCCCTATACCGGGCTGAAGCCCGGCGCCGCCGTCGACCCCGCCGTCGCGCTGGCCGACCAGGCCCTGGCCACCGGCTCGCCCGACAAGCTGGCCAAGGCGCTGACCGGCGCCTTGGACAAGGGCATCCGCGAGCGCTTCGCCAAGGCGGCCGAAAATCAGAAACACGCCAATGACAGTGTGGCCGCCGGCCGTGCGTTCGTGGAATCCTATGTGGTCTTCACGCACTACGTGGAAGGCCTGCACGGCCAGATCACCAGCAATGCCGCCCATGGCGACGAGGGCGCGAATCATGCGGAGCCCGTGAAGCACGCCGACTGATACGCCCCGCGACAGCGGCGCATGCCGCACGAGACCCACCTCGGGTCCCGTGCGGCTCATCTTTCCCAAGGTGTTGGCCCGGCGCTTCGAGTCGGAGATCAGGCCGACGGAGCTTGGCAAACCTGATCGGAAAATTCCCGGGCCCCCCTGCGGACAGGATGTGCTGCAAACCAGCCAGCCCATGCCGGCGATGATTTCGGGACCACAAACTGCGGAAATTGATGCCGCCTTCCTGGGTGGACTGTCCGTTTTTTGCCACAAAATTTACATAGTCGTTGTCTCCTCCTTCGCCGTTTCGCCCATCGCCTTCGCATAACCCACCGGCGCCAGGCGCAGCGACAGGGTCAGGAGCAGGATCACGCCGGCGAGCTGGGCCAGCCAGCCGCTGGTGAAATCACCAGAGATCTGGTGCAGCAGCGCGATCAGCCACGGCGCGGTGGCCGCGATGATGAAGCCGCCCCCCAGCATGAAGGCGGAGAGCGCCCCGGCCTGGTCGGGACGGGCCAAGTGGTCGAGCGCGACGACCAGCATGAGCGCGAAGGTGCCGCCAAGTCCGACACCCACCGCAATGACCCAGGCGTGGGGCGCCGCCTCTGGCCAGAAGGCAAAGGCGGCGAAGCCTGCCGCCTGCAATCCCAGCGTCAATGCCAGCCAGCGGCGCCGATCGCGGTTGCGCCCCGAGAGGGTCGGCAGAAGCATCGCGGCGCAGGCCTGGGCGACCGACATGATGGCGATCAGGCTGCCGCTCCTGGCCGGGCTCCAGCCCATCGATTGGTAGAAGGGCGGTAGCCAGGCCACCAGGGCGGCATAGCCGGTGTTGGTGAGGCCGAAACAGACCATCAGGAGCCACGTGCGCGGGCGGCGCAGCAGGCGCGCCGTCGGCGCCGCGCTCCCTGCTGCCGGAGGGCGGGCCGGCATGATCCGCCACGCCAGCAAGAGGGTCAGAAGGACCGGCGCCGCCCACGACGCCAGCGCCTCGTTCCAGCCGCCGATCCAGCGCTCCAGCAGGGGCGTGAACTGGGCGCCCAGCGCGCCGCCCAGCATCAGGGAGGCCGAGTAGGAGCCGGCGGCGACGGCCAGGCGATGGGGACACCGCTGCTTGATGATGCCGGGGATGATGGACTGGGCGACGGCGACCCCCAGGGCCGCACAAGGCGGCCGTGGCGATCAGCAACTCGCCGCTCGATGCCGCCAGGCGCAAGCCCGAGCCGACGCTGACGAGGACAAGCGCCCCCACCATGGCCTGCCTGGCGCCGAACAGCCGGCGAATGACGGGCTCAAGAAAGGCCCCCGCGCCCATGATCAGAAGGGGCAGCATGGTGAGCCAGGCGATACCGCGATAGCCGAGCCCCGTGCCGCTGCGGATCGACTCCGCAAGCGGACCGATGGCCGTCAGAAAGGGCCTCAGATTGATCCCGACAAGGACAATGAAAACCAGCCATAGGCCGTGCCAAGGGTCTTTAGTGTCGTCACGCACAGAGTGTCTTCCTCAGGAGGGACCGCAGGGGCTTGTCCGCTCGCCCCGATTCAAGGACAGGCACGCTCGGGAGCCGCTTCGCGAGTGTTGGAAGAACAGGTTTGGGGCAAGAGTTTCACACGGTTGCGATCATATATCAGATGGGCGGCCGGAGAAATCAGGACCACCCTCAAGGTGGCCTTTTCCCTGCTGTGGCGCGGACGTTCACGGCGAGTGACCTGTAGGACAAGCCTTCTCAGGATCGGCCGAAATGGCCATGGGGTTCACGGGGCCGGGGCATGGCGCGACCGGCAATTCAGGCCATGGGGCACAAGGATCGAAAGGGTTTGGGCGACGGCGGCACTTGGCTCGCGTCGTCATGTCTTTCTCAGGTTTTCCAGGGCGTCTGCGGTGACTTGGCGCACGGCATTCGGCTCGTGGCGAAGCGCGGCTTGAAGACCGTCGCCGATCAGCGCGTCGCCCAGCGCCGGGACGACGACGGCCGACACCATCCGGCCGATGGCTTCGGCGCCGCCCGCCCGCAGGCCGGCGTCGCCTTCGGCCAGGCCGCCGACCAGATCGGCGACGGCGGCATAAAGGGGCGCCAAGCGATGGCCGGCGCCGGTCGCCGCCAGCCAGGCGACGAGCCGACCGGCACCGTCGGCGGCGAACGCATCGAAGACGAGGTCGACCACTTCGCGCGCGCTCATCTCACCGCGCCTCAGGTGGGCCACCGCGATGGCTGCGGCCCCCGCCAGATCCTCGGTGATGGTCGCGATCAACGCCACGTGGAGCGCGTCCACCGTTCCAAAATGGTAGGTGAGGTTGCCGTGCGTCACGCCTGCCCTGACCGCCACCGCGTTGAGCGTGATCGCCTGCGGCCCCGAGTCGCGCAGAAGGTGGCGGGCCGCTTCGAGGGCCTGGGCCCGCATCTCTTGCGGGGCGCGGCGTTGACGGGTGGGCTTAACAAACCCCTCGCGAATGCTTATTGTCATGGATGACAATAATACCGGCTCGCCGGTCGAGGAACAAGCCATGTCCCAGCACGCCCCGCAGACCTACGAATACGATCTCAATGTCGCCGCCGGCGACATCGATGAGATGGGCCACGTCAACAATGCCGTCTATCTGACCTGGGTGCAGGTGGCAGTGCTTCGCCATTGGAACCGCATCGCACCCAAGGAGGCGGTGGCCGGGCATTTGTGGGTGGCCCTGAAGCACGAGATCCGGTATCGCCGCCCGGCGTTTGTCAACGACCATGTCATCGTCAAGGTCGTGCTGGAAAAGCTGCTCGGCGCGCGCGCCTTCTACAAGACGATGATCCGCCACGGCGACGACGTGCTGGCCGAAGTCAACAGCTGCTGGTGCTGCCTCGACGCGGCGACCCGCAAGCCGGTCCGGCTGGCCCGCGACATTGTGGCCCGCTTCCTGCCGATGGAAGTCCACTCCCGCTGACGGTGTCAGCGATCCTGGCCGAAAATTCAGGGGACTGACGCCGGAGAGAGCCTCGCCTCTTCTTGCAGCGCCCTAGCGAGCCTATACCTGATCGGGTAGCGGGATGGGTAGCAGGGGAATCGCATTTGAGAAATGAGGGTGGCGTGTTCGTCTGAAATTGATTCTTTTATCGGCTTCTGGAGAGGAGAAGCCGATGTCGTGGTTTATTTCAGCATTTGCCGCAGTTTCTGACCCGCGGACGGGGAATGCCAAGCGGCATGATCTCCTGGAGGTTCTGACGATGGCGCTGACGGCCTCGGTTTGTGGGGCTGACAGCTGTTCGGACTTTGCGGACTTTGCGGCGGACCGGGAGGATCTCTTCCGGGAGTTTCTGAGGCTTGAGCACGGCGTTCCGAGCCATGACACGTTCTCGCGGGTATTCCGGCTGCTTGATCCGGCGGCCTTCCAAGCTTCTTTTGGCCGGTTCATCGAAGATCTCGGCGAGGCCGGCGAAGGGGTGATCGCCATTGACGGCAAGACCCTACGCCGGTCGTTCGACCGTGCGGCCGGGCGCTCGCCGCTGGCGGTGGTGACGGCCTTCGCCTCGGCCACGCGATGGGTGATCGGCCAGGAGGCGTTCCGTTGCGCCGAGGGGGACAGCGAGATCCTTGCCGCCCGCGCCCTTCTGCGCTGTCTGGACCTCAGCGGGCGGCTGGTGACGGCCGACGCGATTCACTGCCAGAACGAGACGGCGCAAGTCATCCTGGACGGTGGCGGCGATTACCTGCTGCGGCTGAAGACCAATCGGCCAGCCCTGCACGACGCCGTTGCCGAGTATTTTGCCCTGCCGGAAGTGTGCGCCGAGCTGCCGGCGGCCGAGACCACCGATGCCGATCATGGCCGGATCGAGGTCCGGCGAGCTTGCGTCAGCCATGACCTGTCCTGGCTGACGGGGGCCAAGCGGGCGGCGGGCGATGTCGTCCTGCTCCCCGGCCTCGCCTGCCTCGGCATGATCGAAACGACGGTGACCCGCGACGGCAGGACGACCACAACCCGCCACTACCATGTGGCGTCCCGACCCTTGACGCCCGAGGCCTTTCTCGCCGCCGCCCGCGCCCACTGGTCGATCGAAAACGGCCTGCACTGGGTGCTCGACGTTACCTTCGACGAAGACCGCGACCGCAGCCGCAAGGATAACGCCCCCGAAAATCTCTCCATTCTCCGTAAGCTGGCGCTCAACTTGCTCAAAAACGCTCGCCCCAATATCTCCATCCGCCGAAAGCGCAAGAGATCAGGATGGTCAAACGACTTCGCTCGATCCGTCCTCGGCCAAATGCGATAGCCCTGGGATGGGTAGCGGGATGGCTTGCTTGTCTGCGGGGATCTGCTAGGATAGAAATCATGTGCATGTTGCCCGCCCATCATTGGCTGTTCCCCGGCCAAGGCCAACTCAAAGTTGGCCTGTGGCCCCGGGTCGTCAGGTCGCCGCGCTAATAGCGCGACACCCCCGGCCCGGGGATGATGGGGCGGCCTAACCCGCCTTTTCCATTTCACTGTAGACGCTCTCTATGGCTGCGGCCCGGAGAACGGCATCATCACGGTTGTCGTGCCGACGGCACGACCGCTTGTTGGAGGATTTTGAAAGTCATGTCACAAACCTTGCCGCCGATCGTCATGACACGCCACGAGCATGGCCGGCTGTCCGAGCTGGCAGATGTCGTGTGGTCGAAATATCCGGAGTTCTGCGATTTCCTGCTCCGGGAACTCGGTCGCGCCGAAGTCGTCGCCGAAGAGGAGATCGGATCGGCGCGGGTGACGATGGGCTGCCGCGTGGAGTTCGCCTACCGCGATTCCGGCGTGCGGGAGGTCGTCACCCTGGTCTTCCCGCCCGACGCCGATATCTCGAAAGGCCGGGTTTCCATTCTGACACCCGTGGGAACCGCGTTGATCGGCCTGGCCGAAGGCCAGTCCATCACCTTCCGCACGCGACGGGGAGAAGAGAGGACGCTGTCGGTCCTGAGAGTTCGCCATCCGGAAGACGCCCGATGAGGAGAGACGGCCCCACCGGTTGGCCAACTGGATTTGCCAGCGCCAGGTCCCATTCGGAATGAAGCGTAGGAGAAGAACCCATGTCGCCGATATCCAGCCCTGACCGCGAGCCCCGCAAGGACCGGAGCGCTGCGTCCGCACCGACCGACGCCAAAGTGGTGCCCCTCATCCCGAAAGCCCGCGAAAGTGCGGGGTCGGGGTCGGCGTGCCCCCCTACGGATATGGAAGTCCCCGATCCGGGCCCCTCGGCCGCCTGAGGAGACCGGCTCATGATCCGCCCTCGCTTCCGCACCTTACGCAACGGAACATCCCGGGAGGCACCTGTCCGCCCCGGGGCGGGCGTGCCATGACCTAGGCGTCATGGCCCTCGCTCCGGAAGCGCAAGATCCGCCGCACCGCGGCACCTCCCGCCTCCAGCCATGAGTGAGAGCCATGAGATTTTCCTTTAGCGTTCGCTATTGCCATCACTGCGGATATCGGTTGCCGGGCGCCGCCGGCTATCGCTGCCCCAGATGCCTGAAACCGATCGATGCAGGCCGGCCGCAGCCCGGCCGCCACTGCCCGACCTGCGGGACGCCGTGGCCGTGGGGTGCGGAGTACTGCCCACACTGCAAGACCCCGACGATGCCGAAGCCGGCGTTCGCGCCGGCGGAATGACGGACTTTCGGACGGCAGCGTCCGCATGGCCCATTCCGCGCAGCGGGTTCGTTCATCGGCCCACTGCGGCTGTTTCGCGCCCCATATCGGTCGCATATACCTACCGATGCAAAATTCGGAAGCGGACCTCGCTGACATGCGACCTTCGTTTCAGATGTGCCAGGAGCGGAAATGGCTGGGGACGTGGTGTTTCGGATTGGGCGGCTCTTAAAGGTCTTACTCTGCCATCCGATACGCGTTCTCGACGAGCCGCAGTGTTTCGAGGTTGTCGACAGGGTCGGTTTCGAAATGATCGCCGCTGCGGAGGCATTCGATGAAGTGCGAGATCGCTCCGTCGAAGCTCGCTTGGTACCCCTCGTCAAAGTCGTAGCTGTCCCGTCGTGGGTTGGGGCCCAGAAGCTGGAGCTGGGAGCCCTCAAGAATGGCCGTTCCTTTGTGACCGACGAATATCAGCCGGTCCTGCGTGCGAGCAGGGAAACCCCGAGCCGCTGTCGTCGCGGTAATGACGAGCGGAGTCCCCCCCGCCGTTTCCAGTAAGATTGCCGCCACGGTCTCACCCTCAACCTCGGGAATTGCCCTCTGAATGCGGGCGCCGACGACCCGAAGCGGCCCCGCCAACCAGCGTAGCACGTCAAGGTGATGGATCAGCGTCTCTCCGATCAGAAGCCGGCGCTCGTGGATCAGCGACCGGCATTCAAGGGCCGATGCGACATGCTCGACAGCCGCCCGAATGACGTCATCAAGTGCTCCGGCAGCGGCGACCTTGCGGCTGAGCTCATAGAGGTTTGTCGTGGTGTGCGCGGCGGCACGCATCGAGTCAACCTGGCGTTTCAGGCGCCCAGCCAGATTGCCGGTAAGCGTCGCGACCAGCAGGAACAGCGCCAGCGTAAAGACGTCCTGCGGGTTCACCGCCAACAGGGAGTAGTAGGGCGTTGCGAAAAAGAAGGCAAAGCTGAGGAAACTCAGGCCGCTGGCGTAGAGGGCTGGCCATACACCGAGGCCGGCCGCAATCAGGAGTACTGCCGTCAGGAAGATGAGCGCCAGGTGGGGGCCGGAGAAAGTGGTCTCTAGCGCCGCCGCGACAACCGTCGCCGCCGCGACGCCGACATTTGCCCATGCGAAATCGCGCCACCAGACCTGACGCGGCCGCCGGGCTGTCGGCATTTTGACTGCTGTTGCGCGGCCCTTCGGGGGGGAGACAAAGATGATCTCGACACCTTCGGCTTGGCCGACCACGTTGGAAGCCACGGGTTCCGAAAACAATCTCAACTGCAATCCGCGCCGGGGGCGGCCGAGGACGATGTGCGTAATGTCGTGCGCCTTCGCGAAACCGACAATCTCGCGGGCGATGCCGGACTGTGCAGGCAACGTCACGGCTTCTGCCCCGAGTCGTTCGGCCAGCCCGAGAGCGGCGGCGATACTGTCCTTTTCCTCCTCGGCAAGGCGATCATGGCTGGGGGTTGATATGTAAAGGACGATCCACGGCGCGCCCAGCCGCTTGGCCAAGCGGCAGCCGGCGTGCACGATGACGCTCGCTTCCTTGCTTCCGCCCACACAGACAAGCAGGCTCATCCCTGGAACAACGCCCGGGGCGTTCGCTGCGCCGGACGGGAGGTCATCGCTCACGGCCCATCCTTTCTGCCGCGGAAATCGCGCCAGTTATCATAAGCGCCGGCCGACGGACTTACGCAATAGATCGTTGTGGCGATCGTTGCGGCCCGACAGTACCATCCGCGTTGCGCACCCGGGAGCCGCCGTCCCTTTCCTGCCCGTTACGGCTGTCTCACGCGCGTGCTGGTCGTCTCGCTGTGCCGGCAACGTGCGGAACGACGATCCGAGTCCGATTGAGCCCGCCACCACCCAGCGGAACGTCAGTCGCTGCGCACTACAGCGCCTTGGGCGAGCAATGGTGGCTATTCTGTTCATTGATGAAGGCCGATCCCCTTCAGTCGACGGCGATCTTCGCCCCAGGTGAAAAGTCGATCGAGCAGGCGATCGAAGAAGCGATCCGCCAACTGGCCGTGGGGGCGAGGCAATACCTGAAACTTATCGCTCTTGTCGGGGTGCTGACGGCCGCAAACTTGTTTGGGTACAGCCGAGATTTCTCTTAGCCGTCAGCGGAAGACGGGCCGGCCGGTCCGCTTCGAACTGACCGACCAGACCCGCGAGGCTGTCGATACCTACCTGAGATCCCGGACAAGGGAATCCGGCGATCCCCTGTTCCCGGGCAGGGGCGGCCACGGCCGTCACCTGACTGCCCGGCAATACGCCCGCCTGATCTCCGAATGGGTGGGGCGCGAACATCATTGCCGATCCCATCAGCGGTGGCGGTAAGGGCTTTTTCGCCGCAGCCGAGGTGACAGGTTGGCAATATTCACCGTGTCGTTGACACATGATGTGACCGATCCAGGTAGCACGTGATCTGACCGATTCTGGAGGCCTTCCAAGGAGGGGGGCTTTGATGGGTCGGGCCAGAGTGCTATCGGAGGTCCGCAAGATGCGGTTCCAAGAGGTTATGGGGCGGTACGGTGACGGCCGCCTGTCGTGTGAGGAGGCGGCCGACGTGCTGGGGATGTCCGTCAGTTCGTTCTACCGCTGGCGTCGACGGTTTGAGGCCGGGGGGATCGAGGGGCTGGCTGACGGCCGGCTCGGCAAGGCATCGGGCCGCCGCGCGCCGGTGGACGAGGTGGCCCGCGTGCTGGCGCTTTACGAGACCCGGTATTTCGACTTCAACGCCAGGCATTTTCACGAGAATCTGGCCGGCCACGGCATCAAGCGGAGCTACACCTGGACGAAGACCCGGCTCCAGGAAGCCGGCAAGATCGCCAGGGCCAAGAAGCGCGGGGCCCACCGGCGTCGGCGGCCGCGCAAGCCGATGCCCGGGATGATGCTGCACCAGGACGGGTCTCGGCATGAGTGGGTGCCCGGCCGGTGGTGGGACCTGATCGTCACCATGGACGACGCCACCAGCGACATCTATTCCGCCTTCTTCGTGGCCGAGGAAGGGACCGCCAGCAGCCTGCGGGGCATCCACGAGGTGATCGCGCGGCACGGCCTGTTCTGCTCGCTCTACGCCGACCGCGGTTCGCATTACTGGGTCACCACCCAGGCCGGCAAGATCGACAAGGACAACCCCACTCAGGTGAAGCGGGCGCTCGACCAGCTCGGCATCGAGCTGATCGCCGCCTATTCCCCCGAGGCCCGGGGACGAAGCGAACGGATGTTCGGCACCATCCAGGGCCGGCTGCCCCAGGAACTGCGCCTGGCCGGCATCACCGATATGGAGGCGGCCAACCGCTATCTCGCCGAGGTCTTCATCCCCAGGCACAACCGCCGCTTTCGCGAAGCGGCGGTCGAGGATGGCGCCGCCTTCGTCCCGTGGGTCGGCGCCAACCTGGCCGACATCCTCTGCATCCAGGAGGAACGAACGGTCGGCAACGACAATACCGTCCGTTACCGCAACAAGGTGCTCCAGATCCCGGCCGACAAGCACCGCCACCACTACGTCAACTGCAGGGTGCGCGTCCACGAATACCCGGACAACACCCTGGCCGTCTTCCACGGACCCCGCTGCCTCGCCCGCTACCGGGCCGACGGAAGCCCCGGCCAACAGGAGAATTCGGCTGCCGCGTGATCCCGCCGGCGCGCGCCGCCGGGGGATGGGGCATGCCCCATCCCCCGGCCAACCGGGCGGTCAATTGATGTGCTACCTACGTCGGTCATTTTCATTTGCTTCCGACAGTTGGCAATATTCACCGTTGACTGGTCTGATGAGTTATATCACCATGCACACCATGATCATAAAGATTTCCACCGTCGACGCAGCAGCTAACTACCTGAAGCAGAAGATCGCCCTGGGCGAGTTGAGGCCCGGCGAAGCCCTGCCCAGTGAGCGGAATCTGCAGAAGGATCTCAGCATCAGCCGCTTTACGCTCAGGGAAGCACTTGCCAAGCTTCAAGCTCTCGGCCTGATCGAGGTCTCACACGGCAAAGGCGCTTTCGTGACGCAGAAGATGCGCGACGATGTCTTGGGTGACGTGTTTCTTCCTCTATTTGCCGACCATACCATCGAAAGAGTGATCGAGTTTGTTGAAGCTCGAGTGCTCATCGAGTGTGAATCGGCCGCCCTCTGTGCCGCTCGTCGGACGACGCAGGATCTGGATCGTCTGCGCGGCATTCTCGAGACAAGCCGCCAGCATTTTGACGATCCCGTTCGGTATGGGGAACTCGATTACGAGTTCCATACGGAGATTTCGAAGGCGGCTCGCAACGTGTTTCTCCAGCAGATGGTTGGATGCCTGAACGATTACGTGAAACGCTATCTGCGGTCGATTTCCTCTGACGAGGAAAGCCGCCGGATGTCGTTTGCCAGCCACGAACAAATTCTTGCCCGCATATCGGACGGAAACCCCGAAGAGGCTTGCGCGGTTACGCGACAGCATCTTGGCCGAATGCTGACCCTTCTGAAAAAGCTGCGAGAGAAAAATCAGACAGAGATCTCCCTCAGGGAGTTAGGCGAGATCGTCCGCCTTTCCGCAGCAACGAGCGAGACGGAATAGCCAAAACTAGGAGAAGCTGATGACGGTTGACCCACTACGGGAGAAGGTTCTTGCCCCCATTTCCGACACCGAGCTTGAAAGGCGATGGAAAGCGGTTCGCCAAGTCATGGACGACAGGGGCATCGACTATATCGTCGCCCAAAACAACAACGACTACCTCGGCGGCTATGTCAAGTGGTTCACCGATTTTCCGGCCGTTCATGCCTATCCTGCCGCCGTGGTCTTCGCCCGCGATGGCGAGATGACGACTATTACCCATGGGTCGAGCGACCCCACAAAGGCCGGACCGGCACCATGGCTGGCGCGCGGCGCGACAAAGCGGATCAGTACGCCGATCATGCTCTCTTTGAATTACACGTGCGACTACGACGGTCGGAAGGTCGTCGAGGAACTGGCGCCGAAAAAGGGTTGTGTGATCGGCTTGGTGAACGAGGGCGGGATGACGGCCGCTTTCAGTCATACCATCCGGACGCACCTGACCTCAGCCCACTTCGTTGACGTGACCGAAGAGATTGACTGGCTGAAGGCGATCAAGAGCCCCGAAGAAATCGAGCGCATCAAATATTCAGCCTACATTCACGACGTCTCTTGGGAGGCCTGTCTCGCAGCCATCGCTCCGGGGGTCCACGAATTCGAGTTGGCGGCGGAAGCCAAGTATGCGGCCCGCAAGCTGGGGACCGAGCAGGTTTTTGTTCTGATCGGCTCTGCCCCGAAGGGCAAGGCGTTTCCCTACAATTCCATCCATGCAATGAACCGCAAGCTGGAAAAGGGCGATCAGGTCGGCGTCTTGATCGAACTCAACGACGCCGCCGGATACTGGTGCCATATTCACCGGATTGCCTGCGTCGGCGACGTCTCGGATGAACTCGCGAAGGCGTTTCAGGATGCCAAGGATGCGCAGGATTATTCCCTGGGCTTAGTGAAACCGGGCGCCGATCCCGTTGAAATCCTCAATGCTAACAACCAGTTCCTGCGCGACCGGGGATACCCCGAGGAAACTCGGATCTATGCTCACGGACAGGGGTATGACTTGGTCGAGCGCCCCTCGTTTCAGCCCGGTGAAACCATGAAGATCGCAGCGGGCATGAACATTGCCGTCCATCCGGCGGCGGCGACGCCGCAGGCGACGGCTCTGTTGTGCGACAACTACATCGTCACCGAAACGGGGGTCGGAGAATCACTGTATCGCACGCCGCGCGAGATCTTCGTCGTCTGATGCCGGAAGCGCTGCAAGGAGATATCTATATGCATCCCCATAAGATCGGCATCATTCCTGGTGACGGTATCGGGCGGGACGTCATCAAGGCGTCAATGATCGTCCTGGAGGCGATCAATGACTTGGCGGGACACCGCCCCCTGACTTTTAAGCCCATGGTCACCGGCGAAAAGGCGTTCGAACGAACGGGAAGCGCGTTCCCCAAGGAAACCTACGACGGGATCGCCGAGTGCGACGCGGTGCTTTTCGGCGCAGCCGGCAATCCGCATACCGTCGAGGTGCTGAACGGATTTCGTAATGGGTTCGAACTCTACGCGAACGTCCGCCCGATCAAGGCATTCCCGAACAGCAATGCGATCCAGCCGAAGGCGGATTTCGTCGTCGTCCGCGAGAACCTGGAAGGCCTTTACCGCGGGCTCGGGTGGATTGACGGCGACTACCATGTGAACTTGCGGGTGTTCACCCGCTGCGGCATGGAACGCATTCTCCGCTACTGCTTCGAACTGGCGCGCAGGGAGAACCGGCCGAAAGTCACCTTCACGCATAAGGCGCACGTTCTGACCTATACCGACCAGCCGATGCGGGAACTGTTTTACGCGATGGCCAAGGACTATCCCGACATCGAGGCGGAGGACATGACAATCGATGCCTGTGCCATGCAGGTAGTCCGTCGTCCCGAGCAGTTCCAGGTCATCTTTGCCGAGAATGCCAACGGCGACATTCTCAGCGACGTCGGGGCAGGCGTCATCGGAGGTATGGGCTTCGCTTTCGGGGGAAACGTGGGCGACGCAAAAGGCGTCTTTGAGCCGATCCACGGTACGGCACCGAAATACGCCGACAAGAACGTCGTCAATCCCATCGCGGCATTGCTCGCAGCCAAGATGATGATGGACTACCTCGGCGAGAGGGACATCGCGCAAAAGATGGAAGACGCAATCTCTTCGGTTCTCGCCGAAGGGCGGGTGAGGACTTACGACCTGGGCGGATCGTCCTCAACCACGGACGTCGCCGAAGCGATTGCCGATTACATCCGGTCTCACTGGTGAGCGAAGCGTTCACTGAGGGCGGCGACGGCATCAACCCCACATAATGATGAAAGGGAGATCAGTAATGAAGTTCAGCGCACTATATCGCAATGTTGCGGTCGGTCTGGGAGCGATCGGTCTGGCCACCGGCGTGATGACGAATCCCGGGCCGGCGTCTGCAGCCTACCCCGAAAAGCCCATTGAATGGATCATCATGTGGAGTGCCGGAGGCGGCGCCGATACCGCCACTCGGACTTTCCTAAAGTATTTTGAGCAGGTCATCGGCCAGAAAGTCGTTGTGCGTAATGTCACCGGGGCCGGCGGAACCATCGGCTATCTGACGGCCAAGCAGGCGCGGCCGGACGGTTACACCCTGGTCAGCGCCCTCAGCGACCTCCCCAAGTACAAGCCACTTGGCACGAAGGGAATCGAGGTCGACGACTTCGACATTCTTGGTGGGTTCGCCGTCGAGGCACCAATCCTGGTCGCCAAGGCGGATGCTCCGTGGAAGGATCCGAAGGCGTTTGAAGAAGACGCAAAGGCCAACCCCGACAAGCTTTCCATTGGTGTTTCCAATATCGGTGGCGTGCATCATCAGCCGATCGCCCTGTGGATGGACGATTCCGCGATGCGCGTGAAGGTCGTTGCACACCATGGGTCGCCTGAGATGAACGCCGCGCTGCTTGGTGGCCATGTGGATATCATCAGCAGCTGGGTCAAGCAGTCGCTATCGAACGTCAAGGCCGGCGATCTCAAGTTCCTGGGGTACTTTGGCTCCGAGCGACTTGCCAACTTCCCGGACGTGCCGACCTTTAAGGAACTCGGCTATGACATAGTGTGGGAGCATTCCTATGGCATGGGTGCGCCCCAGGGCATCCCGGAAGAGGCGAAGGCCGTCCTTACGGAAGGCATCAAGAAGGTGTGGGCCATGCCGGAGTTCGAGAAGGACCTGAACAATCTCGGCCTCTCGCTCTACAAAAAGAATGCCAATGAGTATCGCGAGGACCTTCTCAACACCGAAAGCCAGATGGACCGCGTTGTGAAGATTCTCAGCAAGTAAAGCTGGCCGTGCCGGGCGGAAAATGCGTTTCCGCCCGGCATCACGGTTTGACGGAGTCTGTCCATGTTTACGAGTTGGCTGGTCTGTGTGATTGCAGTGGCTCTATCGGTAACATTTCTAATAGAGAGCTTTTCCCTGCAAACGATGGTGGGCTCCGACCCGGGGGGACCGGCCCTTTTTCCGCGCATCGTCATCGCTATCACGCTGCTCGCAACGGCGATCACAGTTGTCCGCCTCGTGAAGACGAGCAACCTGCGGCTTGGCTTCGAAACGGCTGGCAAGTTCATGGGTATCGCGCCGGGATCGAGTGATGAGCGGTTCAAGTATATGCGCCGCGTTGCTTTCGTCATGATACTCAGCTTGGTTTACCCCTGGGCGATGCTCAAGGTCGGGTTTGTTCTGGGAACCGCTTTATTTGTCGCGATTCTGATGCAGATGTTTCGCCAGGGATTCCTCGTTACAGGAGCCATGAGCTTCGGTGTCGCGTTTGCGATCCATTATCTTTTTGCCGGAGTTCTTTCGGTCCGTGTCACCCCCGGAGAGTGGTTCGATTTAGTCCGTTTCCTAAGCATCTGAGGCGGACCCAGCCCGATGTCTCGCTGATTTCCAGACACGAGAGTGCGTAAGCATGGACCTAATATTTCAGGCGCTTCTGATCATCCTGCAACCGGTCAACTTCGGCCTTATGGTGCTCGCTGTCTTCTCGGGCATCATCATCGGGGCCATACCGGGCCTGACCTCGGCTGTCGCCATTGGACTGTTGATCCCCTTCACGTTTTCGTTCGAGGCGGACCGAGCGTTTATCATCCTTCTTGGAATCTATGTCGGATCAATGTATGGCGGCTCGATCCCAGCGGTCTTGATGAACCTGCCGGGAACGCCGGGCGCGGCCGTGACGGCGATTGACGGCTATCCCATGACCAAGCAGGGACATTCAGGCGAAGCATTGGGCGTCTCTGTCTTCTCGAGTGGCGTCGGAGGCATCATTAGCTGCCTGTTCCTGATCTTTCTGTCGCTTCAACTTGCGCGCATTGCGCTGGAGTTTGGTGGCCCCGAGTATTTCGCGCTGTGCCTTTTCGCCATCGTCATCGTCTTCTGCCTGTCCGGGCAATCGATGATCAAGGGCGCCATTGCGGCCGGGTTGGGGTTGCTGATTGCCACCGTTGGCATCGACACCATCACCCCTTATCCGCGGTTTACGTTCGAGGTGACTGAATTGATGATCGGGATGCCGATGGTGCCGGCGACCATCGGCCTGTTCTGTGTTGCAGAAGCGTTCCGCATGATAGAAGCCCCCGGACGCATTGCGTCCGAGAACCGTGCCGTTTCCGGCTTGTTGGCGGTAAGTCGAACGATCCCGCGCCTTTGGCGGACATTGCTGCAGTCAGGACTAATAGGCACGTTCATCGGTATTCTTCCGGGAACGGGAGCCACCGTTGGTTCCTACATGGCATACAACGCGGCAAGGGCCACATCCAAAGTCCCAGAGAAGTTCGGAAATGGTGCGGCCGAGGGCGTATGTGCAAGCGAGTCAGCCAATAATGCGGTTGCGGTCGGCGCCCTCATCCCGCTGATGACTCTGGGCATTCCTGGAGACATCAACACTCTGCTGTTGATCGGGGCGATGCTGATCCATGGGCTGATCCCCGGGCCGACGTTATTCACCGAAAATCTTGTTCTCGTTTATGTAATCTTCGGGACCATGGTCTTTTCCAATCTCCTCATCATCGTGCTCGGTCTGACGATGACCCAGTGGGTGGCCCGAATCGCCAATGTCGAGAAAAAATACCTTATTCCACTTGTCTTAGTTGTTGCCATTACCGGTCCCGCGATCAGCTACGGGCACATCTACTATTTCTGGGTTGCCATCGGCTTCGGCCTGTTAGGCTATTTCTGCGAGAAGGGGGGGTTCCCTCCGCTGGCAATCGCGATGAGCCTTATTTTGGGGCCGATCCTGGAATACAACTTGCGTTCCTCCATGATGCTGCCAGACGCCAGCATTCTAATGTTCATGCAGCGGCCGATCTCGGCGCTCTTCCTCGTGTTGACGTTAGCGGTCATCGTCTATTCCATACGGCGTGAAATCCGCCGTTGGCGCGCCCGCCGGGAGCCTAAGGAGGCCGAGGCATGAAGACTAATGCGTCCGTGGAGGCTCTTTGCCCGATCGAGATCAAGGGGGGCGGCACCCTGGCCGGAGGAATGCGGGCGGGTGACTGGATGTTTGCATCCGGACACCTTGCGTACGCGGAACAGGGGAAGTTGGATGGCCGCGTTGTGGATGAGCGTCATCCTCGGCGAGATAGGCCCAGGCACGAGAAGGAAGCGGACGTCGTTTTCGGCCGCATGCAGACAGTCCTCGACGCAGCAGGGATGGAATGGGCCGATGTCGTTCGCTTCGACCAGTTCTATACGACATGGAGAGCCGTTCCGCATTATCACGTTGCTCGCCATCGGGCGTTCGGTGGGCGAGGGGCCATTCCCGCCAGCACCTCGATACTGATCGATGGGTTGCTGCTGCCAGGTGCCGCCATCGAGGCCAGCATGGTTGCGTACAGTCCGCCGGCCGGAATGCCGATCCAGGCTCTTCGTCCGGACGGGCTCGAGGTGGCACCGGTGATGGGCTTCGCGCCAACTGTTCGGGTAGGCGATTATGTCTTTCTTTCGGGCCAGATGGCCGAAAATGCCAACGACGGCATCGCCCCCGAAGTTAAGGTTCCGCCGACCCATCTTTGGAAGGGATTGGCGATCAAACTTGAAACCGAGCATACCGTGAAGAAGCGGTTGGAGCCGGCGTTGTCGGCGGGTGGATCCTCACTGGCCAATGTCGTCAAAGCCCAGGCCTATATATCCGACATCGACGACATTCCCGCATTCAACCAAGTATGGAATGCCTGCTTTCCGACCGGGGCGCCGGCCCTGACAATTGTCCCGACGGCCCGACCGGGGTTCAACTGCCCGGATGCTCATGTCGAGATCAATGTCATGGCGGTTGCGGACGGGGGCGGTGTGAAGAAGCAGGTGGTTTCGGCGCCCGGTGTTCATATGCCCTTCGAGAACCAGACACAGGCGGTGCGGGCAGGGGACCTGTTGCTGATCTCCGGTCTGATGGCGGTGGATGAGGATGGCGTCATTCCCGCCGCGCTCCGGGATCCATCTTGCCCGTATTTCGGCGGCGGCATCCGTGCCGAGATGGAAACCATCCTCGATATGGCACAGATGCTGTGCGAAGTAGCGGGAACTTCATTGGAGAATGTGCTTCGGATCCAGCAGTTCCACACGAACTTGGACGATTTCGACGCCGCTCGCCGGGTTTGGTCCGAGGTTCTTGGTGACCGGCCGCTGCCGCTTTCGGCCGTTCGTGTGCCGTCGCCCCTGGCCGTGCCGGGTTGTTCGGTTCAGGTCGATCTGTGGGTTTACGTTCCATGACAACGGGAGCTTCCACCACGAACCCCACAGATGTGGGTGCCTTGGTGCCCGGCTCCCCGGTGGGACTTAATCCGACCGGGATGGGACCGTTGTCCGGGACGGCCTTTGCGGCCAAGGATCTATTCGATGTCGAAGGTCGCGTGAGTGGATGCGGCAATCCCGACTGGGCGCGAACCCATCCACCGGCGACCGAAACGGCGCCATCGATAACCTCGCTTCTCGGTGCCGGCGGGCGGTTGATCGGCATGACCATCATGGACGAACTGGCCTACAGTCTTAGCGGTCAGAATGTCCACTACGGCACCCCCGTCAACGCCGCGGCACCTGGCAGGATAGCGGGGGGATCGTCCTGCGGGTCGGCGTCGGCCGTGGCGGCTGGATTGTGCGACTTCGCACTCGGCACCGATACGGGCGGTTCTGTTCGTGTCCCTGCAAGTTACTGCGGCCTCTACGGCGTTCGGCCGACACACGGGCGGATTTCACTCGCCGGAGCCATGCCGCTGGCACCAAGTTTTGACACGTTGGGCTGGTTTGCCCGGGACGCGGCCACGCTGCGCCGGGTCGGGGTCGTCCTGTCTGGCGAGGACAGCAGGGGCGGTGGATTCCACCGATTGCTGGTTGCCACCGACGCGTTCGCGCTGGCCGATCCGGAGGTCAAGACGGTTCTGGAGCCCCTTGTGGAAGTGATCGGCGGGCATTGCGCGGAGGTTTCTTTCAGGCCTTTGGGTAACGGAGACTTTGGAGCCTGGATGCAATGCTTCCGGATCGTGCAGGCTCACGAGATCTGGCGCGAGCACGGCGCATGGATAACCAAGAACACGCCTCGCTTCGGGCCCGAAATCGGAGAACGCTTCAAATGGGCTTCAACGGTCACGGACGCGATGGCAGAGGCGGCAATGGCGGAACGGCGTCGGATCTGCCGTCACCTCGAAGCCACAATCCCGGAAGAGACCGTCGTCGTGATGCCCACTGCGCCCGGTATCGCGCCCCTTGTCAATGCTTCCGGAGAGGATCTCGCCGACCATCGGAGCCGCGTCCTTGCCATGACTGCCGCGGCGGGACTTGCAGGCCTGCCCCAGATCTCCGTTCCCGCAGCGAGGGGTGATCACCTTCCTGTCGGCCTATCCTTTTTGGGCGCGCGGGGAAGCGACAGCGCTTTGCTCGCCTGGATCGAGCAACTCGGTCTGACCGAGCGGGCACCCCAGTAAACCGCATGAACCCACACGAAAGGAGAAACGAATGAAGCTTCCGCGCGAAAGGGTCGACTATTCGGCGATGATCGACCGCGAACCTCCCATCCTGCCGGACGGCGCTCGTATGATCTTCTGGACGATCGTCAATGTTGAAGAATGGGATATGCGCTACCCCATGGCGCGGACAGTCCTGCCGCCGCCGGGAGGCGGCAGCCATCTTCCTGATGTGCCCAATTGGGCGTGGCACGAGTACGGAATGCGGGTCGGCTTCTGGCGCTTTTTCGATTTGTTCAAGCGCTTCGGCATCCAGCCGACCTTGTCCATTAACGGCTCCGTATGCCAGTCCTATCCCCGGGTTGCCGGAGCGGCCCACGAGGCGGGATGGGAGTTCATGGGACATGGCTTCATCCAACGTCCCGCGCATCTGGTCGAGGACCAGCGGGACATGATTGCCAAGACCGTGGAGGCCATTCGCGCATTCACCGGCAAGGCGCCGCGCGGATGGCTTGGCCCAGGGCTGACGGAAACCTGGGAAAGCGTCGACTTGTTGGCCGAGGCCGGTTTCGAGTACGTGGCCGACTGGGTGATGGACGAGCATCCGTTCGAGATCAAGACGGATTTCGGGCCGATCGTATCGTTGCCATATTCAGTCGAACTCAACGATATCCCGATGATGACGGTTCAGCACCATCAGTCGCAAGTGCTCGAGCAACGGGTGATGGACCACTTTGAGCGGCTCTATGAGGAGAGCGCGACAATGCCGCGGATCATGGCTCTGGCGATCCATCCTTATGTCTCGGGCGTGCCGCATCGGATCAAGTACGTGGAACGCATCTACGAGCAGATCGCCAAGAAGCCCGGCGTACTCTTCTGGCGCGGTGACCAGATCCTCGATTGGTACAAGCAGTCGAAGGCTGCGTGACCCCATCAGATAGGGCAAGTGCGAAGCGCCAAGACGCTTCCTCGTTATCACGGATGCGGCGGCGCAAGAACACAAGTGGCTAGGCAGATCAATCGCCGCAGCGGAGAAGAGCCTAACCAAGCCAACTCTTCAGGAATAAGTGTGGAGACGCCTAGTAAATTGAGGGCGTCTCCCGCTGTCCTTGAGAAGCAAGCTGCGATGAACCAATGGCCGCCTTGACGTGGTGGCGTATGGCGGGCGGCCGGTGAACACGCGGGACGATGGCAATAGGCCAGCCAGCAAATCTCCGAAAGCTGATAGAGCGTTCAGCTTCGTGTAGTAGATCAGGTGCGAAACGTCTCCAATGGGTCAATCACTGCCGAAGTAGTGACCGGTGGTCATGCCCGCTTTACCAGTTCGGCTTCCGATTGCCGATCTTGCTCCTCCCGGCCCTATCCCGGACACTCAATGGGCGCCACATTAGTGACCTCAGGATACGCGTGGAACTCGCCGCGCCGTGGCTGCCATCGCCCGAACGAGTGCGGCCTTTACGGCGCGGAGGGATCGGCCTCGGCTGAACGCGTCGGCTAGCGCACGCCGTGCCGCAGGATCGATCTCCGGCAGGACCTCGATATCGAGCCCCAATTCCATGGCAATATCGGCCCGCATCGCGTCGATGATTCCGTCGATCGCATCCGGCCCGGGCAGTCCGACGCGGGTGATGGCCACGCGAGAGAGCAGCGGCTTGCTGATCGGCTCCAAAGTGTTTGCCGTCAAGATCCAGGAGACGCCGCTGAGATCGCAGTAAGCATCCGGTGAACCCCGCGGCAGTGGTTCTATAGGGGGTGCAGATGCCCATCGGTTTCGATGGTCTTCAGGGCCTCGGCCAGCGACAACCCGCGATAGAGGCAGAACCACGTCCCGGTGTGCC
>JAVEYE010000021.1:0-21653 GCA_034003665.1 Rhodospirillales bacterium | reverse complement strand
GAAAAGCTTAGCAGCGTGTCGTCACGCTCGGCCAAGCTCATGGCCGGGGCCGGCGAGATTCTGAGCCGGCACACGCAGGAACTGGACGTCACCTCCGAAAAGGCCGAACAGCGGCTGCAGGGCGTGGGCGAGGAAATGCGGCGCAGCTTGCGCGACCTGGTAACGACATCGGACGACGCGGCGTCACGCGTGCAGACGATTGCCGAGGCGTTGGGGCGGCAGTCGGACGGCCTGGCCGAGGTCTCGACGCGCGCCGTCGATGACGTCGCCCAGGCGGGCGACGCGCTTCAGGAGAGGTCGCGGGAGGTCGCCCAGGCGGCCGGGCGGGCCGCCAAGCTGGTTTCTCTGGTCAACGATGCGCTGTCTCGCCAAGCCGAGGATTTAGGGATGGCGTCCGACCAGGCGTCCGCCCGCATTGCCAGCGTCGGCGATGCCATCGAGCACCGGGCCGGCGCGCTGGCTCGGGCCGCCGAGGAAGCGGTCCGCCAGTTGGGCGAGACCGGCGATCTGCTGCGTGATCGGTCACATGACCTGACCCTGGTGTCGCAGGACGCGGTGAGCCGGGTCCAGGACGTGACGAGCAGTCTGCGCGAAGGTCAGCGCGAGGTTTCCGAAAGCGCCACGCTCATCGAAGGTCGTCTGCGCGCGGTCGGCGACCTGGTCGAAGAGCAGGCCAAATCGGCGGCCGAGGCGTCCGATCGGACGACGGCGAAGCTGGAAGACATGGCCGGTGCGCTTGGCCGCCATACCGAGGCCCTGGATGGGACGCTTGAACGTTCCTCGTCGCGTCTGCGCGACATCGGCGACATGTTGCGCCAGCGCTCCGACCAGTTGACGGCGGCCTATGAGGAGGCTTCCGCCCACGTGCGCGCCTTCGGGGAATCGCTGCGCGGCGAGGCGGACGGCTTGACCAGCGCGTCGGGCGAGGCGCTGGACCGGGCCGGCCGGGTCACCGCCGGCCTGCACGAACAATCGCAAGAGGTGGCCCGCGCGGTGGACCGGGCGGCCAAGTTGATGGGCCTGGTGACCAACGCCCTGCGCCAGCATTCCAACGACCTGGCGTCCGCTTCCGAGAAGGCGGCGGGACAGGTCGAGGAAGTCAGCGGCGCCCTGCGCCAGCGGACCGCCGACATGGAAACCATCTCGGGGCGGACCGTCGGCCAGTTGCTGGATGCCAGCGAGCGGCTGCGCGAACGGCTCAATGCCTTGGGCCGGGAGACGGTGACCGCCCGCGAGGAGATCACGCGTTCGACGACCGATGTGGCGGGCCAGGTCGATTCGGTGTCGCGACGGTCCGAGGAGGCGGTATCGCGTCTCGGCGCTCTCGGCGAGGCCCTCGGCCAGCGTTCGCAGGATGCCGTGGCCGCCGCCGACAGCGTATCGGCCAAGCTGATTCACATCGGCGATGTGATCGGCGGGCAGGCCATCGATCTGGGCGTTCGCACCGAAGATATCGTCGGCAAGACCGAGAGTGCGACCGACGCCCTGACCCGTCGCCTGCAGTCGCTGACCGCCGTGTATGAAAAGGCCGAGCGGGGCATGCAGGCCCTGGGCGAGGCGTTGAGCCAGCGGACCAAGCAAATCTCAAGCGTTTCCGAACTGGCCCTGACCAAGGTCGGCGCCTGGGACCGCACGCTGAAGGACCGTTCCGAGGATCTGGGGCGCACCTCGACGGCGGTGGCCGAGCAGGCCCGCGAACTGACCCGCGCCATCGACCGCCAGACCGCTGAACTGCAGGCCGCGTCGCAGGAGGCCCGCGAGATTACCGACGCGCTCCGGGCCCGCTCGGGTCAGATGGCGGTGGACGACTTCCTGCGGCGGGCCACCTTCATCTCCGAGCGCCTGCAATCCATCGCGGTCGACATGAGCCGGCTGATGGAAACGCCGATCACCGACGAGGACTGGCGCCGCTTTAACAAGGGCGAGAAGGGCATCTTCGTCCACAAGATGCTGGGCTACCGCGAGAAGACAAAGCTGGCGGCGATTCGCGAGATGCACCGCCGGGACAGCGAGTTCCGCGACTACGTGGGCCGCTATCTGACCCAGTTCGAGGCCTTGCTGCAGGACGCCAAGAAAGCCGACCACCAGGGCGTGCTCAGCACCACCTTCCTGGCCTCGGACATGGGCAAGCTCTACATGCTGCTGAGCCGCGCGCTGGATCGCGAGATCTAGGTAAGCTGGCCGCAGCCCCGTCCCGTTTCGAACCTCTCGACCATGGCGAGGGCAAGGTTGGCGATCTCGGGTTCTTCGCCGAGGGGTTTCAGGTACCAGATCTGCCGTCCGGCCACGGGCGGGCCGATCCGGCGAGGCAGATCCTCCGACGCGTGATACCAGTTGCCGAACAGGAAGGGCGCGACGATGACGTTCCCGGCAGTGGTGCTGTCCTTCCAGCCGTCGATCAAGGGGTCTTCCTCCAGGAACATCGCCTGCACCCGACCGGCGACGCCGGATTTCGACAACGCGTCCGCCACCTCGCGGGTCCGCGAGGACGAGCGGGGATTGCGCGGTGTGCCGTGGCCGACGAGGATGACATCGGTCGCCTCTGGAGCCAGTTCTCGGCGATGGCATTCGGCGATGATCAGCCTGCCGAGCAGGGCCGGGATGTCGGGATGCGTGCCGACCGGATCGCAGAAGCAAAGCTCCTGCTCTCGGCCCCCCGCGATGCGCCGGGTTGCGGGGCCGGCGAGGTTGAGGCGTCCGGCCATGACGACGTCGGCGATGTAGCCCTTGCTGGCCAGCATCGGCACCACGTAGACGCGGGGTTGGGTCAACGCCGCCAGCACAGCCGCCAATTCGGGTTCCTGACGCAGGAAGCCGACACGAACATCGGCGAACAACCCTCGCGCACGCAGGGATTCGGCGTGCCGCATCGTCCCAAGCGCTCCGTCCGGATGGTCCGCCAGGCCGTGCCCGGCAAGCAGCAACGCCGCCTCCGCCCAGTCGGTTCTAGCCATGAGCCTCGCGGCCGGCCGCTGTTGCCGGACGGAACCAGTCCAGCTCCGACGCCAATGCGGCGACCGGGCCGATGACCATGAGGGTGGGCGGTTTCAGCCCTTCCTGGCGGACCTTTTCGGGCAGTCCGGCCAGCGTCGTCAGTACGGTACGCTGGGAGAGGGTGGTGCCGCTCTGGATGGCGGCGGCCGGGGTGGCGGGCGACAGTCCGGCGTCGATCAGCCTGCCGCTGATGGTGTCCAGGTTGGCGAGGCCCATGTAGACGACGAGCGTGGTATCAGGGTCGGCTAGGCTTTTCCAGTTGAGATCGAGCGTCTCGTCCGAGCCCTGGCAGTGACCGGTGACAAAGCGCACGCCCAGCGATTTTCCGCGATGGGTCAGCGGGATTCCAGCGTAGGCGGAACAACTGGTCGCCGCCGTGATGCCGGGAACGATCTCGAATGGAATGCCGTTACGGGCCAAGTGCAGGGCTTCCTCGCCGCCGCGGGCGAAGGTGAAGGGATCGCCACCCTTGAGGCGCACCACGGTATGCCCGGCCCGGGCCAGCTTGACCAGGAGGGCATTGATGTCTTCCTGGCGCATGTGGTGGTTGTGCGCCGTCTTGCCGGCATAGATACGGGCGGTGCCGGGGGGCACAAGCGCCATGATCTCGTCGGAAATCAACCGGTCGAACACGATGACGTCGGCTTCCTCCAGCAGGCGGGCCGCCTTGACGGTCAGCAGGTCGGGATCTCCCGGGCCGGCGCCCACGATATAAACCGGACGGATCGCGTTCATCGTTCGTTTCTCTGTCTTCACGTTGTCTTCAAAGCACGGACAAAATCGACAAATCGGTGGGTCCAGGGATTGCCCGCGGTATGGCGCAGATGGGCATAGCTGGCCAGCAGATTCCTGAAGACGAAGCCGTCATGCCGCCCGTCGATGCCGTGACCGCGCAGCACATCGTAGGCAAAGATGGCATCGCCTTCCAGGGGGCTTAGATCGGAATAATGGAATTCATGAGCGGGGAGCTCCGTTGGAGTCGACATGGCGCCCGTCCGCGGCCAGGGCGCAGCCTCGGTTTCGCGAAGGCGGACATAGCCGTGACCACGCGGCTTCTCGTGGACGGCGACGTCGGCGGGAATGACCCCGACCATGCGGCCGCTCTCTCCCCGCCAGGTGATACGGCGGGCCAGGTACATGAGGCCGCCGCATTCGGCATAAGCGGGCAGGCCGCCCTCGATGGCCCGTCGGATGGCGGCTTGCAGCGCGGTGTTGGCGTGCAACCCCGCCAAATGGGTTTCCGGAAAGCCGCCGCCGATGATGAGACCGTCGGCGGGGGGCAGCGCCCCATCCCGCAGGGTGTCGAAGAAAACGACGTCGGCGCCGGCCATCCGCAGGGCCTCGATGTCGTCAACGTAATAGAACCCGAAAGCCGAATCGCGGGCGACGGCGATGGTGACGTCGACCGCCCGCGCCGCCCTCGACGATACCAACGGGGCGTCGGGCGTCGAGGCCTGGCCGGCCGACCCGACCAAGGCGTCCAGGTCGATGGCCTCCTCGATGGCGGCGGCCGCCGTCTCCAGTTTGGCGCCAGCGACGCCGGATTCCACCGTCGGGACGAGCCCGAGATGGCGTTCCGCGATGTGCAGGTCGGCGGCGCGATGGATGGCGCCCAGCACGCGAACGTCGGTATAGCGTTCGACGGCGGCACGCAGTTTCGATTCGTGGCGCGGATTGGCGACGTTGTTCAACACCACGCCGGCGAACCGCACTTCCGGGTCGAAGGCGCGATAGCCGAGGAGCAGCGGTGCGACGCCGCGCGCCATGCCGGCGCAGTCGATGACCAGCACCACCGGGGCCCCCAGCAGCTTGGCCATGGCGGCGTTGCTGTTGGTGCCTTCGAGGTCGGTGCCGTCGTAAAGGCCGTTGTTGCCCTCGATGACGGCAAGGTCGGCGCCGGCGGCATGGCGGGCGAAGGTGTGGCGGATCTCGTCCGGCGGCATGGTGTTGAAATCAAGATTGCGGCACGGGCGCCCGGCGGCCGCGCCGAGCCACATGGGATCGATGTAGTCGGGACCCTTCTTGAACGGTTGCACGGCAAGCCCGCGACGCCAGAGCGCGGCGCACAGCCCCAGCGTGATGGTGGTTTTGCCCGACGACTTGTGGGCCGCCGATATCAGGATGTGGGCCATGCACCGTTCCGCGCCGCTGGTCGATTGCCGGCCCATTTCGGCGGGCCGGCGGCGAAAGCGGATCTTACGCGGCTTCCGCCGCGTCCGCCACCTTCGGTGACGGCTCGACCGCCCGATGGTGGGGGTCGGCGACGGCGTCGCTCAGACTGTCAGGCAGGAAACGCAGGAACTTGATGGCGATGGTCACCATCAGAAGGGCTATGGCGATGCCGCCGACGCCGAGGACGATCTCGACGGCGCTCGGCGAATAGCCGTTGACGACGCCATCGAAGAACCCGCTCGACACGTCCATGCCGGGAAAGAGGATTTGCGGGTAGGCCAATCCACCGACGATGGTGACGAACATTTGGGCCAAGCCGCCCAGGATGACCAATACCGACGCCAGGCCCACGGCTTGGCGCGACCCGGAAGTCTGCGGATACCAGATCAGAATCATCGGCAGGATGCCGCCGATCAGGACCTGGCCAAGCCAGAACATCGCGGTGAAGATGCCGCCGTCCACCAGGATGAAGCGAACCACGCCGTGATGCTCGGTGGCGTAAAGGTTGGTGAGGTGCTGAACCGCGGTGAAATAGAGCGAGCCGGCGACAAAAACGCCGAGCAGGTTCTTGAGTCGCCGGATCACGGCATCGCCCAGCGGCCGCTGGGTCCAGCCGTAGGCGGCCATCAGCACCAGAAGGAAGATGGCCAGCCCGTAGGCGAATGAAAAGACGATGAACATGGGCGCCATTACGGCGGCGTCCCAGGCCTGTCTGGCGACGATGAATCCGAACACCCAACCGGTGCATGACGTCAATGCCAGGCGCCACATGAAGGCCAGGATTCCCACGGGTTTCGACACGCCTGCCAGGCGCCAATCCATGTTGGTCCACAGATAGGCGGCGACGATGGCGAAGAAGCCCATGTAGAAATTGATGTTCCACACGAAGATGGACTTGAAGTTGAAGTGGGTCATCGAGATGACGAGGCGATCGGGTCGCCCGAGGTCGAGGACCAGGATGGACAGGCCGCCGGCCATCAGCGCGAAGGCCAGGAGACCGGAAAGGCGGACCAGCGGCTTGTAGAGAAGCTTTCCGAAGACGGTGCCGATGGAAGCCACGTTGAGCGCGCCCGAGGCGGCGACGATCAGGAAGATGGCAAAGACGTGCGGCACGCCCCAGGGGACCTGATTGCTCATGCCGGTGACGACGTGGCCGTAATGGTCCGTGTAGGCGGCTGCGCCGAGGGCCAGGATGACGAGGACGGCGAGACCGCCGAGCAGGGTATAATATTCGCCGCTGCGGCCCTCGACTTCGCGAAATTCGACCTTGCTCATCGCGCTCCCGTCCTTCCCTAGAGTCCGCTGTAGAGGACGCCGGGCTCGACGCCCAGGTCCGCCCGGATACGGGTGACCGTCAACTTGGAAACCTGCCTCGAAATGGCGCTTTCGGGGTCCTTGAGATCGCCGAACAGCACGGCGCCAGGCGCCACCTTTTCGGCAGCCTCGACACAGGCCGGCAACCGACCTTCATCGATGCGGTGCACACACAGCGTGCAGGCCGAAACGGTGCCTTTGCCGCGCGGCGAATGGGGCTGTTGGTCGGCAATGTCTTCGTAGCCGAAAGAGCGCGCCTTGTAGGGACAGGCCAGCATGCAGTAGCGGCAGCCGATGCAGATGTGCTTGTCGACCAGCACGATGCCGTCGGCCCGACGGAACGAGGCGCCGGTGGGACAGACGTCGGCGCACGGCGGAAACTCACAGTGCTGGCACATGACCGGCAGCGACTTGGCGGCGTTCGTCTGCTTGTCCTTGATGTCGACGCGGCGGATCCACTGCGTCCCCACCTCGGGCCGACTGCCCGGCCTCAGACTGTTCTCGGCATTGCAGGCGGCGACCATGGCGTCGCAGGCCGCCTGGGGAAGACGGTTGGTGTCGATCAGCAAACCCCAGCGGACCTTTTCGCTGACCGCCTCGCCGGCCGCCTTGGCACGGGCGGCAGGCGCCGCCATCAGCAGGACGCCGGGGGCCAGGGTCAGCGCGGCCGCGGCGGCGGTTCCGGCCAGGAGCCGGCGGCGGAGGGGATCGACGACGGGTGCGGCACGCTTGGTCATCGGGATGCCCCCTTTTCCGAAAGTGTGGCCTTCAGCTGGGCGATCAGGCCGTCGAGGCTGGCGGCCTGCTTGCCGGTCTCTGTCAGCTTCGGATTATGGCATCCCCAACAGTCCACCTTGACCGCGGCGTAGGTGTGGCACGATTCGCAGAACGCATCGATCGATTTGACCCCAGGCTCTTTGGCTTTGGGATCGGGCGCGGCGTGGCACTCGATGCAGCCGGTCAGGCTGTATTTCCCCGAGCGGATGCCGAGATGCATGGTCTCGTCACGCTGGGTCTTGAGGAAATCCGGGTGATTGCGGCGCATGACGTCGGTCGGCTCGACGCAGGCATCGCCCCTGGCCTTGGCCAATTCCGGCTGCGGTACGCGGCCGTCCGCGGCGCCGGCGGGGGGCCCGCCAAGGGCCAGGACGGCCAGCGCGGCGATCGCCGCGCCGATCAGCCTGAACGAACGGATCATGGCGTGCTTACTCCCCCATGCCCATGTGGATGTAGCCGGTCGGGCAGACGTCCTTGCAGATGTGGCAGCCGATGCACTTGTCGTAGTCGGTTTCCACATAGCGACCAGGCGCGCGCTTGTCCTTGGCGACCCGGATGACCGCTTTCTGCGGGCAGTAGATGACGCAGTTGTCGCACTCGATGCACAGGCCGCAACTCATGCAGCGCTTGGCCTCGGCCACCACCTGCTCCTCGGTCAGCGGGTTGAGCCGGGTGCGACGGTCGCCCACGCAATCCGGCCCGATCTTGTTGATCGTGCGCACCATGCGCGGCGTCGGGGCGAAATGGCCGAGGAACATGCGGCTCGACGGGATGATCTCGATATCGGAGCGGTCAGCGTAGTTGTGGATGGCGAAATCCGCGTCGCAGGTCCCGCGGGTTGGCACGTGATCGTAGGCCGTGGGGGCCTGACCATAGACCGCCAGTTCCTTTTCCATGTCGAAGCGATGGACGTCGACCTTGGCGCGCTTGTCCATGTCGAGGGACTGCACGTACTTGTCGACGCCTTCGGCGGCCTTCCAGCCGTGGCCGACGGCGGTGGTCAGAAGGTCGGGATAAATGGCGTCCCCCCCCACGAAATGGCCGGGCCTGCCCACAACCTGATAGTAGCCATCGGCCGAGACCAGGCCCTTGCCGTTATCCAGCGCCTCGATGCCGGTGAAGATCGAGCTCTGGCCCGTCGCCGCCACAATGAGATCGCATTCGATCTCGAACTCGGAACCGGGGATGGTCACCATTTTGCCGGTCGACCAGTCGGCCTTGATCACCTTGAAGGCCTTGGCCCGGCCGTCGGCGCCCAGGATCACCTCGACCGGGGCGAGCGACTCGTGGATCTCGACGCCCTCGTCGATCACCGCGTCCTTCTCGTGCTGGTCGGCCGGCGCCGCCGCGAACGGCCGCCGGTAGACGATCCACACGTCGGCCGCGCCGCGCGCCGAAACCGGCGTCTCGGGATGTTCGACCTTTCCAGCCACCACCTGCTCGGGCAGCAGCTTCGGATCAACCTTGCCCTTGAGGTTGCCGAGCCGGCGGCTCACCCCGGCGCAGTCCATCGCCGTGTTGCCGCCGCCGATGATCAGCGTGCGTCCGGTCAGGTATTGCAGGCGCCCCTCGTTGTAGGCCCGAAGATACGCCAGCCCGTCGATACAGTTGGGGGCCTTGTCCCAGCCGGGAACCGGAACCGGGTTGCCCGACCACGCGCCGATCCCCCAGAAGACGGCGTCGAATTCCTTCTCCAGGGCTTCCAGGCTGACGTCCTTGCCGACTCGCGTGTTGGCCCGAACCTCGATCCCCATCTCCAGCAGCCGGCCGATCTCGGCATCCACCAGATCACGGGGGCAGCGATGCGCCGACAACCCATAGCGCAGCATGCCGCCCAACTGGGCGTTGGCCTCGAACACCACCGTCGTGTGGCCCCGCTTGCGCAGTTGATAGGCGCACGACAGCCCGGCCGGGCCGCCGCCCACCACCGCCACCTTCTTGCCGGTCTCCCGGGCCGGCTTCGGGAACTTCAACCCCTTGGCCAAGGCCCAGTCGCCCACGTAATGCTCGATCGAATTGATCCCCACGTGGTCGTCAAGGTCGTTGCGGTTGCACTTCTCCTCGCACAGCGCCGGGCAGGTCCGACCCATCAGCGCCGGGAACGGGTTGGCCTCCACCATCTTCCAGAAGACGGCTTCCTGCCAGCTCTGCCCCGCCGGCGGCGGCTCGATCCCGCGGATCACGTTCATCCAGCCCCGCACGTCGTGTCCCGACGGACACGCCCCCTGGCACGGCGGCGTCCGGTGGACGTAGGTCGGACACTTTCCGGTCCGTCCCGCCTTGAAGATCTTGTCGGTCAGATCGTCATAGCGGTTGTCGCCTTCCTTGAAGCGGCGATAGGTGAGGGCGGTCTCGTTCATCGCATCCTTCCCAATGTCACTTTGCGGCCCTTGCCGGGCCGGCTTTGTCGGCGTCGCGTCAGTGCGACCTCATTCCTTGGTTCCCAACTGGATGGCGTTGCCAACCAGATGATGGAGGCTGACGATCATGTAGGGGTCCATGCTGAAATGCGGCATGACGCCGGTGAACTGGCTCTTGCAGATGGCGCAGATGGAAGCCATGTGCGTGACCCCCTTCTCGTCCATCACCTGCTTCAAGGCCTGCATGCGCGGCGTCATGCCTGCGATGCGCACCGGCATCAGTTCTTCGGTCAACAGGCCACCGCCGCCGCCGCAACAGAAGGTCTTCTCGCGGATCGTGTCGGGGTGCATGTCGGTGAACTTGTTGCACGTCGCCCGGATGATGTTGCGGGGAATGTCGAACTGTCCCCCCGGGTAGCCGCCCATGCCCGCGGCGCGGGCGGGATTGCAGGAATCGTGGAAGGTCAGGACCATGTCGTCGTTGGCCGAGGGATCGAGATTGAGCCCGCCCTTCTGGATCAGGTCCCACGTGTATTCGCAGATGTGTTGCGGGACCGGATACTTGGGGTCCAAGAAATCCCAAGGGCCCGAAGTCGTGTTGAGGAAACTGTAGGCGGCCCGCCAGGCATGGCCGCATTCCCCGAAGATGATGCGTTTGACGCCGAGTTCCTGGGCGGCCTTGCGGACCCGGACCGAGAGCTTCTGCATGTGCTCGTAGGAACCGATGAACATGCCGAAGTTGCCGGCCTCCGAGGCGTAGGAACTCAGGGTCCAACTCAGACCGGCCTGATGGAAGACCTTGGCGTAACCGATCATTCCATCGACATGCGGCTCTGCGAAGAAATCGGCAGATGGCGTGACGAACAGGACATCGGCGCCGTGCACGTCCACCGGCATGCGGATGTCGAAACCGGTGTCGTCCTTGACGTCCTCTTCCAAGCCTTCGACGGTGTTCTTCAGGGCAGCCGCGTTGATCCCGATGTTGTTGCCGATCTCGTGGGCCTTCAGGACGACCTCGTTGGTGTACTTCTGGCCCATGCCGATGGTGTCGAGAATCTCGCGTGCGGCCATAGAGATTTCGGCCGTGTCGATGCCGTACGGGCAGAAGAACGAACAGCGCCGGCACTGCGAGCACTGGTGGAAATAAACCCACCATTCGTCAAGCACCTCGCGGGTAAGGGGCTTGGCGCCGACCAGATCGGGCGCAATTTTGCCGGCTGCGGTGAAGTATTTGCGATAGATCTGTCGCACGAGGTCCTGGCGGGCGACCGGCATGTTCTTCGGGTCGCCTGATCCCAGGAAAAACTGACATTTGTCAGAGCAGGCGCCGCATTTCACGCAGCTATCGAGGTAGACTCGAAGGGAACGGTGCTTTTCGAGGAGTTCGCCCAACTTGGCGACAGCCTTTTCCTCCCAGTTCTCGACCAGTTCGCCGGGGAAACCAAGGGCGTGCTGGAGTTCGGGCTTGGCCGGATGGCTGCGAACGTCGGCTAGCGCCCCGCGCCGCAGATGCGGTGTCGCAAGGTGCTCTTCCAGTTCCGGGACGTCGAATTTCTTTTTGGCCACGGTCGACTCCTACTCGCGGTGCACAGCCGGGGTTTCGCGAACGGCATCGAGCGCCGCGTTCCAGGTGGCGAGTTGACGACGTTCGCGGGCGTCATCCACTTGGTTGTGGGCGGGGCTGAGGAAAACGCCGGGAATGTGAAGCAGCTTGCTGAACGGCAAGATGATCATCAGCACCGCGACCAGCCCCAAATGGGCCAGCAGGAAAAAATCCGTCGGCAACGGCTGCCAGTCGAAATAAATAAGCCCCATCATGAAAGCCTTGACCGCGACGATATCGGTATGCCCGACATATTTCATGCCTAGCCCGGCCAGACCGATGCCCATGAGCAGCGCCAGCATCAAGTGATCTGAAAGTCCGCTGATGTAGCGGCTGCGCTCCTCGAGCAGACGCCGGGCCCACAGACCGCCCAGGCCGGCGATCAGACCAAATCCGGCATACGTGCCGATCGGCTGGATCAGCACCACCCAAGTCCATACCGGTTCGATGAAATAGCGGAGATGGGCCAGCAGGACGGCCAGCAGGGAGGCGTGGAACAGCGCCCCGAAAATCCAGATCCACTTGTTCGAGTGAAACAGGCTTTCGAAGAACATGACCTCGCGGGCAACCCGCAAGGCGGCGCCCGAGCGGGTCCTCGGCGCCGGCGCCGTGAACACCTTCATGGGCACCGGGAGCGCGAAATAGGACCAGATTTTGAAGCCGAGCCCGCCGACCAGAACGGCGGCCGCCCCGTAGAACAACAGCGCGTAGGCAACGCTCAGGAAAGACATGTCAAGCGGACTCCCTGCCACCGGCGGAAAGTAGCGGGGGACGGTGCCCCCGCCGTTTCCGGATCTCAGATGCAGCCCGTCGGCTTCGGCAATCCGGCGATCTTGCAGGCTTGCTTGGCCGGGCCGTACGGGAAGAGCTCGTAGAGGTACTTGTTGTTGCCCTTCTCGGGACCGAACGCGGTCTTCATCTGCTTGACGAGGACGCGGATGGCCGGCGCGATCTGGTATTCGTTGTAGTAGCCGCGCAGGAAGTTGACGACTTCCCAATGCTCGTCGGTCATGTCGATGTTTTCGAGCTTGGCCAGATACTCGGCAAGGTCCTGGCTCCACTGGCTGACGTCAGTGATGAAGCCTTCCTCGTCATGCTCGATGGTCTGTCCGTTCACTTCATAGGCCATGACATTATCTCCTTCACTCAATTCACCGGGCCGGGGCGGCGGGCTGCCACCCTCCGGCCGCTTTTACAACCACGCCTGGACGGGCCCGTGTTCGGCCACCAGGTCGACAAACCCGCCATAGTCGACGATCCCAATGCCGTCAATGACTTGATCCTGCCGCACGCCGCGTGCCTCGAGGTCGGGGCCGAGGACGAACAGTCGAAACCGTGCGGCCGCCGCGGCGACATCCCCTGTCGTCGCCTGTGCCTTGCGCGCCGCGTAGACCCCGTCTTCATAAAGGAGGATGGCGTCGCCCTCGCGGGCATAACGCAGGCAGGCGGCGAGGGAGGTTCGTTCGAACGGCGATTTGTTGACGGTGTGAAGCATTGCCGCGGTCTCCTCTCACGCCGAGATGATGACGTGCTGTTCGGCCATGAGTCCGGCCAAGTCATCGGCGGCGATCACTTTCACCGGTACCACGAAATCGTCGGCCGTCAGGCCGCGGGCCTCGATGGACTCTTTCTCGACGTAGAGCTTGTCGATGTCATAGCCCTCCAGCGCCCGATAGGTCGGCGAGAAGTTCTTCATGTTGACGGCCTTGGTGTCCTGGCCCTTGACGATCTGGAAGACGCCGTCGTCGAGGAAGACAACGGTGACGTCCTGATCGAAGGCGCCGGTGATCAGCACCATCTCCAACGCTTCCAGGGCGTAGATGGTCCCGTACGGCGCCCGCCGATTGACGAACATGAATTTCTTGACGTCTTCGTCCGTCGCGTCGTCTTCGGGGGGAATGGTGACAGGTTCAGCCATTTCTACTCTCCCGTCAGTCGCCGAAAACGACCAAGCGGTCGGTTTCCATGCCGGCTTCGATGAGTTGGCCGAGCCCGGAAATGCGGAATCCCTCGGCCAGCACATCGTCATTGATGCCGCGTCGGAGCGCCGCGGCCACGCAGATCACCAGGTCCAGGCCGTGCTCCTTGCCCAACTGGCTCCACAACTTGACGATGTTGCGGTCGTCCTGCTGGGGTGACGACAGCTTGGTCCCGTTGTTGACGCCGTCGTGGTAGAAGAACACGCGCATCACTTCGTGGCCCTTGCCGATCGCCGCCTTGACGAAGTGATAGGCGGAATCGGAGGCCTGGTGTGTGAACGGCCCCTCGTTGACGAGCACGCTGATCTTCATGGCCGCCGCCTCCTAGAAGCGAAGATGCGCGGAGGTGTTCCAGGTCGGCCGCGCCCAACGCCAGTCATCGATGTGATGGCGGGTGAACGGCAGCCCGGTCAGTGCAAAGAACCGCGGCCAGCCGATCCGCTCCACCCACTCGCCGACCCGCTCGTAGGGTCGAGCGTCCTTGCGATAGGCTTCGAGAATCTTCTTCACGGCGGCCGAAACCTCGGGCCAACGCGGCGGATTGTTGGGCAGGCCGGAGATCACCAGCTTGTGATGGGTCGGCTTGCTGCGCGCGTTGGAGTTCTTGCCGCCGATCCAGATGGCGATCTTGGTGTTGACCGGATCGTTGATCTGCATGGGCGGGCAGGGCGGATAGCAGGCGCCACAGCACATGCACTTCTTCTCGTCGACCTCGAGCGACGGCACGCCGTTGACAACGGCCGGCCGGATGGCTGCCACGGGACAGCGGGCGATCACCGTCGGGCGCTCGCAGATCTTGTGCACGAGGTCGTGATTGATGACCGGCGGCTTGGTGTGCTGGACGTTGATGTCAATGTCGCCGTGGCCGCCGCAGTTGATCTCGCAGCACAGCGTGTTGATCTTGACCTTGGCCGGGAAACGCTCGTTGACGAAGTCGTCGTAGAGCGAGTCCATGACCGCCTTGACCACGCCCGAGGCGTCGGTGCCCGGGATGTCGCAATGCAGCCATCCCTGGGTGTGGGCAAGCTGGGAGATCGAAGCGCCGGTACCGCCGACGGGAAAGCCGTCCGCCTTGAGGCGTTGGATCAACGGCTCGACCTTCTTGGGGTCGGTGACCATGAATTCCGCGTTGGAGCGGGTGGTGAAACGGATGAACCCGCTACAGAATTCGTCGGCAATGTCACACAGCTTGCGGATGGTGTAGACGTCCAACTGGCGGCAGGTGCCGGCCTTGACCGTCCACACCTCGTCGCCGCTTTCGGCGACGTGGTGGAGCACGCCGGTGCGTGGATTATCGTGGTACTTCCACTTGCCGTAGTTCTTGCGCAGCGCCGGGTGCATCCAGGGGAACGGGTCCGGGATACCGCTTTCAATGGGTTGACGGGCTTCAGCCATACTGTCCTCCACAAACCTTCTTCTTGTCGCTGTCGCGGCGGCGGATCACTCCGCCGCAGCCGCCTTGCGCTGGTTCCACTTGCCGGCCTGGTCGTCCCAGTCGTCCATGCGGACGTACGGGTTGGAGCGCGGGTGGACGACCATGTTCGGATCGACCTCCAGGCCCAGCCCCTCGACGACGTTGGCGACGCCGATGCGCTCGACCATCTCGCCGAAGCGCTCGTGCTCCAGCGCGTTCTCCGCGAAGAACTCGATGATGTTCGCGGCCAGCTCGTTGAGCTTCTCGTAGTCCTCGTCCGTTTCAAGGCGCATGAACGGCACCATGGGAACGCCCATGAGGTCGCCGATCTGCAGCGTATGCTTGCCGCCCAGAAGGATGGCGCAGCCCCGCACCTTGCCCGGCCGCAACGCCTTGGGCAGGACGTTGATGCAGTGCATGCAGCGCACACAGGACTTGTTGTCGATCTCGACCGTGTCGTCGTCGTTGAGGCTGATCGCGTTGGTCGGGCAGCGGGTCACGACGTTGTCGATGATGTGCTTGCGGCCATGTTCGGCCACGCCCTTCTTGAATTCCTGCTGGTTGACCTGGATCTCGTCTTTCCACATGCCGATGACGGCGCCGTCCGAGCGATGGACGGCGTCGGCACAGTCGTTCGGGCACCCGGAGAACTTGAACTTGAACTTGTAGGGCAGAGACGGGCGATGCAGGTCGTCGATCAGGTTGTTGACGATCATTCGCATCGCGCGGGCCTCGTCATAGCACGAGAACTCGCAGCGGGCCGCGCCGACGCAGGCCTGCGAGCTGCGCAGGCAGGGGCCGGCGCCACCCATGTCAAAGCCCATTTCGTTCAGGGCGTCGAAGGCCTTCTGGACCTGCTCGGTCGAAGCGCCCTGGAACATGATGTCGCCGCTCTGGCCGTGCAGGGCGATGAGACCGGTGCCGTGCTCTTCCCAAATGTCGCACATCTTGCGCAGCGCTTCGGTGCTGTAGTGGTAGCCCGGCGCAGGCATGATGCGCAGCGTATGGAACTCCGACGACAGGGGGAACTTGTCGGCCACCTCGGAGAATCGGGGAATCACCCCGCCGCCATAGCCGCGCACGCCGACGGTGCCGCCCTTCCAATAGCCTTTGATGTTCGTATAGGAATATTCCAATTGACCAAGAAGGTCTTTCATCCGGTCGGCATACTGCTTGTCGTCCGTTTGAGCGAGCCTCTTGAGATTGGTGACGAAGCTCGGCCAAGGGCCAGACTCAAGCTGGTCGAGCATCGGCGTTTCCGGCATCTTTTTCGCCATGGACTGTCCTCCAAGACCTTCGAACCGTTATCGTTTGTTGCCGCCGTCCTTGCGCCCGTTCGTGGTTGCCGCTCGGGCCCAGGGCGGCCGCATGTTCCTTCACGTTGCCCCGCGGAGGATCGCTCCGCGGGCTGAAAATTCGGCTCCGTCTACGCCGCCGTTCCCAGGGATCTGACCGGCGCCATGTCGGGCATTGCCGGGATTGCCACCATGCGGGATGAAAGGAGAGCGCGTCGTCGGAATGAGCTTGGTACTCCGTGTTTCCTCGACTGCCTCCGTCCCGCACGGAGCTCGGAAAGCAGCAAATCTGTTTTGAACGCTTAGAATTTGTAACATTTTATACGCGAGCGCTCCGCGAAGAATCCAGACCTTTTTCAGGTTTCCTGAATTTTTTTTTGAAAATATGTTGCAGTTTCATTTTCTTGTTTTGAGAACGCTTCTAAATTGTAAATCGAACACTAGGTTTTACTTTGCACGCCTCCAAAATTTCGAAGAAATCCATGGCCTGTTGTCGCCCACGCTAAATAACCGTCTAAAATGTGTGAAATTTTTGCGACGTCTCGGCAAGATGGTCTGCAATGCCGATCGATATCTCTGGCTGCCGCGACGCTCCAGCATGCGGGTAGGGGTGAAAGGATGCTCGAAACGGATTAGGGTGGGCCATTCGCTGGAACCGGAGGAGGGCGTGTCTTGCCGATCTTTTCGCGTGTTGTCGATTTGAAGGAGTTCGCCGCGCCGTGGGGCCGGACGATCCGCTTGCAGGAAGTGGAAATTGCCGGAGGCTTGGTGATGTTGCGGGTCCGCATTCAGGAAGGGCGACGCTTCACCGACCTTGAACTGGGAAGGCCGGAAGCCGAGCATCTCGGCCGCCTGCTGCGGGACTGGGCCGCCGAAACGCCGGAAGCTGATATGGGCTGAGCGCGTGAACGAATCGGCCGGCTGCCTTGAGCGAGATCAAGGATCCGAAAAGTCGGGTGCCCCATATCTGGCCCGACGGATGGGTCAGCGAGCCGTGGGCGCGGGGAACGGGGAATGGCGATGTCAAACGACCAAACCATAGAGACCGTGGGCGGGGTGCCGATCATCGACGAAGGAGGTGTTCCCTGCCTCGACCTGCGGGGACTGGAGCCGCCGCGCCCGGCCGTGGCCATCCTGACCTTCCTGGCCGGGCCGGAGGCCGGCGACGCCGTCATCGTTCGGTTGGGCCGTGATCCCATCTTCCTCTATCCCGAACTGACGGCACGGGGGTGGGGATGGGAAGTCCTGCACGCCGAGCAGGGGGATGTCCGTCTGCGCCTGGTCCGCATGAGCGGGAGGAAGCCGACATGAAGTTCCCGGGAATGATCCTGATGGGGGCGCAAAGCCGCCTGCTGCCTCCCTCCATACCCTTCCGCTTCTTCGCGGCCGCCGTGGTGTTCCAGGGCGTGGCCTGGGGGCTTCTCATTCTCGACGCCGATCAGGTACCGTATTTTCTGGGCGGGCCGGGGTGGATCCTGGCCGCTGTCCACGCCCTCACCCTGGGGGTGTTGGTGATGACGGCGATCGGCGCCTCGTTGCAGATCCTGCCCGTGGTCACGGGCCAGTCACTGGCCGGCTTGTGGCCGTGCCGGCTGACCTTTTGGCTGTACGCGCCGGGCACCGCGCTGATGGTCTTCGGCTTCGTCGACGCCGACCCCGCCGTTCTCGGCGTCGGCGGCGCGCTGGTGGGCGCCGGGCTGGGCGTCTTCGCGCTGCTGATGGCTGATGTTCTGCGACGCACGCGAGGCATGCGCGTCCTGGTCCTGCACGGTTGGGCGGCCCTCCTCGCGCTGGTCGTCCTGGCCGGGCTGGGGCTGACCCTGGCCTTCAACCTGCATGGCGGATTCCTGGACGACCCGCAAGCCGTCACCATCGTCCACCTTGTGGTCGCCGTCTATGGGTTCATGGGCATGCTGGCCTTCGGCTACAGCCAGTTCATGGTGCCGATGTTCGCGCTGGGTCCTTCTCCTGACGATACCCAGGCGACGCTGACGTTTGCCTTTGTCGCGGGTGCCATAGGGTTGAGCGCGGCGGCGGCCCTGGCCGGTGTCGCCGTCGGCTTGGCGGCCGCGGCGGCGGTCGGTCTGGTCGGTGTCGTCCTCCACGTCCGCGCCATGGGCGCGGTCCTGGCCCAGGGCATGCGCAAGCGGCTTGGCCTCTCCTTCGTGTTGGTCCGGGCGTCGTGGGGGCTTCTGGCGGCAAGCCTCATCCTGGGTGGCGCCGCCGCACTGGATGGCATGCCCGACCGCGTTGTGCCGCTGTTCGGGTTCGTCGCCCTGTTTGGCTGGTTGCTGACCTTTCTGATGGGGATCCTGCAACGCATCGTGCCGTTCCTGGCCGCCATGAATGCCGCGAAGGCCGGCCAGACGCCGCCGACCCTGTCGGACGTATCGGTCGAAACCCCCTTGAAGATTCATGCCGCGGGGCATTTCGGCGGCCTCGCCCTGGTTGCTGCGGGCATCCTGGCCGACGCCGGCATCGTCGTCGCGGTCGGCGCCCTGGCCGGTCTGGCCGGTGCCGTGGCCTTCCTGTGGTTCGTCGTCGATACCCTGCGGCGCATGCGCGGCTATGCCGGCAAGGCGGCGGAAACCGCCAAGGAACCATGACGGATGAAAGGACCTGACAGATGTATCGGATGACGTACGCGGTTCTTCGCGCCCTGCATGACGACCATGTCAAGACGCTGGGTCTGCTCGATCGCCTCGAGGCGCTGCTCCGGCGGAATGGCCCGGACCGCCCGCCGGTTGCCTCGGATGCCGAGGCGACGACATTGCTGGCCGAGGTGATCGCCAACATGACCGACGAGGTCAACCATCACTTTACCTTCGAGGAAGAGCAGCTTTTCCCCCGTTTTTCGCAGTTTGCCGAGCCGGGAATCCCGGCCATGCTGCGGGGTGAGCACGACGCCATGCGCTCCCTCGCCCGCCGGCTGACCGAACTGGCAGCGGGCCGCGGCGACCCCTTCGATCCGACCGCCTGGGCGGAGTTCCATCGGCTGGGCCGGGAACTGGTCGAACGCGAGGTGTTCCACATCCAGAAGGAGGAAATGGGTTTTCTGCCGGCCATGGACCAAATGCTGCAGCCCGACGATGCCGAGGAACTGGAGGCATTGTATCGGCGGGCGCCGGCGGGTTCTTGATCGGCGAGGCGCCGCCCCCATCTTTCTCATCAATCGCTTCTTGATTTGTGTGCGGTTTCCGGACATCAACGTTTCGGCTCGAGCCAGGGGGCCGGCGTGTCTGCGGGCGGCGCTGCGGAGGCATTGGGATCGATGATCGAGGGACGGCTGCCATGAAACGGCTCCGGCGGTATTCGGGGCTGGCGACGGTCCTGGGCGGCTTCCTGATCGGGGCTGCGCTGGCGCCTGCCCTGGTCGGCTGCGTTCCCGAGAACTCCTCGTTGCGGCGCATGGCCCAGTCTGTCGGCGGTGGCGGTAGCCTGCCTTCCGATGCAGACCGCGAGTTGACGCGCTTTGCCGCCGTCTATCGCGACGTCGCGGCGAACCCGGCCAACACGCGCGAACTCAAGCAGTTCAAGGACGCCTTCGTGCGGGTGCGCAACGACTACCTGCATCTGGTGGATGACCGACTGCTGATCGATGCGGCGATCAAGGGGGTTCGGGACCTGGAAGCCGAGCCCCGGACGGTGTCGTCGGAAAAGGTGGTCGAAGCCGGCCTGGAGGCCATGGTGGCGTCGCTCGACCCGCATTCCGTGTACCTCAACGCCGAACGACTGCAGGAGGCTTTCGTTTCGACCAAGGGACAGTTCGGCGGTCTCGGCATCGAAGTGACCGTTGAGGATGGCTACGTCAAGGTGGTGTCGCCGATCGAGGGAACGCCGGCCGAGCGGTCCGGCTTGAAACCGGGTGACTTGATCACGCATCTCAACGGCGATCCGATCCACGGCATTTCGATCATGGATGCCGTCAAGCGCATGCGGGGCGAACCGGGGACCGACATCCGCCTGACCATTCGTAGGGTCGACGAGCCCGTCTTCGACGTCGTCGTTACGCGGGCCATCATCAGCGTCAGGGCGGTTCGCTGGCACATCGAGGACGACGTTGGATACATTCGGGTGGCCAGCTTCACCGAACGGATGGAAGACGGCGTCAGCGAGGCCGTGAGGGCCATCCGGGCGCAACTCGGGAACCGCATGAAGGGGCTGATCCTCGACCTTCGCAGCAATCCCGGGGGGCTTCTCGAAGAGTCGGTGGGATTGGCTGATCTCTTTCTCGACAAGGGTCGGATCGTCGAGGTGCGCAGCCGCGATCCGGGCAACCGCCAGATCTTTGCGGCGAAGCCCGGCGACGAGGCGATGGGCATGCCGATGGTCGTGCTGATCAACGGCGGATCGGCCTCCGCCTCGGAAATCGTCGCCAGTGCGCTACAGGAAGACGGCCGCGCCATCGTCATGGGGACGCGATCCTTCGGCAAGGGGTCGGTGCAAACCATCATGCCGTTGCCAATCAAGGGGGCGCTGAAGCTGACCACCGCTCTCTATTACGCACCCTCCGGGCGCACCATCCAGGGCCTCGGCGTGGTTCCCGACATCGCCATTACCGGTTCCGAGCCGTCGGGCGCGCCCCGCGAATCCGACCTTCCCGGGGCCCTGACGGCCGGCGAGCAACCGGTCCGCACTTCCCTCGGCACCGTTGCCGAGGAGAACTGCCCGGCGCCGCCGGGCGGCGAGGCCGACCGCCAGCTCGGGTGCGCCGTTGGTTTCCTGAAGGCGGGGTCGGCCGAACGATTTCTGGCGTCGATGCCGCCCAGCCCGCGGCTCTAGCCGGAACGGTACGGCAATGACCTTAAGTGAGACATCATAGGCCGGCCTGACCGATTGTGCCTCCGTTCCCAGGACCTTCGGGCAAACCCAAGGCTGCCGCGGGAAGGCGAGGGCGACGCGTCGTGCCGGCAAGCGGCTTTTAAAACAGTCGACCGATACCGATCAGTCCGTCTCGGCTCGCGGCCACGTTGAATCGCACCTTCTCGCGCAGGTCAGATGGGCTTTGGGCGCGGTGGATGTCGGACGGTCTGGCCTGCCGCGGCGGGTTGACCGGAATGCCCGAGGGATCCCAGGCGAACAGCAAATCGGGAAACGCTGCCTGCTCGAAACGCGGTGACGGCCATTGGAAGGCATTGAAACGGATGGCGCCGTCGGTACACGCCGTCACCACCCAATAAAAGGTGTCGGAAGACAATTCCAGACGTTCCGTCAGGGGCTGGAAGACTCCGGCGGACAGCATGGCGTTTCGCAGGTTCTCGATGTCGACCGCCCTCAGTTGAACGGTGGCGTCCACCCCTTCCCAAGGAGCCAGCAAGGCAGAGGGATGGTCGAACGGCATGTCGCCGATCTGGCCGCGCTCGCCCAGCACGTGGACCCGCAAGGCCGGATGGCCGCCCTGGCCATTGGTGGTCAGATCGTAGGACCGAACCTGCTCGGTATAAATGCCGTTATAAACAAATCGGTAACGCTCCGGTGACCCGGGGGTGCACCGCTGGCGGATGTCGTCGCCGTTCAAATAGCTATACCAGGAGAGGCCGCGGGCGATCGGGTTGCCGGCATCCCCATGGTAGGCGCACGCTGCGGTGAGCAGCAGGCTGCCGGCTAGGGAGACGAGACCGACGAGGCGGTGGCGCATGGGCGGTTTCCTGGTCGGGTCTGAAGCGATGCGGTCGGCGGATCCACTTCACCAGTTACTGCTAGATACTGCGGCGCCACCGAGATTGCAAAAGGCGCGGAGAGGGT